>JBMSQF010000005.1:0-59203 GCA_049423145.1 Burkholderiaceae bacterium
GCAGGGCCTGGGCCGAGCCCTTGCCCACGTCGCCGTAGCCGGCCACCACCGCCACTTTGCCGGCGATCATGACATCGGTGGCGCGCTTGATGGAGTCCACCAGCGATTCACGGCAGCCGTAGAGGTTGTCGAACTTGCTCTTGGTCACGCTGTCATTGACGTTGATGGCGCGGAACTGCAGCGTGCCCTTGGCCGACATTTCGTTGAGGCGCAACACGCCGGTGGTGGTTTCCTCGGTTACGCCGATGATCTGAGCGGCCTTGCGGGTGTACCAGGTGGGGTCTTGCGCCAGCTTGGCCTTGATGGCGTTGAAGAGGCAGGTCTCCTCCTCGCTGCTGGGGTTGGCGATGACCGACGGATCCTTCTCGGCGCGCTGGCCCAGGTGCATCAGCAGCGTGGCATCGCCACCATCGTCCAGGATCATGTTCGGGCCTTCGGTGGCCGAACCCTTGGGGCCGAATTCGAAGATGCGGTGGGTGTAGTCCCAGTAGTCAGCCAGCGTCTCGCCCTTGTAGGCAAACACCGGCGTGCCCTTGACCACCAACGCCGCGGCAGCGTGGTCCTGTGTGGAGAAGATGTTGCACGAGGCCCAGCGCACGTCGGCACCCAGGGCCTGAAGCGTCTCCACCAACACCGCGGTCTGGATGGTCATGTGCAGGGAGCCGGTGATGCGGGCACCCTTGAGGGGCTGGCTCTTGGCGAATTCCTCGCGGATGGCCATGAGGCCGGGCATCTCGGTCTCGGCGATCTTGATTTCCTTGCGGCCCCACTCGGCCAGGGACAGATCGGCGACCACGTAATCCTGGTCCTTCAGGGGTTTGACGACAGCGTTCATGACTCAATGCTCCGAAAGATGAAAGATGGAGCCCGCCGCGTGCCGTGCTCAAGGCGGCGCGCAGGGGGAGTCGGCTGGTGGATCGGCTCCCCATGCACGCCCGGGCGAACGGGACGAAGCAGGGTGAGCGCGGTTGGACACGGTTCCGAGCCTGGGACCGCATGGGTGTCTGTACACCAGCGTCTCGCAGCGCTCCTCGGAAGGTGGCCGAAGTTTAACCGAGGCCTCTTTGTCCTGGTGAACAGTGGGCCATGCGACACTGATCCCGGATTCCATTCATGGCATGAAGGACATGGGGTCGGATACACAACAGGGTGTGGGTGAGGGCGGCCGTTTGGTGCCGGCCGAGGCCGGGCTGATCTGGACGGCAGCCGGCTTGGCGCTTGCTTCAGCGGTCTCCCTGGGCCTGGCGCGGTTCGCCTATGCACTGCTGCTGCCGGCCATGCGGGCCGATCTGGATTGGAGCTATGCGACCGCCGGCGCCATGAACACGGTCAACGCGGCGGGTTATCTGGTTGGTGCCTTGATGCTGCCCCGCTGGCAGGCCCGATTCGATGGGCGGCAGGTGGTGGTGGCCGGCGGTCTCGGTGCCTGCATCTTGCTGGCGCTGCACGCCGGGGTCCGCTCGGACGAGGCGCTGGTGGTCTTGCGTTTTGCCAGCGGCGTGGCCAGTGCGGCCAGCTTTGCCGGCGGCGGGCTTCTGGCGGCCACACTGGCCCAGCGCCCAAGCGCGGGTGCGCGGTCTGGCCTGATTCTGGGGATTTACTACGGGGGGACCGGCCTGGGGATCGTGGCCTGCTCACTGTTGCTGCCGTTGGTGATGGATGGCTCGGTTGGCGTTGGCGTTTTGGCCCCGCTGGTGGATTGGCAAAGGGCCTGGCTGGCGCTGTCGGTTCTGGCCGCTGCCTGCACCGCCTGCATGGTGGCCATGACCAAGGCCATGCGCAGTCCGCCGGTACCCGCCGCGCAGCGAGAACCCGCGCCCCTGTGGCAATTGCGCTTCGGGATGTTGGGATACCTTTGTTTCGGGCTGGGCTACATCGGTTACATGACCTTCATCATCACGCTGTTGCGCGAACAGGGCCTCAGCGGCCCGGTGGTCACGGCCTTCTATGTCCTGCTGGGCGTGGGCGTGGTGGCGTCGTCGTGGCTGTGGGCTGGGCTGCTGCAGCGACACCGAGGGGGGCGGCCGATGGCCACCCTCAATGCGCTCCTGGCCTTGGCCACGCTGCTGCCGGTAGGGTCCTCGCACCCGGTCGCCGTCTTCGTCTCGGGCGCCCTTTTCGGCGGCGCTTTTCTATCGGTTGTCGCGTCGACCACCGCATTGGTCCGGCACAACTGCGTCAAAGCCGCTTGGCCCTCCGGCATCGCGGCCTTCACCATCATCTTTGCGGCCGGGCAGATCGTGGGCCCCGTGATGGTGGGGTGGGTATCCGACGCAGCCGGCGGTGGACTGGAGACGGGTTTCATGCTCAGCGCCGCCTTGCTGGCCTTGGGCAGCGTGCTGGCCTCGCGCCAGCGGGCTTTAGACCCAGCCTGAGGGGAGCAACCCGGCAGGCTGTGCCGATGCCATGAACATGCCCAAGACAGCGGCCCCGGCGCCCAGCGCCTGAAGGGCCGTTCGTCGCTTCACAGGCCGGCGGCTTCGCGAAGCTTGGCCGCGCGGTCGGTGCGCTCCCAGGTGAACTCGGGCTCCTCGCGCCCGAAGTGACCATAGGCGGCCGTCTTCGAATAGATGGGGCGCAGCAGGTCCAGCATCTGGATGATGCCCTTGGGCCGCAGATCGAATTCGCGGTTCACCAGCTCGGCGATCTTTTCGTCGGAGATCACACCGGTGCCCTCGGTGTAGACCGTGACGTTCATGGGGCGCGCCACGCCGATGGCGTAGGCCACCTGCACCTGGCACTGCTTGGCCAGGCCAGCGGCCACCACGTTCTTGGCCACGTAGCGGGCCGCATAGGCGGCACTGCGGTCAACCTTGGAAGGATCCTTGCCGGAAAAGGCACCGCCGCCGTGCGGGCAGGCGCCGCCGTAGGTGTCCACGATGATCTTGCGGCCGGTGAGGCCGCAGTCGCCCTGCGGGCCGCCGATGACGAAGCGGCCGGTGGGATTGATCAGGTACTTGGTGTCCTTGAGCCACTCTTTGGGCAGCACCGGCTTGATGATCTCTTCGATCACCGCCTCGACGAAGGCGGGCTTCATCTTGGTGCCGTCGCTCATCTCAGGCGCATGCTGGCTGGAGAGCACCACCGTGTCGATGCTGTGCGGCTTGCCATCAACGTAGCGAAGGGTCACCTGGCTCTTGGCGTCGGGCCGCAGGAAAGGCAGACGACCATCCTTGCGCAGTTGCGCCTGACGCTCCACCAAGCGATGCGCGTAGTAGATGGGTGCGGGCATCAGTTCGGGCGTCTCGTCACAGGCGTAACCGAACATCAGGCCTTGGTCGCCGGCACCGGTGTTGAGGTGGTCGTCACTGGCGTGGTCAACGCCTTGTGCGATGTCGTTGCTCTGCTTGTCGTAGCAGACCATGACCGCGCAGCCTTTGTAGTCGATGCCGTAATCGGTGTTGTCGTAGCCGATGCGCTTGATGGTGTCGCGGGCAACCTGGATGTAGTCGACATGCGCATTGGTGGTGATTTCACCGGCCAGCACCACGAGGCCCGTGTTGCACAGGGTTTCAGCGGCCACGCGGGAGCGCGGGTCCTGGGCGAAGATGGCGTCGAGGATGGCGTCGGAGACCTGGTCGGCCACCTTGTCGGGATGGCCTTCCGAGACGGATTCCGAGGTAAAGAGATAGTCGTTGGCCACTTGCTTACACTCCTGAATGGGGTTGTCGGACGCGTTGCCGAGCAGTGGAAGCGAGCGGCGAACGCTTTAGCAGAATTTGTGAATCGCCCCGCAAGTAGTTCAATAACTCGGCGACCCCCTCATTATACGAACCATGACTGTCCTGCTGCATTGGCTCGCCCTTTGGCCCTTGCGGCTTTTGCACCGCTTGGGAGCGTGCTTGGGATGGGTCACCTACGCCCTCTCGCCGTCCTATCGGCGGCGCCTGCAGGACAACGCGGGCCGGGCTGCATTGACCGCTGTTCAGCGCCGTGCCGCCGTGGGGCAGGCCGGACGCATGGTGGCCGAACTCCCCTGGCTCTGGTTGCCGCCTCGCGGACGCCAGATCGACGATTGGGTTCAGTGGCGCGGGGACACCTTGATGGAAGAGGCCTTGGAAGCGGGGCGGGGTCTGGTGTTGCTGACGCCCCATCTGGGCAGTTTCGAGGTGTGCGCACAAGCCTATGCGAGCCGCTGGGGCGCGAGGGCACCGATGACGGCCCTCTACCGGCCAGCCCGCCAGGCTTGGCTGCGTGAGGTGGAGGAAAGCAGCCGGCAGCGCCCGGGCTTGCTCACCGCACCGGCCAACCTTTCGGGCGTGCGCCAGATGGTCCGTGCGCTTCGCCGCGGCGAAACGGTCGGCTTGTTGCCCGATCAGGTTCCACCGGATGGCATGGGCGTGTGGGCTCCTTTTTTCAGCGAACCGGCCTACACGATGACGCTGGCCTCCCGACTGCTGGAGCAGACGGGCGCAGGGCTTTTGCTGATGTGGGCTGAGCGTCGGCCCAGCAGCGAAGGCTGGGTGGTGCACGTGCTGCGACCGGATGATGAACCCGGAATGGAGGGTGATCGGTCGCCCTTGGCCATCAACCGGTTCATGGAGGGCCTGATCCGATTGGCACCCGAGCAGTACCTGTGGGGCTATCACCGCTACAAGCAGCCTCGACAGCCCGGTGGTCGGGCATCCGGAGAGGGTTGAGACGTGCTGGGGCGCGCGCTGTCCGTGGTCGGTGCCTGGGGGGCTCTGGCCGTCTTGTGGTTGATCCATTTCTGGCCTCTGCCGGTGCTGGCCGCCATGGGACGCGGGCTCGGCCGCGTGCTGCATCGCTTCGGCCGTGCGCGGCGCCGCGTGGCGATGCGCAATGTGGAGCGTTGCCTGCCGGGGCTGAGCCTGCCGCAGCGAGAAGCCCTGGTGCGTCAGCACTTCGAGTACCTGGGTCGCAGCCTCCTGGAGCGAGCGGTGTTGTGGTGGGCGCCGCGCGAACGGCTGATGCGCCTGATCACCGTGGAGGGCGATGTGGGCCTGGCCGAGCGAACGGCAGGGCGATTCATGTGGGTCGTCCCGCACTTCCTGGCCCTGGAAACGGCGGGCTTGGCTACGGTGTTGTTTCAGAAGCGCTTGGCCACGACCCTGTACCAGCCGCAGTCCCATCCGGTGTTTGACCGCGTGATCTACCAGGGTCGCCGTCGGTTTGGCGGCGTGTCGGCGCACACGCGCCACGACAATGCGCTGAAATTGCTGCGCGACATCCGGCAGGGGGCGGCCTTCTTCAACCTGCCCGACATGGACTTTGGACTGAAGGATTCGGCCTTCGTCGACTTCTTTGGCATCCCGGCGTCCACCCTGTTGGCGCCAGCCCGGTTGGCGAGGTCGATGCACATGACCGTGCAGCCGGTGCTGGCCCTGATGCGGGCGGACGGCCGCGGCTATGTGGTGAAGTTCTTGCCCGCGTGGACCGACTGGCCCGACGAGGATGACATCACCGCGACTCGACGGCTCAATGCCTGGATCGAGCAGGAGATCCGAGCCTGTCCGGCGCAGTATTTGTGGGTGCACAAGCGCTTCAAAACACGCCCGGAAGGCCAAGCGCCCTTCTACGACTGAGCGCAGCGGCGCGATGCCGTGGCTGCCTTGCCCTCCCCAGGCCGAGGCCGCGCGCGGATAATCGACCACCATGAGACTGCGCTTTACCAAGATGCAGGGTGCCGGCAACGACTTTGTGGTGCTGGATGCCACGCGAGCACCCTTGCCGCTGGATGAAGCCCTTTGCCGGCGGCTTGGGGACCGGCGCTTCGGGGTGGGTGCCGACCAGATCCTGGTGGTGGAGCCGGCCCATTCGGCCGATGCCGATTTTCGTTATCGCATCTTCAACGGCGCCACCGGACAGGAGGTGGAGCACTGTGGCAATGGCGCCCGTTGCTTCGTGCGCTATGTGCGTGAGCACGGTCTGATCGACCGTGATGTGGTGCGCGTGGAGACGATGAACAACCGTCTGGAGTTGCGCCTGTGCGCCGACGGCCGGGTCCAGGTGGACATGAACGCTCCTCTTTTTGAGCCCAGCCGCCTGCCTTTTGATCCCGCAGGTCTGGTGCCGCGTGCTTGGGGCACTTTCGAGGTGTGGCCTCTTGAGTTGTCCGGTGGCCAGATCGCTGAGGTGGCCGTGCTGTCCATGGGCAATCCGCATGCGGTGATGGTGGTGGATGATGTGGACCGGTTTGCGGTTTCAGACATCGGCCCGCAGATCGAATCCCATCCGCGGTTCGCGCGGCGCGTCAACGCCGGCTTCCTGCAGGTGGTGTCGCGCCATCAGGTCAAGCTTCGGGTTTATGAGCGCGATGCTGGAGAAACGCTGGCATGCGGGACGGGGGCCTGTGCGGCGGCGGTGGCCGGTGTGCGCCAGGGCCTCTTGGACGAGCGGGTGGACGTGCAGACGCTCGGGGGGTTGCTGACCATCGAGTGGCCGGTGCGCGAGCAGGGCCTGGCAGCCCATGTGCTGATGACCGGTCCCGCCGAGACGGTTTTTGAAGGAGAGATTTCACTGTGAACCAAGACAACTCCGGCGCGCTGGGCGTGCAGGGCATCACCGAGGCCGACATCGCCAACTACCTGGCCCACACGCCAGGCTTCTTTGAGCGACAGGCCGAGTTGCTGGCCACGATTCGTTTGGCCAGCCCACACGGCGGCCGCGCCGTTTCGCTGCAGGAGCGACAGATGGAGATGCTGCGCGAGCGCATCAAGGGTCTGGAGCACAAGATCATCGAGATGATCCGAGCCGGGCAGGAGAATGTGGCCATTGCCGATCGCCTGCATCGCTGGACGAGAAGCCTCATGCTCACGGCCGACCCCCGCGCACTCCCGGCCGTGTTGGTGGCGCAACTCAAGCAACAGTTTCTGGTGCCCCAAGCCGCCGTCCGTTTGTGGGGTGTGGATGCCGCCTATTCCGATCTCCTGCAGACGCAGGAGGTTTCGGATGAGGCGCGCGCGCTGGCGCAATCGCTGAGCCTGCCCTTCTGTGGCTTGAATGCCGGGGGTGAAGCCGTGAAATGGCTCGATGACTTCCACACGGTGGCCTCGATGGCGATGGTGCCACTGCGCCA
This sequence comes from Burkholderiaceae bacterium, assembly GCA_049423145.1. Lineage (GTDB taxonomy): Bacteria > Pseudomonadota > Gammaproteobacteria > Burkholderiales > Burkholderiaceae_C > RFTU01. The sequence continues at coordinate 7,040 of JBMSQF010000005.1, forward strand.
CGGTGCGGGTGACGGGTGCTTCGGACTGCTGGTCCTGGGCTCTCCGGACCCCACCCGATACGCCGCCGATATCGGCACGGACTTTCTCATGCGCATCGGTGAATTGGCCGGTGCGGCGCTGTCACGATTGCTTCCGGGCACGGCCCAGCCATGAGCCCATCGCCCGCCGTGACGGTGCCGGTTCCCGACCCCGCGGTGGCGGGGTATCTGGAACACGTGACGGTGGCGCGACGATTGGCACCGCGCAGTGTGGCCATGATTGCCGATGGGCTGGCGCGCTTGCAAGCCCGCTGCGAGCAAGAGGGCCTGGCCCTGTCGCAGGTACAAGCCCATCATGTGCGCAGTTGGCTGGCGCGCCTGCACCAAGGAGGGCTGGCGCCGCGGAGTGTGGCGATCATCCTGTCCGCGTGGCGCGGCTTCTACCGTTGGTGGGGCCGCGAAGGGGGGGTGAGCGCCAACCCGGCCGATGGGGTGAAGGCCCCCAAGGCCCCGCGCCCCTTGCCCAAAGCCCTGTCGGTGGACCACGCCGTGGCATTGGCGGGTCACCGTTTGCAGGTGCCCTCAGATGCACCGAACCCGCTGATGGCCGCCGCACTGGCCGTACGGGACCACGCCATCATCGAGTTGCTCTACGGCTGCGGTCTGCGGGTGGGCGAACTCGTGGGCTTGGACGCTGTGCCGAGCGATGAGGCGTCGGGATGGCTGGATCTGTCGGATGCCACCGCCCATGTGACCGGCAAAGGCCGCAAGCGCCGTGTGGTGCCCATGGGTGAGGCTGCAGTGACCGCCGTACGCGAGTGGCTGGTGCAGCGGGGTGGCGCGGTACCGGCTCGGTGCAGTGCGCTCTTTTTGAATCGGCAGGGGCGTCGGCTCAGCGACAGCCAAGTGCGCTCGCGCTTGCGCCAGGCTGCACTTCAGGCCGGTTTGCCGACTTCGGTTCATCCCCACATGCTGCGCCACAGTTTTGCCAGCCATCTGCTGCAGTCCAGCGGTGACCTTCGTGCGGTGCAGGAACTGCTGGGACATGCCCATATCAGTACCACGCAGGTCTACACGCGCTTGGACTTTCAGCACCTTGCGCAGGTGTACGACGCTGCACACCCGCGGGCCAAGCGCAAGGCTTGATGCAAGGGGACTGCCGGACAATGCCCGGATGAAGACCATCAAGCTGCGCGAGGGCAAGGAGCGTTCCCTTCTGCGCCGCCACCCCTGGGTGTTCCAGGGCAGCCTGGCCAAGGGACAGGCTGATCCCGGTGAAACCGTGCGCGTGGAGGCCCACGATGGCGCCTTCCTCGCCTGGGCATCGTTCAGCCCCACCTCAATGATCCGGGCGCGGGCATGGAGCTTCGATGAAGCCGAGCGAATCGACCATGCCTTCTTCAAGCGACGCATCCAGGCCGCTTTGGATCTGCGCGCGCGCCTGCCGGTGCGCAGCAATGGGGTGCGACTCATCCATGGCGAGGCCGATGGCCTGCCCGGCCTGATCGTCGACCGGTACGACGATGTGTTGAGCGCGCAGTTCCTATCAGCAGGCACCGAGCGGTGGAAGAGCGCGATTGCCGAGATCCTGATCGAGCGCACGGGGGTGCCCCGGCTATACGAACGATCGGACTCCGGTGTGCGAGCCCTTGAGGGTTTGCAGCCCGTGACCGGGTGGTTGCGTGGTGATGGATCGACGGAAGTCACGATCACCGAGCATGATTGGCGCTTGACGCTCGACGTAGCCGAGGGCCACAAGACGGGTTTCTATCTGGATCAACGCGACAACCGCTTGCGTTTTTCGCAGTGGGTGCGCCACTTCGGCCTCAAGCGGGTGATGAATTGTTATTGCTACACGGGCGGGTTCTCGGTGGCTGCGCTGGCCGGTGGTGCCGATGAGGTGTGGAGCGTGGATTCATCCGGGCCTGCGCTGGTGCGCGCCACCGCGCACGTGGCCCTGAATGGCTTTGTGGCCGATCGACACGTGGCCCACGACGCGGACGTCAACCAGACCTTGCGCGAGGCGATCAAGCGCGGCGAGACCTTTGACGCCATCGTGTTGGATCCACCGAAGTTCGCCCCGACGGCGGCGCATGCCGAGCGTGCGGCGCGCGCCTACAAGGACATCAATCGATTGGCTTTCAAGTTGCTCGCCCCTGGGGGCCTGCTGCTGACCTTTTCCTGCTCGGGCGGTGTAGGCCCTGAGTTGTTCCACAAGATCGTGGCGGGTGCGGGCATGGATGCGGGGGTGGATGGCTTCATCTTTGACCGGATGGGCGCGGCGCCGGATCATCCGCAGACCGTCTGTTTCCCCGAGGGGGAGTACCTCAAGGGCCTGGCGGTGATCAAACGCTGAGCGCTGCTGGGCCGGTGGCGTGTCGGCGCGATCATGTCGCTGAATGGGGAGCTTCGCGGGTGGGCCCCCAGCCGCTCAAGCCCGCCTTGAAGGTGTGCCGCCGCACACTGAAGTAAGCCTTGACATGGCGCACATTGGCATCGTCGGTGAGCAGGCGCTGGGCAAAGCGCTGATAAGCAGGCATGTCGGGCCACTGGGCGATCAGCACGAAGTCGGGCCCGGGTGAGACCTGATAGCACTGCTGAACTTCGGGCTGTGCGCAGGCCAGGCGTGCGAAGGCCTGTTGGGCTTCCTCCCCTTGGCGTTCCAAGGAGACCTCGACCACCGCCAACAGCCCCGGGCCCAGCGCCTGTGGGTGGATCACCGCGATGGTTCGCTCGATGACGCCCTCGGCCTTTAGGCGCTTGACGCGGCGCAGGGTGGTGGCCGGCGACAGGCCGGTGCGCTGTGACAGCTCCAGATTCGTCAGGTCTGCGTTGTCTTGCAGCAGGGCGAGCAGCTGCTGGTCCTGGAGATCAAGATGAATCATTATTTCAATAATAAAGTGATTTTTGAATTATCAGGCGTTTTGGATCTGATTTGAAATTTAATTTCTAAAATAATGATTATTTGGATTCCAATTCCTCATCGGGTTCTCTAGCATCCGGGGCCTGAACCCCCCATCCAGGAGCTTGCATGTGTGGCATCGTTGGCGCGGTATCCCGGCGCAACATCGTTCCGGTCCTGATCGAGGGCCTCAAGCGCCTGGAGTACCGGGGCTATGACTCCTGTGGGGTGGCCGTTCACCAGCACGGGGGCTTGCATCGCGCACGCAGTACGGCGCGGGTGGCTGAACTCCAGACCCAGGCCGCAGCGGACGGCGTGGCTTCAGGCACCGGCATTGCCCACACGCGGTGGGCAACCCATGGCGCTCCGGTTGTGCACAACGCACACCCGCACTTCTCGCCAGGGCCGCGTGCAGCCGAAGGTGCGGCGGGGCGCATCGCGCTGGTTCACAACGGCATCATCGAGAACCATGAGGAACTGCGGGCGGAGTTGCAGTCTCGGGGCTACCGCTTCGTCAGTCAGACCGACACGGAGGTGATTGCGCACCTCGTCGACCACCTCTACCAGGGTGATCTGCTGGACGCCGTTCAGCAAGCCACGGCACGCCTGAGAGGGGCTTATGCCATCGCCGTCTTCTGCAGGGACGAGCCGCACCGCGTGATCGGCGCGCGCGAAGGCTCACCCTTGGTGCTCGGCGTCGGTGATGCCCAGCAGGGAGAGTTTTTCCTCGCATCCGATGCGATGGCGCTGGCAGGGGTGACCGATCAGATCGTCTATCTGGAAGAGGGCGATGTGGTGGACCTGCAGTTGGGTCGGTTCCGTGTCAGCAGCGCGGGCCGGCCGATCTTGGATGGTTCAGGGCACTCGGCGCCGGGGCGCTTCCTGCCGGTGGAGCGACCGGTGCGCACCGTGCAGGCCCACAGTGGTGCTGCCGATTTGGGGCCCTATCGCCATTACATGCAGAAAGAGATCTTCGAGCAGCCTACGGCCATTGCCAACACGCTGGATGCGGTGGAGAGCATTCGACCGGAATTGTTCGGCGACGGGGCCTACCGTGTCTTCAAGGACGTGGATTCGGTGCTGATCCTGGCCTGCGGTACCAGCTATTACGCCGGCAGTGTGGCCAAGTACTGGTTGGAGTCTGTGGCGCGCATTCCGTGTTCGGTGGAGATTGCCAGCGAGTACCGTTACCGCGACAGCGTGCCCCATCCGCGTACCCTGGTGGTCACCATCACGCAGAGCGGCGAAACGGCGGACACCTTGGCGGCCTTGAAACATGCCCGCGCGCAGGGCATGCCGCATACCCTGACCGTGTGCAATGTGGCCACCAGCGCGATGGTCCGCGAGTGTGAGATGGCCTTCATCACGCGGGCTGGAGCCGAGATCGGTGTGGCTTCGACGAAGGCGTTCACGACGCAGCTGGTGGGTCTGTTCCTGCTCACGCTCTGCTTGGCACAAGTCCGCGGGCATCTGGGTGAGGCGCAGGAGATTCGGCATCTGAAGGACTTGCGTCATTTGCCCGTGGCGGTGCAGGCAGTGCTTGCGCTGGAGCCACAGATCATCGCCTGGTCACAAGCCTTCACGCCCAAGCAGCATGCACTCTTCCTGGGCCGCGGCAGCCATTACCCGGTGGCACTGGAGGGCGCCTTGAAGCTCAAGGAAATCAGCTACATCCACGCCGAGGCCTATCCCGCCGGCGAATTGAAGCACGGTCCCCTGGCCCTGGTGGACGCGGCCATGCCCGTGGTGACGGTGGCCCCGAATGATCAGTTGCTCGAGAAACTCAAGAGCAACCTGCAGGAGGTACGAGCCCGGGGTGGGGAGCTTTACGTGTTCGCGGATGCCGACACCCAGATTGCGCCATCCGAGGGGGTGCACGTGATCCGGATGCCCGAGCACTATGGTGTGCTCTCACCCATCTTGCACACCATTCCGCTGCAAATGCTGGCTTATCACACGGCTTGCGCCCGGGGCACTGATGTGGATAAACCTCGCAACCTGGCGAAGTCGGTGACAGTGGAATAAAGCGCAGGCATTCGTCAGCCGCGCTTCGCCCCGAGCGCCATCAGAGCGCCCGCAGAAGCTGATAGCCGGCCATCTGGCTGCGGCACCACGGCAGGAGTGCTTCGGGGGCCGGAACTTTTGCGGGACTTGAGCAATCCCAGGCACTGAAAGGACAATCGGGTTGCAATCCTCCCCATGATCGGCAGTGTGAACGATTCGACCTCGAAGCCCTCGGCCTGGCGTGTGATCGCCGCAGCTACCGTCTGCGGTTTGGGCGCAGCCCTGCTGCCGTGTTGGGCGGCGGCGGGCGAGATCGCGGTGCGGTTTACCGACTCGCAGCGTTACACCGACATCGGTTTCGGTGATGCGGCTCGTCAGCGAAATCTCCAGACGCTGGAAGAACACATGATGGCCTGGGGGACACGACTGCCCAACAGCCAAAGACTGGACATTGAAGTTCTGGACGTCGACCTTGCCGGCATGGAGCGGCCCTGGGGAGCTGAGCCCTTCGTGCGCGTGATCAAGGGCCGGGTGGATGGTCCGCGCATGCACCTGCGGTGGACCCTGAGTGAGGCGGGCCAAGTCTTGGCCAAAGGCGACGATCACTTGAATGACCTGGCCTATGCGCATCGCTTGCCTTTGGGCAACCGCCATGCGCCGCTTTACCACGACTGCCGCATGCTCGATGACTGGCTGCGCCGCGCAGTGCTGGAGCGCGGTGGTCATCCCCTTGCGTTGCCTCAGCCAGTCCCCATCCGCAGCCCCTAAGGTTCGCGGGTGGTCTTGCCCGCTTCCCACCCTGTCGCCTTCATCCCGGTCACCGAAACAGTGGCCGAGCCGGCCGCCACGGCGCAGGCGCCTGTTTTCAGGCTGCGCGGGCTGAGCAAGACCTATGGCGATGGACCTGCCGCCGTTCAGGCCCTGCGCGAGGTGAGCCTCGACGTGGCGCGTGGCGAGTTCGTGGTGATGCTGGGACCATCGGGCAGCGGCAAGAGCACCCTGCTGAACCTGATGGGCGGACTGGATCGTCCGACCCAGGGGGAACTCCACTTCGGAACGCAGCGGCTGGATGCCGCGGATGAAGGGGAGCTCACCCGCTACCGGCGTTTGCATGTCGGCTTCGTTTTCCAGTTCTACAACCTGATTCCCAGCCTGACCGTTTGGGAAAACGTGGCCTTGGTGGCCGAGTTGGTGCCCCATCCCATGCCGGTTTCGCAGGCCTTGGAACAGGTGGGGCTGGCCGATCGAGCCCAGCACTTTCCGTCCCAGATTTCAGGCGGTGAGCAGCAGCGTGTGGCCATCGCAAGGGCAGTGGTCAAGCAGCCCGAGGTGCTTTTGTGCGACGAGCCCACGGGTGCGCTCGATTGCGAAACCGGCAAGCGGGTGCTGCAGACGCTGCTCGACATCCATGACCGCCTGGGCACCACGGTGGTGGTCATCACCCACAACGCGGTGATTGCGGCCTTGGCTGACCGCGTGATTCGCTTGGCCGACGGAAGGATCGTGGGCATGGAGCACCCCGCGCGCCGCGCTCGCATGGAGGAGATCTTGTGGTGAGCCTGCTGCAGCGGAAGTTGGCACGCGACCTCCTTCGCTTGTGGTCGCAGGTGCTCACGATTGCGCTGGTGGTGGCCTCCGCGGTAGGAGCGCTGTTGACCACACAAGCTTGTGTGCACAGCCTGGAGTCCGCGCGAGATCGGTTCTATGCGCAGGCCCATATGGCCGATGTATTCGCCTCGGTTCGGCGTGCGCCGAGACTGGCCCTGCCCCAGTTCGAATCCCTGGAGGGGGTGGCGCTTGTGCAGGCCACCGTTGAGCGGCCCGCAAGGCTGATCCTGCCAGGGGTGGATGAACCGGTGATGGGACATCTGATCGGGGTGTCTGAACGGCGGCCCATGGTGCTCAACCAGGTGATGCTGCGCGAGCCATCGGCTCCGATGAACGGGGACCAAGCGGGTGTTCGACCCGGCCTCTGGCCAGGTGCTCCGCAGGGCGATGGGTTGGTGCCGGCATGGATATCGGAGGGATTTGCCCAGGCTCGTGGACTGAAGCCCGGCGATCGCCTTCAGGCCCTGATCAACGGCCGCTTGCGGCCGCTGCAGATCACGGCGCTGGCTTTGGCGCCCGACGTGGTGTTTGCTGGTGCAATGGGAATGCCTGACCCCGCCGGTTACGGCGTGCTCTGGATCGATGAAGACACCCTGTCGGCAGCCTGGGACCTGGAGGGCGCATTCACCCGCCTGGCGCTGCGCCTGGCGCCGGGGGCGGATGAGGCGGCGGTGATCAGCGCGCTGCAGTCCCTGCTGCCCCGCTGGGGGGGACGCGATGCCGTGGCGCGGCCGTTCCAGCCCTCGCATCAAATGCTGGACAACGAAATCCAGGAGCAGCGTCTGCTGGGCACCGTTCTGCCCTTGGTATTCGCGGGGGTTTCGGTCTTTCTGTTGCACATCGTCATGACGCGCTTGATGGCCACGCAGCGCGAATCGATTGCCGCACTCAAGGCCCTGGGCTTCTCGAATGCAACGCTGGTTCTGCACCAGATGCAGCTCTCGCTGGTGATGGCATTCATCGGGTGGATGCTGGGTGCGGTACTGGGCGGGTGGGCGGGTGTTCAACTGTTGGCTCTGTATCGGGATTTCTTCCGATTCCCCGATTTGCCCCTGGTGATCCCTGCGACGGCGTGGAGTTGGAGCGTGGTCTTGACCCTTGCTGCTGCCCTGATGGGAACCGCTCAGGCACTGTTCGGCATTCTGCGACTGTCGCCAGCCCGAGCCATGCAGGGCCCGCCGCCTCCGCGCTACCAGTCGATGCGCTGGGTGCAGCGCCTGGAGCAGGCGCTGGCGCTTCCGCTGGAGTGGCGGATGATTCTGCGACAACTGCGCCGACATCCGTGGCGGTCTGCTTTCAGCATCCTGGGTGTGGCCTGCGCGATGGCGCTCGTCGTCATGGGCAACTTCTTTCGAGACGCGGTGGACCACATCGTGGCACGCCAGTTCGATGCAGTCTGGCGGGGCGATGTGCAGGTGATCACCTTCGAGCCGGTGGGACGGGGAGCGATGGTGAGCTTGCAGCACTTGCCGAATGTGCCGCAAACCCTGGGCGTTGAGGGTTCGCGCTCGACTGCGGCGACCCTGCTGGTGGGGCATCGCAGCCAGCGGATTCAGTTGCGAGGACTCGAGCCTGACGCGCAGCAGCAGCGTTTGCTGGACTTGGACGGCCGAGTGCTTGAGTTGGGGGACGATGCCCTGGTGCTGACCGATCGGCTGGCGCGCAAGCTGGGAGTCCGGGTGGGCGATGAGGTCCTGCTGCGACTGGTGGAGGCCCCCGAGCCCTGGGTGCGGTTGAGAGTCACGCACCTGGTGGCGGAAACGATGGGCATGAGCGCCACCACCACCCGCGCCACACTCAATCGCCTGATGCAGGAGGGCGAACGCTTCAATGCGTTTTCCTTGAAGGTGCCGGCCGATGCGCTCCTGCCGGTCCTGCGAGCGCTCACCCATCTGCCCGCCGTGGGTGGAGCCTTCAGCAAGTCTCATCTGCTTCACAACATGCAGGCCATCACCGCGCGCAACATCCGCATCGTCAGCAGCATCATGACCGGCTTTGCGCTGGTGTTGGCCTTGGGCGTTGTCTACAACATCGCTCGTGTGGCGCTGGCCGAGCGGACTTGGGAACTGGCGAGCATGCGGGTGCTGGGTCTCACCCAGGGTGAAGTGGCGCGCCTGATGGTGGGGGAGCAGGCCGTATTGCTGTTGCTGTCCATCCCACTGGGGCTGGCCTTGGGCTGGTGGTTGGTGTGGGGGCTGTCCATCGGCTTGCGCAGTGACCAGTTCGAATTTCCCGTGGTGGTTTGGCCCCGCACCTATGCCTTGGCCGTCATCAGTGTCTGCATGGCGTCCATGGCCACAGGCACCCTGGTATGGCGGCGTGTGCACCACCTGGACATGGTGGCCGCTTTGAAGGCGCGCGAATGAGTACCCGAGGCCGTTGGTGGCTGCGCCTGGCTGGGGCCGTGGGGGCTATCGGGGTGGCGGCCTTGCTGGTTTGGGCCTTAGGCCCACGCGCTGTCGAGGTGGAGATGGCTCTGGCGGAGGAGCGATCCTTTGAACGGACCGTGGAAGACGATGGCCGTGCACGGGCCCGTGAGCGCCTGGTAGTGGGCATGCCGTGGACGGGAGAACTGGAGCGGCTCACCTGGAAGGAGGGGCAGGCAGTCGAGCCGGGCGAGCCTCTGCTGTGGGTGCGTCCGGTACAGCCCACCCTGCAGGATGCGCGAACCCGCGCCGAATGGAGTGCGCGAGGGGCCTCTGCACAGGCGGCCTGGCAACGCGCAGCGCGACAGTCCGAGGTGGCCCTGGTGGCGTGGCAGCGTGCGGCCGTGGCGGCATCGCGTGCCGTCTACCTGGCCGAGCAGGACTTCATCTCGCGTGCCCAGTTGGAGGGCCATGTGCTGGATCTCCAGCGCGAGGAGCGCAGTTGGCAGGCGGCCCTTGCAGCGGAGCGAGCCGCTTTGCATGAGCTTGAACTCACGCGCGTGATGTTGAGCAGCTGGACAAGCGGCGAGTTAGGGGTTCGCCGCCCCGTGCGGGCCACTCAGCGTGTTCAGGTTCTGCGGGTGATGCAGCCCCATGCGGCAGTGCTGATGGCGGGTGCCGCCGTGATGGAAGTGGCCGATGCCCGTCACCCGGAGGTGGTGGTTCCGCTGTTGAGCCAGGAGGCGCTGCGCATCAAGCCGGGTATGCGGGTGCAACTGAGTGGCTGGGGGGTATCCGCCGCTGACGGCCCGGCAGGGACGCTACCCGGCGCTGCCATGATCGAAGGCCTTGTCCGTGTGGTGGAACCGGCGGCCACGACCAAGGTCTCTGCCTTGGGCCTGGAGGAGCAGCGAGTCAATGTGGTCATCGACCCCAGCTCGCCGCTGCCTGATGGCGATGGCTACTCCGTGCGGGTGCGCGTCCTGATGCAGCAGGAGCCCAGGGCCCTGTGCGTGCCCCTGAGTGCGGTCTTTCCCCTGCCGGGCGATCCCCAAAGACAAGCGGTCTTCACGCTGCAGGATGGGCAAGCCCGTTTGACCGAGGTGGCGGTACGCGCCCGAGGTGGGGGATGGGCCTGGGTGCAGCGAGGGCTTGAAGTGGGGCAGCCGGTGGTGGTGTATCCACCGGCTGCGTTGACGGACGGTACCCGCGTGCGCGTCGTCCAACGCTGATCGTCTCAGCGCACCGAGGTGAAGCGGGCCTCAGGCCGATCGTCGGACCGGTGCAGGGTGTTCACGCCCGGCTTCATGGCCCAGGGGCGCATCTGGTGGTGCAGCGGCAGCAAGAGGTGCTCGTCGCGCGTGCGCTTGAGGGCGTCGCGCATCATGGCCAGGCGCTTGGCAGCGTCCATCTCCGTTTTCATCGCGTCCACCAACTGATCGACTGCCGGGTCGCTGACACGCGCAAAGTTGAAGTTGCCGTCTGCACCCGTGGTGCGGGTTCGGACGATGGACTGCAGCGTGTATTGAGCATCGAAGGTGGCTACGCCCCAGCCCAGCATGTAAGCCGAGGTGTCGAAATTCTGGAAACGCACGCTGTGCTGTGCAAAGGGCTCGGCCACGAGGCGGACCTTCATGCCGATCCGGGCCCACATGGGCAGCAGTGCCTGGCAGATTTCCTCATCATTCACATAGCGGTTGTTGGAGCAGTTCAACTGGAATTCAAAGCCGTTCGGATAGCCCGCCTCGGCCAACAGTCGCTTGCCCCGCTCCACATCGGGCCGGGCTACCGCGTCCAGTTCAGCCGACCAACCCTCTACCCCTGGGGGCACCATGATGGCTGCAGGGATGGACAGGCCGCGCATGATGGTGCGGCGGATCGCTTCGCGGTCGATCGCGATGGACAGTGCTTCGCGGACGCGCTTGTCCTTGAAGGGATTCTTGCCCTTGACATCGCTGTACTTCAGTTCATTGCTGTGCTGGTCCAGCGCGATGAAGATGGTGCGCACCTCCGGGCCATCCACCACCTTGAGCTTGGGGTCCTGACGCAGGCGTGCCACGTCCTGCGTGGGCAGGTCGGTCAGCAGGTCGACATCTCCGGCGATCAGTGCGGCCACGCGTGTGGGATCGCTCTTGATGGGGGTGTAGATGACATCGGTGACGTTGCTGGTGTGCTTGTCCCACCAGTTGGAATGGATCTTCATGGTGATGCGCTGGTCGGGCACCCAACCGGTGATCATGTAAGGGCCCGTACCCATCACGTTGCGGGAGGCGAAGTTCTCTTCCTTGGCCTTGTAGTTCTGCACATCGGTGGACTTGTTCTTTTCCGCCCAGGCTTTGCTCATGATGCGGAAGTCCACGATATTGCGCAGCAGCAACGGGTTCGGCGCGGACATGATGAAGTCCACCGTATGACTGTCCACCCGGCGGATCTCGGCGATGCCGGTGACATAGATACCCATCGTGCCCTGGGGCTGGCGGATGCGGTTGAAGCTGAACACCACGTCGTCGGCCGTGAACGGTGTGCCATCGTGGAAGCGTACGTTGCGACGCAAGTCGAAGCGAACCTGGGTCGGGCTGAGATAGGTCCATTTGGTGGCCAGGGCGGGCTCAATCTTTCGGTCGGCGTCGTAACGGACGAGACCCTCATAGGCGTGCATGAGGATGGCCGATGTGGTGCTGTGGTTCTGCGAGTGCGGGTCCAGCGTGAGGATGTCGTTCTGGGCGGCCCAGCGCAGGGTGACCGATTGAGCGCTGGCCACGGGCGTGGCCCCGGACTGGGCGAGCGCGGAGCCGGGCAGGGCGGCGGCCCACAGGAACGAGACGCTGGCGAGCAGACCGCCCAGGCCCCGTCTCATCATCCGGCGTGCCGGTGCCTGGGAATGCGCCGTGGCACAGCGGCCGGCGATGTCGGTGGAGATGGAATTTCGCATGATGTCCTTGCCTTCGGTAGTGGCCATGGAGGCCTTGCTCGTCGGAGTGTCCGGTGGTTGCCATCCGGTGCTCATGGCCGGACTATAGAGGCCGCCATCGGCCCTGCGCATGGGGGTGAGCCCGATGGTCCGGTGCCCTCAGGCCGACCGCGGCATCAGCGGCAGTTGCCGGCGCCGACTGGGCTCCAGTCGGGCCAGCGCATTGACCACCGCTGGCGCCACCGGCGGGGTGCCGGGCTCACCCACGCCACCGGGCGCTTCGGTGCTGGGTACGATCACCGTTTCGATGATCGGCATGCCGGCCATCTGCATCACCGGATGATCGGCCCAGCCGCGCAGCAAGACGCGCCCCTGCTGCACCGGCACTTCACCCCAAAGTGCGGCACTCAAGCCAAAGACGATGGCACCTTCCAGCTGAGCGCGCACGGTGTCGGGGTGCACCACCATGCCGGCATCCAGCGCGCACACGATGCGGTGCACGCGAGGACGCCCATCCCGCAGGCTGACCTCGGCCACCTGGGCACAGATCGATCCGAAGCATTCCTGCAGGGCCAGGCCCCGCGCGCGACCGGTGGGCATGGGTTCACCCCACTGCGCGGCGCGGGCCACCGATCGAAGCACCGCCTGGTGGCGTGGCTTGTCCTTGAGCCACTTCAGCCGGATCTCCAGGGGGTCCTGCCCCAGGGTCTGCGCGACCTCATCGAGGAAGCATTCGGTGAAGAAGGCGTTGTGGGAGTACCCGACGCTCCGCCAAGACCCCACGGGCAGTATTGAAGGGCACAGCACCTGCGTCACCCGCTGGTGCGCGATGGCATAGGGCAGGTCGAAGGCGCCCTCGATCTGGATCTTGTCGGGCATCGCGGGCAAGTGGGCGGTGAGTTCCGAGGGAAACAGCCGGCGGAAGGAGCCGTCGGACAGCGAGGGCCCCACTACCTTGATCTGGAGTGCTGTGAGCTCGCCACGGTCGGTGTTCACAGCGGCCTGCAGTCGGGCTGTGGCCGCCGGTCGGTACATGTCGTGCTGCAGATCCTGCTCGCGGGTCCACATCAGGTGAATCGGCGTGCCGGGCATCTTCAGGGCCAGGTGCGTGGCCTGCTCCACCACATCGGTTTCCAACCGTCGTCCGAAGCCACCGCCCAGGTAGGGGATGTGGAGTTGGACGTTTTCCATCGCGATGTCGGCAATCTGCGCAGCGCGCCAGCGCGCCAGCGTTGGCGCCTGCGTACCCGACCACAAGGCGAGCTTGCCGCTCGCCAAGCGAGCGGTCGCATTCATCGGCTCCATCACCGCATGGGCCAGGTAGGGGACCGCGTAGTCCGCCGAGACGGTGCGGGGCGCCGCTGCCAGCTGCGCCGGCGCGTCGCCCAGATCTCTGAACCGCGTTCCCGATTCCTCTTCCAGCATCTGCCGCATGGAACGAAGCTGTGCCTGGCTGCTGATACCGTCGGTCAGGCCCGGGTCCCAACTCACGTCCAGCGCCTCTGCGGCGCGCAGGGCCTGCCAGGTGTGCTCGGCCACGACCGCCACCGCGGGCACGGGCCAGTCGGGAAATTCGTGCACCGCACGCACGCCCGGTTGGCGCAGGGCAGTGGCGCTGTCGACCTTGACGAGTCGTCCGCCCTGGTAGGGACAGGTGCGCAGCACGGCACGCAGCAGTCCGGGCATGGACAGGTCTGAACCGAAGGCCGCTCGGCCCGTGACCTTTGCTGGCGTATCCAGGCGGGTGGGCGAGGTGCCGATCAGGCGCCACTGGTCGGGTGCCTTGAGGCCGAGGTTTACAGGCGGCTCCACCGGTTGGCGTTGCCACTGTTGCGCGACCTCGCCGTAATGCATGCGGCGTCCGGAGCCGGTGTGGGCGATCTCGCCGCCTGCGGCACGGCATTCCTCCAGGGGTACCTTCCAGGCGCGTGCAGCCGTGGCGCGCAGCATCTCACGCGCGGCCGCACCGGCCCATCGCATCGGCTCCCAAGCCGCGCGAACACTGGTGGAGCCGCCGGTGAGGTTCAGCGAGAGCATCATGGCACTGTGCGCCATGCCCGCACGTGCGCTACGCGCCAGCCAACCCTGATCACCGGGCTGGAAGGGCAGGATGGCCTGCAGGATGGCGGTATTGGCGTAGACGCGGTCGGGTGGCGGGGATTCAACGCCAATCCGCGCCCAATCCGCTTCCAGTTCATCGGCCACCAGCATGGCCAGCGAGGTGTGTACGCCTTGGCCCATCTCGGCGCGGGGCACCGCCACGGTGATCCGACCGTCCGCGTCGATCCGCAGCCAAGCGTTCAATGCAATGGCGGCGGTTTCGGTCGCTTGATCAGGCCGGCCTGGGGCGGGCCATTGCCCGCGTTCGCGAGGATCCATGGGCGTGCAGCCCACCAGCAAGCCCCCGGCCGTGGCCGCGCCGACGAGCAAGAACCCGCGGCGTGAGGTGTGAAGGCTCCGGTCCGTTTGCATCGTCGTCATCGCCGTGGACCCCTTGTTTCCTCGATCTCAGCCCCATCCTGCGCCGCTTGGCCCAGCGAAGACCACAAGCCGGACACCAGGTCGCTTGTCTATGATGACAGATCGAGTGACATCAAGTGTGACGAATGATCAAGTGCCCACCATACCGATGGCCAGCAGGGTGCCGGTCATGAGGCCGGTGCTGGGGGAGACCGTTCCACCGACCGCATTGCGGCGGCTGGGCCTGATCGGGGCTGGCCGACTGGGCCGAACGCTCCTGCTGGCTTGTGCGAAGGCGGGTGTTCCCTTCACACGGGTGCACAGCCGGCAGGCCGGCCCGCTGCGCGACTGGTTGCTGGAATCGCTGCCCAATGCCCCCTCGCCGACGGGCCTGGATCTCCAAGCCCCCTCGGCCCAGTCGGTCGTCGACGGCAGCGACACGGTGTTCATCACGGTCCGTGACGACGCGATCGCCCCGGTTTGCGCGGGACTGCGGTGGCGCGCAGGACAGACGGTGGTGCACTGCAGCGGGGCCACCGACATCCATGCCTTGTCCGCTGCGGCAGCTCAGGGTGCTGCGGTGGCGGGCTTTCATCCGCTGCACACCTTCGGTGATGTCCAGGCGGCCCTGGCCAGCTTACCCGGCTCCGCGGTGGCGGTAGAGGCATCGAATCCCAATGTATTGGCGGGCTTGAAGGCCTTGGCCCGCGCCCTGCAAACCCGGCCCTTCGAGTTGCCAAGGGGATCGCGGGCGCTGTACCACGCCAGTTCGCATTTCGCGGGATCGCTGGTGGTGACTTTGATGGACGAAGCCGTGCGGCACTGGGCCCGCTTTGGCGTGAATGAAAAGGAGGCGCTCGCCGCGCTGGTGCCCTTGCTGCGGAGCACGGTTTCTGCTATCGAAGCCCGTGGCTTGGGGCCGGGGATGGCCGGGGTGGTGGCGCGGGGCGACCTCGGCGTTTTGCAACAGCACCTTCAGGCCCTGGCGGAGGTGGGGCCGCAGGAACAGCAGTTGTATGCCGAGATCAGCCTCCGCAGCGTGCGGCTGGCACTCGAGGCCGACCGTATTACGGATGCGCAGGCCGGTGAGATGGCAGCGGCTCTGGGGACGGTGCGGGACCGGCGCGGTTGACGGCGGAACGCTGGGCCAACCCGTCTGGCTTATCGGGATCCGCCGCCGAGCACCTTGTACAGCGTGGCCTGGTTTTGCGCTCGCAGCGCCTGCACCTGGATGAGTGCGGTTTGGGCCGCGTAAAGCGAGCGCTGTGCATCCAACACGTCCAGGTAGGCCGACGCGCCCAGGCGCCATCGCGTCTCGGCCAGGCGCGTCCGTTCTTCCTCGGCCTGGACCTGCGCCCGCACGGCGGCCCATTGCTGGTCCAGCGTGCTGCGCGAAGCCAGGGCATCGCTGACTTCCTTGAACGCGACTTGAATGGCCTTCTCGTATTGGGCCAGGGCCGCGGCTTGCGCTGCCGTGGCCTGTGACACACCGGCCCGTGTGCGGCCTGCATCGAAGATCGGCATGAGCAGTTGTGGCGCCACGCCCCACACCCAGGTGCCGCTGGCGAAGAGCGAGGACAGTTCCTTGCTCGCCTGACCCAGGGACGCGGTGAGCGTGATGCGCGGGAAATAGGCGCGCCGTGCGGCCTCCAGGTTGGCCTGGGCGGCCGTCAATTGGGATTCGGCCGCCTCCAGATCGGGCCGCCGAGACAACACGGTCGAGGGAAGATCGGCTCGCAGCGCCAGACCAGGCGCCATCAGCGCCATCAACGGACCGGCCTGCGCGGCCGGCAGCCCTGCGGTGTCGATCGGCGTACCCACCAGCAGCGTGAGACTGCTCTCGTCCACCGCCTTCTGACGCTGAACTTGGGCCAGTGCCGCCCGCGCCGACTGCAGCAGGGCCTCGGCCTGCGCCACTTCCAGTGCGGAGGATGCGCCGACCCTTGCGCGGCTCTGCGCCATCTGCAGGCCCTCTTCGCGGGTGCGCACGGTTTCCCGGGTCAGTTGCAGCAGTGCCGCATCGGCCTGCACATTGACATAGGTGGTCGCGACCGCGGCGATCAGGCTGGACCGCGCCGCGCGTCGCAGGGACTCACTGGCCTCCAGCTGCGCTTGCGCAGCGCCTGCGGTCTGTCGCACGCGACCGAACAGATCCAGTTCATAGGCAGCGGTGGTCAGACCGCCGGTGACCGTGGTGCTGACGCTGCCGGTGTTGGTGGGCAACCGAACACCGCCCAGTGCGGCGTTGATGCTGGGCCAAAGGTCGGCCTGTCGCAGCAGGGCCTGCGCCCGGACCTGCTCCACATTGAGCGCGGCCAAGCGCAGATCCCGGTTGTGCTCCAGTGCCAGGCGAATCAGGCCTTGAAGCGACGTATCCGTGAAGAATCGGTCCCAGGCCAGATCGGGCGCATCGGCGGTGCTGCGGCCATTGATCGGGGCGTCAGTTTTGCCGAAGCGCTGGGGCGCGACGGACGGGTCCTGAAGGGCCTTCTGCGCGGCCGCGGGTCGGTCAACCGGTCCTGCGCACGCGGCCATCAGGGCAGCACCAGCCACCGTCAGCAGGTGGGGCCAGAACGGCCGCTTCCTCAGGCCACTCATGACCAGTCCTCCACCTTGGGCTTGTCCGGGTCTTCGTGCGCGTACAGTTGCCGCTGCCGTTCGCTGTCCTTGAACAGTCGCTTCACCACCACGAAGAACACCGGCACCATGAAGATGGCCAGCACGGTGGCTGAAATCATGCCGCCCAGAACGCCGGTGCCGATGGAGCGCTGGCCGGCCGATCCCGCGCCGCTGGCCAACACCAGGGGCATCACGCCCAGGATGAAGGCCATGGAGGTCATGATGATGGGGCGCAGCCGCAGATGGGCGGCTTCCAGCACGGCTTCAATCAAATCCTTCCCCTGCGCGTGCAGGTCCTTGGCGAACTCGATGATCAGTACCGCGTTCTTGGCCGACAGGCCGATGATGGTGATCATGCCCACCTTGAAGAACACATCGTTCTCCAGGCCACGCATGAGCGTGGCGCTCACCACGCCGAGCACACCCAGGGGCACCACCAGAATCACGGCCAGCGGAATCGACCAGCTTTCATACAGGGCGGCCAGGCACAGGAACACCGCCAGCATCGAGAAGAAGAAGAGCAGGTAGGCGGTGGAGCCGCTGAGTTTTTCTTCCCGTGCCAGACCCGTCCACTCATAGCCGATGCCATTGGGCAGCTGGGCGGCCAGGCGCTCCACTTCCGCAATGGCTTCACCCGAACTCACGCCCTTGGCGGGCTCGCCCGCAATGCGCATGGCCGGGTAGCCGTTGTAGCGCACGGCCTGCATGGCTCCGGTGATCCACTTGGTTTTCGCAAACGCGGCCAAGGGCACGGGCTGGCCCTGCGCATTGAGCACGGTGAGTTGCAGGAGGTCATCGGGCTCCATGCGCGCCGGTGCATCGGCCTGCACGATCACCCGCTGCACGCGGCCTTGGTTGAGGAAGTCGTTGATGTAGGCGGATCCCAGCGCGGTGGCCAGTAGGTTGTTCACCGCCCCGAAGCCCACGCCCAGGGCCGCGGCACGCTCGCGGTCGATTTCCAATTCCACCTGGGCGGCATCCTCCAGGCCATCCGGCCGCACGGCGGCCAGCAGTGGGCTCTTTTGCGCTTCACCCAGCAGCTGGTTGCGCGCCTGCAGGAGCACCTCGCGTCCCACGCCGGCGCGGTCCTGCAGGCGGAAGGCAAAGCCGTTGGCGCGGCCCAATTCGCGGATGGCCGGCGGGCTCACCGGGAAGATGAACGCATCCCGGATGCCTGAGAGCATGCCCTGTGCGCGCTTGACCAGCGCTTGTGCGGACTGCTCGGGATCGGGCCGCTCGTCCCAGTCCTTGAGCGCCACGAAATTCAGCGCTGAGTTCTGTCCGGAGCCCGAGAAGTTGAAGCCCATGACGCTGGTCATGGCCGCCACCTCGGGCTGCTTGAGCATCACGCCCTCGATCTGCTTCATCACTTCCAGCGTGCGCTGTTGGGTGGCCCCGGGCGGCAGCAGCACGTTGATCAGGATGTTGCCCTGGTCCTCATTGGGCACGAATGCGGTGGGCAGTCGGGTGTACATCACGCCCGCTGCGCCGATCACGGCCAGGTAGATGACCAGGTAGCGGCCGGTCTGGCGCACCATGCGCGCCACGATGCCTTCGTATCCACGGGCCGCGCGTGTGTAGCCGCGGTTGAACCAGCCGAAGAAGCCGGTCTTGGCGTGGTGGTGGCCGGGCTGCACCGGCTTGAGCAGCGTTGCGCACAGCGCCGGCGAGAACGAAAGCGCCAGGAAGGCCGACAACAGGATGGCCGTGACCATCACGGCCGCGAACTGCCGGTAGATGTTGCCGATGGCGCCACTGAAGAAGGCCAGCGGGATGAAAACCGACACCAGCACCACCGTGACGCCCACGATGGCGCCGCTGATCTGCGACAGTGCCTTCTTCGTGGCTGCGCGCGGCGACAGGCCCTCCTCGCTCATGATGCGCTCAACGTTCTCCACCACCACGATGGCATCGTCCACCACGATGCCGATCACCAGCACCATGCCGAACATGGTGAGCACGTTGATCGAGAAGCCCATGGCCAGCAGCACGGCGAAGGTGCCCAGAAGGGCCACCGGCACCACCAGGGTGGGAATGAGGGTGTAGCGGATGTTCTGCAAGAACAGGAACATCACCAGGAACACCAGCGCGACCGCTTCCAACAGCGTTTTGGCCACCTGGTTGATGGAGATGCGCACGAACGTGGAGCCGTCGAAGGGGATGGTGGCTTTGACGCCCGGCGGGAAGAACTTCTCGATCTGCGCGACCTTCTCGCGGATGAGGTCAGCGGTCTCCAGCGCGTTGGCACCCGAGGCGAGCTGAACCGACATGCCCGCCGAGGGCTCGCCGTTCAGGCGTGTGCGAAAGCCGTAACCCTGCGCACCGAGTTCGACGCGGGCCACATCTTTCAGGCGCACGGAGGAGCCGTCTGCATTCGCCCGCAGCACGATGTTGCCGAACTCCTCGGTGGAGTTCAGGCGGCCCTGCACGATGACGGTGGCGGTGACGGTCTGCTCGGCCACCGCCGGTTGCTCGCCCAAGGTGCCGGAAGTGACCTGCAGGTTCTGCTGCGCAATGGCGGCATTGATCTCGGCGGTGGACAACCGCAGGGCCTGCAGCTTCCCTGGGTCCAGCCAGATGCGCATCGCGCGTTCGGTGCCGAAGAGATTGGCCTGGCCCACGCCGGGCACACGTTGGATTTCCGGCAGCACGGCGCGGGAGGCGAAGTCGCCCAGGGCCACCGGGTCGAAGGCCGGGTTGCTCGAGGACAGCACCACAAAGAGCAGGAAGTTCGGATTGGCCTTGTCCACCCGGATGCCCTGCTGGGTCACGGCTGCGGGCAGGCGTGGCGTGGCGCGGGCCAGTCGGTTCTGCACATCCACCTGCGCCAGGTCCGGGTTGGTGCCGGGCGTGTAGCTCAAGGTGATGGAGCCGCTGCCGTTGGCCTGCGCCACCGACTCCATATAGGCCAGGCCGGGCGAGCCATTCATCTCCTGCTCGATCAGCGAGATGACCGTGTTCTCCAGCGTCTGCGCCGAGGCGCCGGGGTAGGTGACGTTGACGGAAATGGAGGGTGGCGCCACCGGCGGGTACTGCGCGATGGGCAACTGCGTGAGGGCCACGCTCCCACCCACCAGGATGAACAGCGCGATGACCCATGCAAAGACGGGGCGGTTGATGAAGAACTGCGCCATGCGCGGCTCCTATCGGGCCGCCGAGGCGGGTTTGGCGGCGGGCGGTGGAGAGGTCGCCGTGGTGCCAGCCGGGCCCCCGGGCTTGCCGCCCGGCGTCCACGGCACCGGCTTCACCGGCCCCTTGCCACGCAGCTTCTGGAAGCCGTCGACCATCACCTGCTCGCCGTCCTTGAGTCCTTCAAGGACCACCCACTGCGCGCCGCGCGCCGGTCCGATCTTCACCGGACGCTGCTCGACCATGTTGTCCTCACCCACCACGCGCACGGTGTCACCAAGTGCGCCGCGCGAAACGGCCTGTTGCGGCACCAACATGGCCCCGGGGGCCAGGGCCTGCTCCAGCTGCACCCGCACGAACAGCCCGGGCAGCAGGGTCTTCTTGGGGTTGGGCACGGTGGCGCGCAGGGCAATTTGACCGGTGCCTTGGTCCACGCTGAGGTCGGAGAACAGCAGCCGACCCTTTTGCGGGTGAACGCTGCCGTCTTCCAGCACCAGGGTGATCACGGCCGCCTCCTTGCCGGCGGTCTTCAGGCGCCCGCTTTCGATGGCCGACCGCAGTCGCAACACATCGCCCGCGGGCTGCGTGAAGTTCACGAACATCGGGTCGACCTGCTGGATGAGCGCCAGCGCCGTGGCTTCGCCCTGGCCCACCAGGGCCCCTTCCGTGACCAAGGCTCGTCCGATGCGGCCGGCGATCGGCGCAGCAACCGAGGCGTGGCTCAGATTGAGCTGCGCGACTTGCACGGCTGCCCGAGCCGCCGCGACTTCGGCCTCGGCCTGCCGGCGTGCGGCCTGCGCGTTGATCGACTCCTGTTCACTGATGGCCTTGGCCTCCAGCAGCGGCTTGGCCCGCTCCGCCTGCGCTTGCGCCTGCATCAGCGTACCCTCGGCGCGGGCGAGTTGCGCCTGCGCGCTGGCCAGGGCGGCCTGGTAGGGGCTGGGGTCGATGCTGAACAGGAGTTGTCCTTCCCGGACGTCGCTGCCCTCCTCGAACCGGCGGGCTTGCAGGATGCCGGCAGCGCGGGCGCGAACCTGCGCGATGCGCGAGGCTTCGGTGCGGCCGGGGAGTTCCGAAAGCAGCCCGACGTCGGCGGACTGCACCTTGATCACGCCCACAGTGGGTGGCGGCGGAGCGCCTGCGGGCGGCTGATTGGCGGGCGAGGGCGCTGGGCCGGTTGCGCCCGCAGGGCCGGAGGGTCCCCCCGCCGCTGGGCTCGGCGGGGTTTCCTTGCCGCCGCCACAGGCGCCCAATACCAGCAGCGCCATCATTGCCAATGCCTTGCGGGCCGCGTGCGTGCGCGCCCGCCCGGACGTGTGCCGCCCGGCCATCGTGTGTGCAGTCATCCACTTACTGTAACGATCCACCGGCACGTCTGCCGGATTCAGGGTAAACTCTGAGGTTCTTCATCCCCTCTGGCCCTTCGGGAGCCCACTGCAGACCGGTGGCCTTCCCGACACTCCCTGGTGCAGGTCGGCGGCGATGCCGTCGCTTCGGACCCACCGGTGCACACGGGCTCCCAGCCCTTCGCGCCCCAGATTCTTCCGCGACTTCACCCGGTGCAGGCCTCGTTCACTCGGCCTGCGCCACCGTGTGCGTTCGGCGCAGGCAAGCCGTGCACGCGGCGTTTGCCATTTCGATTGGAAATTTCATGTCGTTCGACAATTTGGGCCTGGCGCCCGCCCTTCTGAAGGCCTTGGCCGATGCCGGCTACGAACAGGCCACCGAGGTGCAGCAGCAGGCCATTCCCCTGGGACTGAGCCGCCTGGATTTGAAGGTGAGCAGCCAGACCGGCAGCGGCAAGACGGCATCCTTTGCGCTGCCCGCCTTGCAGCGCATCCTCGAGGCGCGTGGTGATGCCAGCAAGCGCCGTGAGAAGGGCGTCGTGCACGGCCCGCGGGTGCTGGTGCTGGCGCCCACCCGTGAATTGGCGCTGCAGGTGGCCAAGGCCTTCACGGTCTACGGCAAGCATGTGCAGGGCCTGCGCGTGGCCACGGTGGTGGGCGGTGTGCCCTATGGCGCGCAGCTCAAGGCGCTGCGCGGCCCGCTGGATGTGCTGATCGCAACACCTGGCCGCCTGATTGACCACCTGGGCACGGGCAAGGCCGTGCTGTCGAACCTGGACATGCTGGTCCTGGACGAAGCCGACCGGATGCTCGACATGGGCTTCATCGACGACATTCGCCACATTGCCGAGCAGACGCCCGATCAGCGTCAGACGGTGATGTTCAGCGCGACCTTTGCAGGTCACGTGGGCCGCTTGGCTGATGAGCTGCTCAAGCCAGAAGCGCAGACGGTGCAGGTGGCGCGCCACACCGACACCCACGCCAGCATCGAGCAGCGCCTGCACTGGGCCGACAACCGCCAGCACAAGGACGCCTTGCTGGACCATCTGCTGGCCGACCGAGGGGTGGATCAGGCGGTGGTGTTCACCTCCACGCAGCAGGACGCCGATTGGCTGGCCGATCGGCTGGCCGAATTCGGCCATCGTGTGGCATCCCTGCACGGTGGCATGCCCCAGGGGCGCCGCAATCGCGTGCTGCAGGGCCTGCGTACCCGGCAGCTGCGCGTGCTGGTGGCCACCGATGTGGCGGCCCGCGGCATCGATGTGCCCACCATCAGCCATGTGATCAATTACGGCCTGCCGATGAAGGCCGAGGACTATGTGCACCGCATCGGCCGAACCGGCCGGGCGGGCCGCAATGGCCTGGCGGTGACGTTGGCCGAGCGCCGCGACCTCATGATGATCAAGCGGATCCAGCAGTTCACCACCCAGCCCATCCCGGTGGCGCAGGTCAGCGGTCTTGAACCTCGGCAACCCGAACCGCGCATCTTCATGGGCTCGCCCCGGGGGGCGGGCGAGCGCGGAGGGGCCGGCGCCGGACGTCCGGGCGCTCGCCGCCCTGGAGGGCCTGCAGCGCCCAGGGCCCGATTCGATGAGCGCAAGCCGCGCGCGCAACCGCCTCGCGATCCACGCTGGGGTCGCTGAGGGCCTGGCGGCGCCCGCATCGGGGAACGTCCTAAGCTGGATTTATTTCAAGAAATGAAATAAATTGGCGGCTCTCGCTTATCGATGAGCCTGCCATGACCGCTCAAGCCTTCCCATTGAACGCTGCCAGCCGGGCCGAAGAGCCCGCTGACGGTGCCGGTCGCCCCCTGGAGGGACTCCTGGCCACGCTGGACCTGCTGCACATCACGCGCAGGGGCCCGGTGCTGCACCTTCGCCTGAACCGGCCGGCCAAGCGCAATGCGCTGTCGGATCCCTTCATCCAGCAGTTGCACACCGTCTTCGTCAACATGCCCGACGGCATTCGAGCGGTGGTGATCAGCGGCGAAGGACAGCACTTCTGCGCCGGCCTGGACCTGTCGGAAGTGGTGGCGCGCGACATCGACAGCGCCGTGCAGCATTCCCGCATGTGGCACGCCGCCTTCGACGCCATCCAGTTCGGGCCCGTGCCGGTGGTGGCGGTGCTGCACGGCGCCGTGGTGGGCGGTGGGCTGGAACTGGCCTCGGCCTGCCACATCCGCGTGGCTGAGGACTCGGCCTATTTCGGCCTGCCCGAAGGCCAGCGCGGCATCTTCGTGGGGGGCGGTGGGTCCGCGCGCATCCCGCGCCTGATGGGCGTGGCGCGCATGACCGACTTGATGCTCACCGGCCGCGTGTACGACGCGCAGGAAGGCCTGCAGGCGGGGCTGGTGCAGTACGTGGTCCCCGCAGGGCAAGGCCTGGACAAGGGCCTGGAACTGGCCCAGCGCATCGCCACCAACGCGCAGATGAGCAACTACGCGGTGATGCATGCGCTGCCGCGCATCGCGGACCAGGCGCAAGGCCTGGGCCTGTTCACCGAGTCGCTGATGGCGGCGATCGCCGAGAGCACACCGCAGGCGCAAGAACGGCTGCGCGCCTTCCTCGAGGGTCGGGCCGCAAAGGTGGTGAAGTCGTGAATTCCGAGACCATTGCACGCCGCACCCATGTCCACCGCGTCCGTGTGGAATTCGGCGACTGCGACCCCGCCGGGATCGTTTTCTTCCCCAACTTCAACCGCTGGATGGACCAAAGTTCGCTGCACTTCTTCGTCTCCTGCGGCATTCCACCGTGGCGGGAACTCGTGAAGACGCGCGGCATCATCGGCACGCCGCTGCTGGAGATTCACACCCGCTTCGTGAAGTCGGCCACCTACGGCGAAACGCTGGAGGTGCATACCTGCGTGGAGGAATGGAACCGCAAGACCTTCCGTCAACGCCACACCATCAAACGGGGCGAGGACCTCATCTGCGAGGGAACCGAATTGCGGGTCTTCGTGGTGCGTGACCCGGAAGACCCCGATCGCTTGCGCAGCATCGAGGTGCCGCCCGACATCCGCGCAGCCTGCGAGTAAATTACCAGGAACAACATCAAGGGGACTCATGGACCTGACCATTGCCAGCATCTTGGCCTTGGACGGCGTCACCAACGGTTCGGTCTACGCCCTGCTGGCGCTGGCCACGGTTCTGGTGTTCGCGGTTACTCGCGTGATCTTCGTGCCGCAGGGTGAATTTGTGGCCTTCGGAGCCCTCACCCTGGCCATGTTCCAGATGGGGCAGGTGCCGGGCACGGTGTGGTTTCTCTTGGTGCTGACGGCGATGGCAGCTGCATCGATGGTGACGCAGGGCCTGCGTCACGGCGCTGCTGGGGGCCGCATCGCCAGACAGGTCTTGGAAATGGCAGCGTACCCGGTGCTCATCAGCCTGCTGGCCTGGTGGGCGGCGCCGCAGAAGTTCCCGCTGCTGGTGCAGGCGGCACTCACCCTGGCGGTGGTCACGCCGTTTGGCACTCTGATTTACCGACTGGCCTATGAATCATTGGCCGACGCCACGGTGCTCGTCTTGCTGATCGTGTCGGTGGGCGTTCATTTTGCGCTGGTGGGTTTGGGCCTGTTCTTCTTCGGCGCCGAGGGCTTCCGCAACCCCAGTTTTTGGGACGAACGCTTTTCGGTGGGCGCCCTCACGCTGTCGGGGCAGACGGTGATCATCTTCTTGATTTCGGTGGTGCTGATCGTCGCCTTGTGGTTTCTCTTTGAACACACGCTGTTGGGCAAGTCTTTGCGGGCCACGGCGGTCAACCGCACCGGCGCCCGCCTGATGGGCATTTCGAGCACGGGTGCCGGCCGCACCGCCTTCACCATGGCGGCCTTCATCGGCGCCTTGTCCGGGCTGCTCATCAGCCCGACCACCACGGTGTTCTACGACACCGGCTTTCTGATCGGCCTCAAAGGATTCGTGGCTGCGGTGTTTGCCGGACTGTCGAGCTACCCGTTGGCACTCCTGGGGGCCTTGTTCGTGGGTCTGATCGAAAGCTTCGGCTCCTTCTGGGCCAGCGCCTTCAAGGAAGTGATCGTGTTCGCGGCCATCCTGCCGGTGCTGCTGTGGCGCTCCATCACCGACCCCCACGGGGAGGAGCACTGAGATGAACACGCTGCGCCGATGGGCGTTCCCTCTCTTCGCACTGGTGATGCTGGGCCTGCCGCTGCTGCCGGTGCCGGACTTCTGGATCACGCAGAGCAATATGGTGGGGCTTTATGCGATCGTCGCTCTGGGCCTGGTGCTGCTCACTGGTGTGGCCGGCCTGACCTCCTTCGGCCAGGCGGCCTTCGTGGGTGTCGGTGCGTATGCCGCGGGCTACATGGTGGTGACCCTGAATGCTTCGCCTTGGCTTGCACTGGTGGTGGGCATGGCGCTGGCCGTGGTGGCTGCGCTGCTGTTGGGATTGCTCACCTTGCGCATGTCGGGCCACTACCTGCCGCTGGCCACCATCTGCTGGGGGCTGGCCTTGAACTACACCATGGCCAACATGGAGTTCTTGGGCAAGTACGACGGCATCAACGGCATCCCCTCGCTTGATCTCTTCGGTGTCGAACTCGGCTCTGGCCGCGGCCTGCATGTCCTGATCTGGGCGGTGGCCCTGGTGTGTGCGGTTGCGGTGACGAACCTGCTCGATTCACGCGTCGGCCGTGCCATCCGGTCGCTCAAGACCGGGTCCACGATGGCCGAGGCCATGGGCATCTCCACCTTCCGCTACAAGTTGATCGCCTTCATCCTGGCGGCGGTGCTGGCGGCCATCTCCGGTTGGCTGTTCGCGCACTTTCAGCGCACGGTCAATCCCACACCCTTCGGGCTGAACAAGGGCATCGAGTACCTGTTCATGGCCGTGCTGGGCGGCGTGGGCCATGTGTGGGGCGCCTTCCTGGGCGCCGGTGTGGTGAAGATCATCGAAGACGAGCTGCAGGTCTTGCTGCCGGCCCTGCTGGGCTCCAGCGGGAATTTCGAGGTGATCGTGTTCGGCGTGGTTCTCGTTCTGGTGCTGAAGTACGCGCCGGATGGCCTGTGGACCTTCATCGAGAAACGCCTTCCACCCGTGGCGCGGCCGGTGGACTGGACCGACGCCGACCACCTCGCGCATGAGGCCAAGCCACCCAAGGGACAGCGCCTCTTGGACGTCGACCAGGTGCGCAAGGAATTCGGCGGTCTGGTGGCGGTGAACGACGTGAGCTTTCACATCGATGCCGGCGAGATCATCGGCTTGATCGGACCCAACGGCGCGGGCAAGAGCACGACATTCAACCTCATCACCGGCGTCCTGCCCCTCACCTCGGGGGCGGTCAGCTGGCGCGGTCAGTCGATCAACGGCCTGCCCTCGCGCGAGATCGCCCGCCGCGGCATTTCGCGGACCTTCCAGCATGTGAAGATGATTCCTGAGATGACCGTGCTGGAGAACGTGGCCCTGGGTGCCTACATCCGAAGCGGCGCCAACACGGTGCAGGCCATGCTGGCGCTGGACAAGGCCGAGGAGCGGCGCATCTTCGCCGAGGCGCACCGTCAACTCCAGCGCATCGGCATGGATGACCGCATGCACGAACTCGCAGGCAATCTCGCCCTGGGTCCGCAGCGCTTGATGGAGATCGCTCGGGCCCTGTGCACCGACCCGGCACTGCTGCTGCTCGATGAGCCGGCAGCCGGGCTGAGACACAAGGAAAAGCGGGCCTTGGCCGATGTGCTGCGCCAGTTGCGCGGCGAGGGCGTCACCTTGTTGCTGGTGGAGCACGACATGGACTTCGTCATGGGCCTGACAGACCGCATCGTGGTGATGGAGTTCGGCACCAAGCTGATGGAAGGCACGCCGGCTGAAGTGCAGGCCAGCCCTGCGGTGCGTGCGGCCTATCTGGGCACGGAACATTGAAGAGGACGCCATGACAACTTCCCAATTGCTGCTGGACGTGTCCGATCTGCATGCGGGTTATGGCCGCGCCGAGGTGCTCACGGGTTTGAACTTCGAGGTTCAGCAGGGTCAGGTGATCACCATCATCGGCCCCAATGGCGCTGGCAAGAGCACCACGCTCAATGCGCTGATCGGACTGTTGCCGGCGCGGGGCCGCGTGGTCTTCGATGGCCAGGACCTGGCGGAGTCCACACTGGAAGACCGGGTGATGATGGGCCTGGCACTGGTGCCGGAGAAGCGCGAACTGTTCTCCACCATGCCGGTTGAGGACAACCTCGTGCTGGGCGGATGGCGGGCGATGAAGCAGCGCGTGCCCAATTGGCGGCGCGAAATCGAGCGGGTCTATGAACTCTTTCCCCGCTTGAAGGAACGCCGCACCCAATTGGCGGGCACCCTGTCCGGCGGCGAACGCCAGATGCTGGCGGTGGGCCGTGCGCTGATGAGCTCGCCGCGTCTTCTGATGCTGGACGAACCCAGCCTGGGATTGGCGCCCTTGGTGGTCAAGGAGATCTTCCGCATCATCGAGCGCCTGCGTTCGGAAGGGACTTCGATCCTCCTGGTCGAGCAGAACGCCCGGGCGGCGCTCGAGGTGGCGGACCACGGCTATGTGCTGGAAACCGGATCGATCGCCCTGGCCGGCGTGGCCTCCGAGTTGGCACACAACCCGCGTGTCATCGAAAGCTATCTGGGATCAGCCCCCCGTGAGGCGGCCTGAAGTGGTCGCGAAGTCCACCTCCAGTGCCGGCCGGCCGGCCGCTCCCGGGGTGCTGGACGGCACCGTCGGATTTCATCTGGCGCGGGCCTCGGTGGTCGCCTACGCCGCTTTTGAGGAGCACATCGGCGCCGCCTATGGTCTGCGCAAGGTGGACTTTTCGCTCTTGATGCTCCTGGATGCGCACGGCTCGCTGCCGCCCAAGCAGCTGGTGCGGTGGCTGTCGCTCTCGGCACCCAAGCTGAGCATGGTGCTGGAGCGGATGGAGGCACAGGGTTGGATCCATCGCTCGCCGGATGCCCATGACCGGCGGTCGGTTCAGGTCGCGCTCAGCGCGGAGGGTTTGCGTCTGGTGCGCGGCCTCACGCCCGTGGCCCGGCGGATGGAGCAGGGCTTGAAGAAGCGACTCGGTGCGGCCGACCATGCCACCCTGATCCAACTGCTGCGCAAGCTCGCTGACGGCACACGCCCCGCAGACGGGGCTTAGGGCCTGGCCACGAGCATTCAGGTCGACAGGGCTCCGGAACAACATCCATGGATTCGCTTGATCTTCAGGTGCTGCAGCAAGCCCGTGACTGGAAGCGGCAGGGCTACGCGGTGGACCTCGTCACCGTCATCGAAACATGGGGTTCGGCACCTCGCCCGCCGGGTGCGTTGCTGGCCATGCGAGGCGATGGCCTGGTGGTCGGATCGGTTTCAGGCGGATGCGTGGAGGATGACTTGATCGACCGCGTGCGCCAAGGCGAGCGAGTTGGTAAGCCCTCACTAATCAACTACGGCGTGACCAAGGAAGAGGCGGCCCGCTTTGGCTTGCCCTGCGGCGGCAACCTGCGCCTGGTGCAGGAGCCGCTGTTGGACACCGCCTGGGTGGACGCCGTGCTGGAGCGCACGGCCCAGCATGAGATCGTGGCGCGGGTGGTGTCGCTTCAGACGGGCGCGGTGCGCCTGGAGCCCGGCGCGCGCGGCGAGGTGTTCACCTTTGACGGGCAGACGATGCGCGCCCTGTTCGGCCCGCGCTGGCGGCTGCTGATCATCGGGGCCGGCCAACTCTCGCGCGCCGTGGCGCAGATGGCCCTGATGGTCGATTTTGAAGTCATCTGCTGTGACCCGCGCGAGGAGTACCACCAGACCTGGGATATCCCCGGCACGGTGTTCAGCAAGGCGATGCCTGACGATTTGGTGGCCGAACTCCGTTTGGACCCGCACAGCGCGGTGGTTGCGGTGACGCACGACCCCAAGCTGGACGATCTGGTGTTGCTGGAGGCCCTGAAGTCGCCGGCCTTCTACGTGGGTGCCCTGGGTTCGCGGGGGAATACCGCGAAGCGCAAAGAGCGGTTGAAGCTCTTCGACTTGAGCGAGACCGAAATCAACCGCCTGCACGGGCCGATCGGCTTGAATCTCGGCAGCAGGACGCCCGCCGAGATCGCGGTGTCCATCCTCGCGGAGATCATCGCGGTGCGCAGCGGGACGGCCGTTCTGCAGAAGAAGGATGGATCGGCGGTGCCGTTGGGTTCCGTGGCGACACGGTGAGCACACGGATCGTGCCGTTTCCAGGCCCTCCGCGGCGCGGCAAAATGCAACGATGAGCCCAACCAAGCCCCCAGTGGTGTCCCGGGTACCGCCGTCTGATTGGCCTGGTGACGGTACCCACCGGATTCCCTTTGGCGTTTACAGGGACCCCGATCTGCACCGGCAGGAGCTCGAGCGCCTGTTCTACCGGGGCCACTGGCACTACGTGGGCCTGGAAGCCGAAGTGCCCCATGCGGGTGACTTCAAGCGCACGGTGGTGGGTGAACGCAGCGTGGTGATGGCGCGCGCGGCCGATGGGCAGATCCATGTGGTGGAGAACGTCTGCAAGCACCGCGGCATGCAGTTTTGCCGTGAGCGCCACGGCAATCGGAAGGAGTTCGTCTGCCCCTATCACCAGTGGAGCTACACCCTCTCCGGAGACCTGCAGGGCGTGCCCTTTCGGCGTGGCGTGCGACAGGACGGCAGGGTCAATGGCGGCATGCCCCCCGATTTCGACCCCCAGCAGCACGGCTTGACCAAGCTGCGGGTGGCCACGCGCGGTGGCGTGGTGTTTGCCACTTTCGATCACGAAATGGAGTCCTTGGAAGACTTCATCGGACCCACCATCCTGCAGTGGTTTGACCGGCTCTTCAATGGGCGCGCGCTGCGCATACTCGGCTACAACCGCCAGCGCATTCCGGGCAACTGGAAGCTGATGCAAGAGAACATCAAGGATCCCTATCACCCGGGCCTGCTGCACACCTGGTTCGTCACCTTCGGCCTCTGGCGCGCGGACAACAAGGCCGAGCTGCAGATGGACGCGCATCACCGTCACGCGGCCATGATCTCCACCCGAGGGGCGATGGGTGCTGCCGCACAGGTGACCCAGGTCTCCTCTTTCAAGGAGTCGATGAAGCTGCATGACGACCGCTTTCTGGACATCGTCCCCGAAGCCTGGTGGGGTGGGCCGACGGCGGTCATGACCACCCTGTTTCCCAGCGTCATCCTCCAGCAGCAGGTCAACAGCGTGTCCACGCGCCATATCCAGCCCGACGGCCACGGCCACTTCGATTTCGTGTGGACTCATTTCGGCTTTGAGGACGATGACGAGACCATGACGCGCCGCCGGCTGCGCCAGGCCAATCTCTTCGGACCGGCCGGCTTCGTGTCGGCCGATGACGGCGAGGTGATCGAGATGTGCCAGGAAGCCTTCGAGCACACACGCACCGGACAGGCGCTGGCCGAGTTGGGTGGACACGGGGTGGGCCCAACCGACCACATGGTTACCGAGACCCTGATCCGCGGCATGTACCGCTACTGGCGCGAGGTGATGGAGCGATGATCTCGCCGGCGCAGTATCAGGCCCTGTGTGAACTGCAGGCCTTGGCCGCCCAAAGCGCGGACAGTGGGCGCTGGACCGATTGGGCCGAACTGTTCACCCAGGACTGCCTGTACCTGCTGCAGCCCCGCGAGAACTTCGAGCGCGGATTTCCGCTGGCCACGATGATGTTTGAAAGTCGCGGCATGCTGCTGGACCGCGCCTATGCGGTCACGCAGACCATCTTTCACGACCCCTACTACCAGCGGCATGTGGTGGGCCCACCCTTGGTGTTGAAAGCGCAAGACGGCCGCATCCACTGCGAGTCGAACTATGCGGTGTTTCGCACCAAGCTCAGCCAGGAAACCACGGTGTTCAATGTGGGTCGCTACCTGGACGAGGTGGTGAGCACGCCCGAGGGGCTGAGGTTCGCCGTGCGCCGTGCCATCTACGACAGTGAGATGATCCCGAATTCCATCATTTACCCCATCTGAAGACCCCGACCGTGAGCAACCCCTACTGGATCTATGCCGCCGAACTGGCCGATGTACAGGCGCGCGAAGTGCTGGGCGTTTCCACCGATGGCCACGATCTGGCGCTCTACCAGGTGGAGGGGAATGTGCATTGCACGGCGAATCAGTGCACCCACGGCAGCGCCTGGCTCAGTGAGGGCTTTCTCGTGGACGGTGAAATCGAGTGCCCCTTGCACCAGGGCCGCTTTGACGTGCGGACCGGTGCGCCGACCTGCGAGCCCGCTTGCGACCCGATCCGGGTGTACCCCGTCAAGATCGAGGGCGGCCGGGTGTATGTCGAGCTGAGCTGAGGCGGCGGGGGACTTGAAAGCGGGGCGGGCGCCCCCATTTCCCTGATGATCCGGGTGGCCCGCCGCAGCGGCTGGGCCGGCCGGGGCCAGCCTCTTCGAGGGCGTCAGCCCTGATTCACTTTCTTGCCGTTTCGATCATGGAAAAGAAAACCCTGTCCTTTCAGGCTGAAGTGCAGCAGATCCTGCATCTGGTCACGCACTCCCTGTACTCCAACAAGGAGATCTTTCTGCGCGAGCTGATCTCCAACGCCTCCGATGCCTGCGACAAGCTGCGATTCGAGGCGCTGGACAACGGGGGGCTCTTTGAAGACCAGCCCAACCTCGAAGTCCGCATTCTGGTGGACACCGAGAAGAAGACGCTGACGATCCGTGACAACGGCATCGGCATGAATGCCGAAGAAGCGGTGGCCAACCTGGGCACCATCGCCAAGAGCGGTACGCGCGAGTTCATGTCGCGCCTGGAGGGCGACCAGAAGAAGGATGCACAGCTCATCGGCCAGTTTGGCGTGGGCTTCTATTCGGGCTTCATCGTGGCCGACCGGATCACGGTGGAAACCCGCCGTGCCGGTGCCAAGGCCGAAGACGGTGTGCGCTGGAGCAGCGCCGGCACCGGTGACTTCGAGGTGGAGCCCATCACCAAGGCCGGCCGCGGTACCGACATCATCCTGCACCTGCGGGATGCCGAAGACGACCAGGAGTACCTCAAGGCCTGGAAGTTGAAGCAGGTGATCGGCAAGTACTCGGACCACATTTCCCTGCCCATCCTCATGCAGAAGGAGGAGTGGGACAAGGACAAGAGCGAGTACGTGACCAAGGACGAGTGGGAGACGGTCAACAAGGCGGCCGCCCTGTGGGCCCGGAGCAAGAGCGACATCACCGACAGCGAATACCAAGAGTTCTACAAGCAGATCAGCTACGACCAGGCCGCTCCGCTGGCCTACACGCACAACCGCGTGGAAGGACGCAGCGAGTACACCCAGCTGCTCTACATCCCGGCCAAGGCACCGTTTGACCTGTGGAACCGCGACAAGCGCGGTGGTGTGAAGCTCTACGTGAAGCGCGTCTTCATCATGGACGACGCCGAGGCGCTGATGCCGGTCTACCTGCGCTTCGTCAAGGGCGTGATCGACTCCAATGACCTGCCGCTCAACGTGAGCCGTGAGTTGCTGCAGGAAAGCCGCGATGTGAAGGCGATCCGCGAGGGTTCGACCAAGCGCGTGTTGGGCATGCTGGAGTCCCTGGCCGATTCCGACAACGCCGACGACAAGCGCAAGTACGCCGATTTCTGGAAGGAGTTTGGCGCGGTGCTCAAGGAGGGCGTGGGCGAGGATTTCGCCAATCGCGAGCGTCTGGCCAAGCTGCTGCGCTTTGCCTCCACCCATGTCCCCGGCGACGAACCCTCCGTTTCATTGGCCGACTACATCGGCCGCATGAAGGAGGGCCAGGAGGCCATCTACTACATCACCGCCGACTCGCTGACGGCAGCCAAGAACAGCCCGCAGTTGGAGATCTTCCGCAAGAAGGGCTTGGAAGTGTTGTTGCTCGCCGACCGGGTGGACGAGTGGATGCTCTCGCACCTCTACGAATTCGATGGCAAGCCGCTGCAGAGCATCGCCAAGGGCGCGGTTGACCTGGGCAAGCTGCAGGACGAGGAAGAGAAGAAGCAGGCCGAGGCTGCAGCCGCGGCCTTCAAGCCGGTCCTGGAGAAGATCAAGGAAGCGCTGAAGGACCGTGCCAAGGACGTGCGCGTGACCACCCGCCTGGTGGATTCACCGGCTTGCCTGGTGGTCGAAGAAGGCGATATGAGCGGACATCTGGCGCGGTTGTTGAAGCAGGCCGGTCAGGCCGCGCCCGCTTCGCAGCCGATTTTGGAAGTGAACCCGACGCATGCGCTGGTCAAGCGCCTGGAGAGCGACGAGGCCCGCTTCGCCGACCTTTCGCACCTGCTGTTCGATCAGGCGGTGTTGGCCGAGGGTGGCGCACTGGACAACCCCGCCGAGCATGTGCAGCGGGTGACGAGGTTGTTGGTGGGCGTCTGATTCAGCCGGTGGCCATCAACTTCTTGGCCAGCGACCAGCGGTGCACTTCACTGGGACCGTCGTAGATGCGGAAGGGACGCACATCGCGCCAGATGCGCTCGACGATGGTCTCGCCCGTCACCCCCTGGCCGCCCAGAATCTGAACGCAACGGTCCACGATGCGGAAGATGGCCTCTGAGGCGATCACCTTGGTCATACTGGATTCGGTATTGGCCTTGCCGCCCTGGTCCAGCACCCAGGCGCAGTGCCAGATCGACAGCCGTGCGGTGTGCAAGTCCAGTTCGTTGTCGGCCAGCATGAAGCCCACACCCTCATGCTCGCCCAGCGGCTTGCCGAAGGCGGTGCGGGTTCGGGCATGCGCCAGGGCGATGTCGTGTGCGCGGCGGGCAGCACCCAGCCAGCGCATGCAATGGGTCAGGCGTGCGGGGGCCAAGCGCACCTGCGCATAGCGGAAGCCCTTGCCCAGTTCGCCCAGCACAGCGTCGGGCCCCACGCGGAGGTTGTTGAATCGCACCACGCAGTGACCCCCGGGGAAGCAGCGGTCCAGTGAGTCCATCTGCCGCTCCACCGTGATCCCCGGGGCATCCATGTCCGACAGGAACATGGTGGCGGACCCATCGGGCAATCGCGCCATGATGATGGCCAAGCCTGCGCCCTGTGCACCCGTGATCAACCACTTGGTGCCGTTGATCAGCCAGCCCTCGCCATGGGCGTCCTTCACCGGTGTGGCGGTGGTCTGCAGCATGGAAGGGTCGGAACCCGCACCCGGCGGTGGTTCGGTCATGCAGAAGCAGGAGCGGATCTGGCCCGAGGCCAGCGGCGCCAGCCAGCGGTTCTTCTGATCCGCCGTGGCCACCACCTCCATGAGGTGCATATTCCCCTCATCGGGTGCAAACAGATTCATGGCCAACGGGCCCAGCGTGGAGTAGCCCGCTTCCTCGAAGACCACGGCACGGCTGCAATGGTCCAAGCCCAGCCCGCCATAGTGCGCAGAGACGTGCGGTGCCAAGAGCCCCGCTACCTTGGCGCGCGCCACCAATTCCAGTCGAAAGGGTTCGGTGGGGCCGTGATCGCCCCATCGAGGGTCGCGCTCCAGGGGGATGATGTCGTCGTGGATGAATCGGCGGACGCGGGCCTGCAGGGCCTGCCGCTCGGGTGTCAGGGCGAAGTTCATCCCGCCATCCTAGTGCGAGTTGCCGCGGGGGATGTGAGCGGACGCCAATCCGGCGTAGCCCCACGGCCAACGCCCCGCCCGAATCCATGCATGATTCGCCTGGTGAACCCTTCCCGAAAACGTCCCCCCCTGGCCCTGCTGGCCTGGCGCCAAACCTGGCGCGACTTCCGCGCGGGCGAATTGCGCCTGCTCGGGCTGGCGGTGGTGCTGGCGGTGGCAGCGCTCTCAGCGGTCAGCTTCTTTGCAGACCGCTTGCAGGCTGGGCTGGCGCGTGACGCGGGACAGTTGTTGGGTGGCGACCTGGCGGTCTCCGGCGATCAGCCCCTGCCGCCCGAATGGGCGCAGTGGGCCGCCGACCGTGGTCTGCGCACGGCGCGCACGGTCGGCTTCCCCAGCATGGCCCGCGCGCCCGATGATCGCGGTGGACAGTTCAAGCTCGTGGCGGTGAAAGCCGTCAGCCCGTCCTACCCCCTGCGGGGGGCTCTCACCGTACGAGATGCCCTTGGCCGCGAAAGCAAGCGGGCCGAGAGCCCCGCTCCCGGAACCGTTTGGGTGGATGCTCCGCTGCTCGATGGCCTGAATCTGTCCATCGGTGACACGCTGCTGCTCGGTGAGGCTGCGCTGCGCATCGAGCGCGCCATCCTCAACGAGCCCGATCGGGGTGCCGGCTTCATGAGTTTTTCGCCTCGGGTGATGCTGCATGAGCAGGACTTGGCGGGTACTGGGCTGATCCAGCCCGCCAGCCGCGTCACCTACCGCCTGTTGGTGTTGGCCCCGGATGCCATGCCACGCGCGGTGGCGGCGCGGGCAGTCTCCGGATTGCGCCAGTCCATCGAGTCGGGGATCGAAACCCAGGGCCTGCGGGGCGTTCGCTTGGAGAGCCTGGAAGCCGGTCGCCCGGAGATGCGCCAGACATTGGACCGCGCGGAAAAGTTCCTCACGCTGGTGGCGTTGTTGTCTGCGCTGTTGGCGGCCGTGGCCGTGGGGATTGCCGCGCGCGACTTCACCGATCGCCATTTGGACGACTGTGCGCTGCTGCGCGTACTGGGACTTCACCAGCGCGAGATCGCCGGGCTCTACGCGCTGGAATTTGCCGTGGTGGGCGCAGCCGCTTGCCTGCTGGGTGTGGCCCTGGGATGGGCCGTCCACCATGGTTTTGTACTCTTGCTGGCAGGGCTCGTGAAGACCACCTTGCCCGGCGTCAGTTGGCAGCCGGGCCTGCTGGCCGCGGGCTTGGGCTGGGTGCTGGTGATGGGGTTCGGCCTGCCCCCGGTTCTGCAGTTGGCCCAGGTGCCACCCCTGCGCGTGATCCGCCGTGATGTGGGGCGGCCCAGGCCCTTTTCGATCGGCGTGCTGGGCGCGGGCGCCTTGAGCTTTGCTGCCCTGCTGATGGCGGTCTCGGCCGATACACGGCTGGGTCTGATCACGGTGGGCGGTTTTGCAGCAGCGCTGGCCGTTTTTGCCGGTTTGGCCACCGTGGCCATGTGGGCCTTGCGGCGTTGGGTGCCTCGATTGCGGTCTGGTGGGCGGTGGCAGGCCCTGGTGATGGCCACGCGCCAACTGGCCGCACGCCCGGGCTTTTCTGTCTTGCAGGTGAGCGCCCTTTCGGTGGGTTTGCTCTCCTTGGTGCTCCTGGTGCTGTTGCGCACCGACCTGGTGGCGAGTTGGCGCGCGGCCACGCCGCCAGATGCCCCCAACCGTTTCGTGATCAACATCCAGCCCGAACAGTCCGATGGCTTTCGGCAGGCGTTGCAGCAGGCGGGGGTGGAAGACCTGGACTGGTACCCGATGATTCGCGGGCGGCTGGTGGGCCTCAACGGAGAAGCGGTGCGGCCTGCGACCTTCACTGGTGACCGGGCGCAGCGCCTGGTGGAGCGCGAGTTCAACCTCAGCTATGCGGATCAAGTGCCTTCTCACAACACCGTGGTCAAGGGCGACTGGTTGCCCAAGGGGCCACTCGCCGGCAGCGAGGGCCTCAGTGTGGAAGAGGGACTGGCGCAAACGCTGGGCCTGAAGATCGGCGACCGGCTGGACTTCGACATCGCCGGCCAAATCCACTCGGGTGTGGTCACCTCACTGCGCAAGGTCGAATGGGGTTCGATGCGGGTGAACTTCTTCGTCATGTTCACCCGCACGTCGATGCCCGATGTGCCCACCACCTTCATCAGCGCATTCAAGGCCCCAGCCGACGAGCCGGCGGCCAGGGCCCTGGACCGCATCCTGTTGCAGACCTTTCCCAACATCACCAACATCGATATTTCCGCGTCAGTGGCGCAGGTGCAGACGGTGCTCGACCAGGTGATCCGGGCGGTGGAGTTCCTCTTTGGCTTCACCCTGGCATCCGGGCTGCTGGTGTTGGTGGCCACCATCACCGCCACCCGCGAAGCCCGCGTGCGGGAGTATGCGGTGATGCGGGCGCTGGGCGCTCGCACCGCGCTCCTGCAAGGCATGCAGCGCGCCGAGCTGTTGGGGGTGGGCGCGCTTTCGGGACTCCTGGCGTCCAGTGTGGCGATGGTGGTGGGCGCTGTACTGGCGCGCAGCGTCTTCGAGTTCAATTGGGCGCCGAGCCCTTGGGTGCCCCTGGGCGGCTTGGTGGCCGGCGCGCTGCTGGCCTGGTGGGCCGGGGCACTGGGCTTGCGCTCGGTGTGGCAGCAGCCCGTGGTGGACACGCTTCGGCGGGCCGCACAGTAGCCGGCCTGCGGATCAAGCGCTGGTGCGCCTGTGCGCGCGGCGCTGCACGCAGGCCAGGTAGGCCGGGCCATCGGGCGGCAGCCCGCTGCGCTGGGAGGTCCAGATCATTTCGCCCAGGCACTCCATCATCTGATGATGGGCCTCATGGGCCGAGCCCAGTCGATCGCGCAGGGCTTCAAAGGCCGCTCGAATGCCTCGCGGCTGGTCGATGTCCACCTGTTCGACCAGACTCAGGTGCATGCTCAGGTGCAGGAAGGGATTGGTGCGGCCATCTTCGACCGCATAAAGGGCCTGCAGTGCAGCGGCTTCATCGGCCAGATCACCGTCATACTCGGGGTGCTGGGCGACCCATTCGGCGACCTTGGTTTGCATCGGATCCAGGGGCAAGCCCGAGCGCTGACGGCGCCAGACTTCGCAGAAGAAGCGACGGACATCCTGTTGTGAAGGCGCGAACATGAAGGCATTGTGAATGATCGACGACTGGCACTTCTATGCCTGGGCCATTCCAGCGGTGTTGTTGGTGGGGATGGCCAAGAGCGGCTTTCTCAGCGGCTTTGGGGCCGTGGCCACACCGCTGATGGCGATGGCCGTGCCGGTGCCGCAGGCCGCGGCCATCATGCTGCCCTTGCTGTGCGTGATGGACATGGCCAGCCTCCAGCAACTGTGGGGAGACCGTGATCGGTCGCTGCTGCAGCTGCTGGTACCGGCCGGGCTGGTGGGAATCGTGCTGGGTACGGTCCTCTTCAGCGCCGTTTCCGCGCCCATGGTCTCTGCGATCGTCGGTGCCTTGACCCTCTTGTTTCTGGTGCAACGGCTGGCGGTCAAGCCGCGGCGAGAGGGCCCACCGCCATCCCGCCGCTGGGGCTTCCTCTTGGGGACGCTGGCCGGCTTCACCAGTTTCGTGGCCCACGCCGGGGGCCCTCCCATCAGCGCCTATGTCCTGCCGATGCGGCTGGAGCCGGTGCGGGTGGCGGCCACGCTGGCGGTGTTCTTCACTGCGGTGAACCTCGCGAAGTGGGTGCCCTATGCGGCACTTGGCCTGTTCGACGCGCGCAACCTGTGGACCTCACTGGCCTTGGCCCCGCTGGCACCCGTCGGTGTCTGGGTGGGGGTGTGGCTGGCGCGCCGCATCGCCGCCGGATGGTTCTACCGCATCGCCTATGCGGGCATGGCCGTGGCCGGCGGCAAGTTGCTGTGGGACGGCTTGCGCGGCCTTTGAAAGGGCGGCCGCCCTCTCCGCGTGCGCCTCACACCCGTGACGGGGAGGAAGGATTTCTCGAACCAGGCCGTGTCGAGTCGAGACCCCCTCAAGTGAGGGATGCCCTGGGCCGGACCCCGTCCTTAGCATCGTCCTGACCGATCGGGCGCGCCGGGTGGCGCGTCGGCGGCCACAAAGAGGGGAAGTACCATGAAGTTGATGCTGCTGGATGACCATGCGTTGGTTCGAACCGCGCTGGAGTCGGTAATCCAGTCCTTGGGGCGGGTGGTGTCGGTGCTCAGCGTGGGCACCGCCGCGCAGGCCCGTTCGGCCTTGGCCGAATCCGGACCGCTGGACCTTGTGATTCTGGACCTTCAACTGCCCGATGCCGACGGGTTCACGCTGATGACGGAGTGGCGACGCACGCACCCGGGTATGCGGGTGGTCATCCTCTCCGCCTCCGAGCATCCCACCGATGTCTTGCGGGCATTGGAAGAAGGTGCCCTGGGCTTCATTCCCAAACGCACGCCGATCGAAGTGCTCATGCACGCCTTGCGCATGGTGATGTCCGGTGGCGTCTACGTGCCGCCCATGGCCCTGGGCGTGGGCGCACCCCTTGGCGAGCGCAATCCCTGGGCCGGCCTCCTCGTCGCGCAAGAGGGCGGCGCACCGCTGCGCGCCAGCTCGGTTCAGCGAACCGGCGGTGCCGAGGAACCACCGCGCGACCTGCACTTCACCCCTCGGCAGTCCGAGGTGCTGGAGCTTCTGCTGCAAGGCCAGCCCAACAAGCTGATCGCGCGGCACTTGAATCTGTCGGTGGAGACGGTGAAGGACCATGTGGCGTCGATCCTGCGCCTTTTGGGCGTGAGCTCGCGCACGCAAGCCGTACTGGCGGTCAGCCACCTCAAGGCCGGTGGCAGCACGCCCGTTCGGGTGCCGCCTTACACCGTGCGGCACATGGCGGCGGCCGGTCGACCGGCTGCCTGAGGGCCCCCGCCAGTGATGCAGGTCGAACAGCGGCTCCAAGAGGCGCTCGAGAGGGCCGCGCAGCTGCAGTGGGCCCGCACCCAGGCCGAACTCGACAGCCAGGCCAAGACCGACCTGCTGGTGGCCACCGCTCACGACATCCGCCAGCCGCTGTTGGCCCTGCGGCTGTGTGCGCAGCAGCTGCAGGCCTGGCTGCGGGATCCGCCTCAGGTTTCGGTGCTCGATGCGATCAACAGTGGCCTCAATGCCATGGACGCCCTGACCAGCGATCTCCTGGACCGCAGTCGAACCGCGCCGGGCGGCACGCCGCAGCCGCTGGAATCGGTCTGCCTGCGCGGGGTGTATGCGCGGCTGGTTCCGCAATTGGCGCCCATGGCCGTCGACAAGGGCCTGAGGCTGCGCTGGCGGGGCGGTGCTGGCGCTGTTTGGGGCCACCCCCTGATGATCGAGCGGGCCCTTCGAAACCTCGTGACCAACGCGATCCAATACACCGACGCGGGTGGCGTGCTGGTGGGCGCCAGGCGCCGCGGCCGTGGGATGGTGGTGCAGGTCTGGGACAGCGGATGCGGGCTCCAACCATCGGATCAGGCACGCGTGTTTGAAGACCACTATCGGACACGGCCCGATGGCGCGCCGGGGTACGGCTTGGGCCTGGGCATCGTGCGGCAGCTCTGCGACGCCATGGGCGCCCGTGTGACCCTGCGCAGTTGGCCGGGCAAAGGATCGGTGTTTGAGCTCCACTTCAGGGCCTGCAGCGACTCGGGAGCCCCGGCAGCCCGCCGCCCCCGCCACCCTGTCGCTCCGCCTGAATCCGGCGGGCTGCGCGGCGGCGACGATCAGCTGGGCTGGTAGGCCAGCCGCACGTAGATGGGCGCGAAGGCTTCGGCCTGCGTGATTTCCAGCAGGTGCTCGCGGGCCAATTCCAGCAGGGCAAGGAAGGTGACGACCACCAGGGGCGTACCGGCGCTGGTGTCGAAGAGGTCGGCGAATTCGATGAACCGCCGGCCCTGCAGCCTGCGCAGCACGATGCCCATGTGTTCCCGCACCGAGAGCTGTTCGCGGCTGATGCGATGGTGCTGGTTCAGCTTGGCGCGCATGAGGATGTCACGCCAAGCTTCCTGCAGATCGACCGGGCTGACATCGGGCAGGCGAATGGCCATCGTTTGGTCCAGCGTCACCTGCACCCGCAGGAAGTCGCGGCCCAACACCGGCAGCTCATCCAGGCGCGCAGCGGCCAGCTTCATCTGCTCATACTCCAGCAGTCGCCGGACCAGTTCGGCACGGGGATCCTCCGGCTCGCGGCCATCGTCAGACTTGCGCGGCGGCAGCAGCATGCGACTCTTGATTTCGATCAGCATGGCCGCCATCAGCAGGTACTCGCTGGCCAGCTCCAGGTTGCGGCGGCGGATCTGGTCCACGTAGGCCAGGTACTGGCGGGTGACGTCTGCCAGCGGGATGTCCAGGATGTTGAAGTTCTGCTTGCGGATCAGGTAGAGCAGAAGGTCCAGCGGGCCTTCGAAGGCCTCGAGGAAAACCTCCAGCGCGTCTGGCGGAATGTAAAGATCCTGGGGCAGTGCAAACAGGGGCTCCCCATACAGCCGCGCAACGGCCACATGGTCGACCGTCATCGTTTCAGGTGTCGCCGCGTCTGCCGCCGGCGCCGCGGCTGTGGCGACGGCCAGCTCGACCGGTTCAGGAACTGCTCCGGTGCCCGAATCGGGCGTATCGCCGTCGGCCGCGCTCACGGCGTTCAGCGGGCTTTGGTCTGGTACACGTAGGCCTGCTGGGCCACACGGGCTTGGCGGGCCTGGGTCTGAAGCTCCCGGTCGATGGCTTTGTCCCACAGGAGGGCTCGGCCTTCACGCTGCTCCTGCTCCAGAGAGGGCTTGGCCTTCTTCAGGGAATCGATGAACTGGGTCACATCGGACCGGTACGGTTTCCAGAACAGGGGCATGGGTCTACTTTCCTTCGAGTGCCGATTTTAGTCTGCCGCCGCCACCCGCTGGGGGACGGCGTCACGATGCTGGCGCACGGCCACCCACCACCCCGCCCGGGGATCAGCGAATGCGCATGCCGGGTTGGGCGCCGGGCCACGGCTCCAGCACAAAAATCCCGGGGTGCGACTTGTCGTCGGCGTGACTGGCTGCCAACACCATGCCTTCGCTGATACCGAACTTCATCTTGCGCGGCGCCAGGTTGGCCACCACCACGGTGAGCTTGCCCTGCAACTGTTCGGGCGCATAGGCCGACGCGATGCCACTGAAGACGTTGCGCATGGCACCCTCGCCCACGTCCAGGGTCAGGCGCAAGAGCTTGCTGCTGCCTTCCACCGGCTCGGCCTTCTCGATGCGCGCCACGCGCAGGTCCACTTTCACGAAGTCGTCCAGGGTGATGGGGGGTGCCAGTGCTTCGCCGCCGGGGAGGGCTGTTTCACGGGGTTCGGCCGCTGGCGCTTCCAGCAAGGCCTCCACCTGCTGGGGATCGACGCGCTGCATCAGATGCTGATAAGTGCCGATGTCATGCGCCCCGAGCG
The DNA here is from genome assembly GCA_049423145.1 of Burkholderiaceae bacterium. Classification (GTDB taxonomy): domain Bacteria; phylum Pseudomonadota; class Gammaproteobacteria; order Burkholderiales; family Burkholderiaceae_C; genus RFTU01. The sequence continues at coordinate 49,257 of JBMSQF010000005.1, forward strand.
CGTGGGCTGCATCCTCGAACTGCATCGGTTCAACCCTCAGGAAGGATTCGACTTGGGCCGCAAGGGCCGGCAGGAGGGGCTTGAGGTAGATGGTCAGAACGCGGAAGGCCTCGATGCACACCGAACACACCTCATGCAAGGCGGCGTCCTGCCCGGCCTGCTTGGCCAGTTCCCAGGGCTTGTTCTGGTCCACATACCCGTTGACGCGGTCCGCCAGCGCCATCACTTCGCGGACCACCTTGCCGAATTCGCGTTCGGTGTACAGGGCCGCCACGGTGGTGCGGTGTTCGCGCAGACCGCGCAACAGGTCGGCACCGGCGCCACCGATGCGGTCGGTGAGACGGCCCCCGAAACGCTTGGTGATGAAGCCGGCTGCGCGCGAGGCGATGTTGATGTACTTGCCGACCAGATCGGCGTTCACCCGAGCGACGAAATCGTCGGGGTTGAAGTCCAGATCTTCCACACGCGCATTCAATTTGGCACCGATGTAGTAGCGCAGCCACTCGGCGTTCAAACCCAGTTCGAGGTAGCGCAGCGGACTGATGCCCGTGCCCCGACTCTTGCTCATCTTTTCGCTGTTGACGGTGAGGTGGCCGTGCACATAGACGAAATCGGGGACCTTCCGGCCACTGAACTTCAGCATGGCCGGCCAGAACAGGGTGTGAAAGGTGACGATGTCTTTGCCGATGAAGTGGATCTGCTCCCGCTGGGGGTCGGCCATGTAGGCCTCGAAGTCCTCGCCCCGCTGGTCCAGCAGGTTCTTCAGCGATGCCAGATAGCCGATCGGCGCATCCAGCCACACGTAGAAGTATTTGCCGGGGGCGTCGGGGATCTCGATGCCGAAGTAGGGCGCATCGCGGGAGATGTCCCAGTCCCCCAGATTCACCCGACCGGCCTCATCGCGTGTGAACCACTCGCGCACCTTGTTGGCGACTTCGCTCTGCAGCCGCCCGTCCTGGGTCCAGGCTTCCAGGAACGCCACGCAGCGCGGATCGGAAAGTTTGAAGAAGAAATGCTCGCTGGTGCGCAGAACCGGCGTGGCGCCTGACAGTGCGGAATAGGGCCTCTTCAGTTCGGTGGGCTGGTAGACCGCGCCGCAGGCCTCGCAGTTGTCGCCGTATTGGTCCTGGGCACCACACTTGGGGCACTCACCCTTGATGAAGCGATCGGGAAGGAACATGCCCTTGTCGGGGTCGTAGAACTGCTCGATCTCGCGCACCTCGATCAGGCCATTGGCCTTGAGGATGCGATAGATCGACTGGGCAAGTTCGTGGTTCTCCGGCGCATCGGTGCTGTGCCAGTTGTCGAACTGGATGTGAAAGCCCTGCAGGTAGCGCGGGCGGCCCGCGGCGATGTCGGCCACGTACTGCTGCGGGGTTTTGCCGGCCTTGTCCGCGGCAATCATGATGGGTGCGCCATGCGCGTCGTCGGCGCACACGAAGTCCACCTGCGTGCCCATCATGCGCTGCGCCCGCACCCAGGTGTCGGCCTGGATGTACTCCATCATGTGGCCGATGTGGAAGGGCCCGTTGGCATAGGGCAGGGCAGTGGTGACGAAGAGCTTGCGGTTCATGGGTGATGGGAGGGGGCGGCATGACGCCTGGAGTCGCGCGGCGTGCGCCAAGAGGGTAACCGCGCTCCGCGCGCGGCCATAAGCCATTGATTCTATTAAAGGCCTTGCAGCCGCTACCATTGACGGTTTACTTCTGTTGCGCTGTTCCTATGTCCGCCACCGATTCCGCTCTCGTCCAGGCCGTTCAGGAAGCCCTCAAGACGGTCCTCGATCCCCACACGGGCAAGGACTTCGTGTCGGGCAAGCAGCTGAAGAACCTGCGTGTCGAAGGTGGCGATGTGGCCTTTGATGTGGAACTGGGCTACCCGGCCAAGAGCCAGATTCCGGCCCTGCGCAAAGCCCTTATCGCTGCGGCGCGAGGCGTGGCGGGCGTCGACAACGTCAGTGCCAATGTGACCAGCAAGGTGGTGGCGCATGCGGTTCAACGCGGTGTGCAACTCATCAACGGCGTGCGCAACGTGATCGCGGTGGCTTCCGGCAAGGGTGGCGTGGGCAAGAGCACCACCACGGTGAACCTGGCCCTGGCTTTGGCGGCCGAGGGTGCCCGTGTGGGCATCCTGGACGCGGACATCTACGGCCCGAGTCAGCCCATGATGATGGGTATCGAAGGCCGGCCCGAGAGCGCGGATGGCAAGTCCATGGAGCCGCTGGAGAACTACGGGGTGCAGGTCATGTCCATTGGCTTTCTGGTGGATGCCGACAACCCCATGATTTGGCGCGGGCCCATGGCCACGCAGGCCCTGGAGCAACTCCTGCGACAGACCAACTGGAACGACCTGGACTACCTGCTGGTGGACATGCCGCCCGGCACCGGCGACATCCAGCTCACGCTCAGCCAGCGCGTGCCGCTGACCGGCGCGGTGATCGTCACCACCCCTCAGGACATCGCCTTGCTGGACGCCCGCAAGGGACTGAAGATGTTTGAAAAGGTGGGGGTGCCCATCCTGGGCATCGTGGAGAACATGGCCGTGCATGTTTGTGAAAAGTGCGGCCACGCCGAGCACATCTTCGGCGCCGATGGCGGCAAGAAGATGGCCGCGGAGTATGGCGTGGACTACCTGGGTGCCCTGCCGCTGAATCTGTCGATCCGGGTGCAGGCCGATGCCGGCCGGCCCAGCGTGGTCAGCGATCCTGATGGCGAGGTCGCTGGCCTTTACAAGACCGTCGCACGAACGGTGGCCATCAAGGTGGCGGCCAAGGCCCGAGACTTCTCATCGAAATTCCCCACCATTTCCATTTCCAAGAACACCTAGTGCACAGCCCTTGGACCAGGCGCGCCGTGCGCGAGCGGGTCTGGAACGACGGACGGGCCCTGCGGGGACCGAACGTGGACGAGACGACATGAAGACCCTGATTTGCGATTGCAACCGAACGATGAACCTGGACGGGCCGGCTCTGGCCGCCGCACTGGAAAAGGTTCCCGGGGTGGACGCCGATGGGTTGCAGACCGTGCACACCCTGCTGTGCCGACGCGAGGCACCGGCCTTTCAGAAGGCCGCCAAGGGCGGCGACGATCTCTTGGTCGCCTGCACCCAGGAGCAGCGCCTCTTTCTGGAACTCAACGAGCAGACCGAGGGGGCGCCTTCGATACAGGAGCGCCCCATCCGCTTTGTGAACATCCGCGAAATGGCGGGATGGAGTCGCTCATCCGCAACGGGCGAGCCCGCCGCGGCTGCTGCCGTGCTGCCCAAGATGGCCGCGCTGATCGCTGCAGCGCAGCGGCCCGAGCCCGACCCCGTGCCCGTGGTCACCTACCGTTCGCAGGGCCGGGTGCTGGTGATCGGGGCAGCCGACCGTGCCGAGGCCGCTGGGTCGGCCCTGCAGGACCGCTTGGACGTGGAGTTGCTGTGCACCCCGCACGGCGGTGGCCTCAGCGCGCCGGGCGTGGCCCAGCGCCGCGACCGTCTGGTGCATGCCGGCGACCCCACGCGAATCACCGGTTGGTTGGGCCAGTTCGAAGTGCAGTGGGAAAGCCGCAACCCGATCGACCTGGACTTGTGCACCCGCTGCAACGCCTGTCTGGAGGCGTGCCCGGAAGGTGCCATTGGGCTGGACTACCAGATCGACCTCTCGCGTTGCAGCGGTCACCGGGCCTGCGTGCGGGTTTGCGAAGCGGCCGGTGCGATCGACTTCCAGCGGGAAGCGCAGACCGACGAGGGGCGATTCGACCTGGTCCTCGACCTGCGAGACGAACCCGCCTTTGCGCAGCACCAACGGCCCCAGGGCTACCAGCACGTTCCGCCGTCCGCAGGCGAGAGGGCGCTTTGGGATGCGGTGCTGCAATTGCGGGACCTCGTCGGGACCTTCGACAAGCCCAAGTTCTTCCAATACAAGCAGAAGCTTTGCGCGCACAGCCGCAATGAGAAGACCGGCTGCACTGCTTGCATCGATGTGTGTTCGGCCCAGGCGGTGCGCAGCGATGCCTCGCTCAAGGGCAAGTCGTCGGCGCTACCCAAGGCGCGCCGTCCGGATGCGCAGCATGTGGTCGGTGGGCAGGGCGGCGGCATCATCGTGGAGCCCTTCCTTTGTGTGGGCTGCGGCGCTTGCACGACGGTGTGTCCCACCGGCGCGCTGAGTTACCAAACCCCGGCGACGCCCGAAATGGGCGGCCGCATTCGCACCATGCTGCAGGCCTGGCGTGCCGCGTCGGGTCTGGAGCGGCCGGGCGCACCCATCGTGCTCATCCACAACCAGGAGCAGGGCTCGGCTTTGATCGAATCACTCGCGCGCGAGTCTCGCCTGGGCCGTCGCGGGGCCGATGGTCAGGTGCTGCGGGGTTTGCCCGCCCGTGTTCTGCCGGTCGGCGTCTGGCACACGGCCAGCACCGGTTTGGACATTTGGCTCTCCGCCTTGTGCTGGGGCGCTGCGGAAGTGGTGGTGATGCTCACGGGTGAAGAGGCGCCCGACTATCGCCAGGCCCTCCAGGAACAAGTGGCTTTGGCGCGATCCATCTGGCAAGGTCTGGGCTATGCCGGCGAGGGCGTGCGACTGCTGCAGGCGCCGCCCACAGCGGGGCCGACCGAACGGCTGGCCGCGCTGGATGGGGAATTGGCGGCCATCGTGTCGGCCCACACCCGTGACCGCGCACCCATGCCGCCCGCCCTCGAGCCGGCCACCTTCACCGTTCTGCCCGAAAAGCGCGCCACGCTTGAGTTGTGCATCGACCACCTGAGCGCACAGGCCGCAGGCCGGCCCGAGACCATTGCGCTGCCGGGTGGACAAACATTTGGGTCTTCACCATTCGGGACTCTGGTGGTGGACACCGAGGCCTGCATCTTGTGCCTGTCTTGCGGGGGGGCGTGTCCGCAGGGCGCCCGGGCGGACAACCCGGAAAAGCCGCAACTGCGCTTCGTGGAAAAGAACTGCGTGCAATGCGGCCTGTGCGAAACCACTTGCCCGGAGAACGCGATCAGCCTGCAGCCGCGCCTGTGGTTGGCCGACGAAGGCAAGGCGCGCAAACAGTTGCGCGTGCTGCACGAAGTCGAACCCTTCCGCTGCATCCGTTGCGCCAAGCCCTTCGGCACGCTGCGTGCGATCGAGTCCATGGTGGCCAAATTGGCCGGTCACCCGGCGTTTGCGGGCGCGGGTGCCGACCGGCTGAAGATGTGCGGCGACTGCCGCGTGATCGACCTGCACACCAATCCCAACGAGGTGCGGATCACCGACCTGTGAAGCCATGAAATCTGAAGAAATCCGCGCCCTGAGCTTTGCCACCATGGACGATGGCGAGGAACTCGCCCGTGCCGAGGCTTACGGCCTGCTGGCCCGCCTTTGGTTCGCGCCGCCTGACGATGAGTTGATGGAACAGTTCAAGGTCGCCGTGACCCAAGCCCCGCAGGCGGGAGCCTTCCTGGAAGCCCCCTGGGAGGCCCTCGTCGCGGCCTTCCGCGAACACGACCGCAGTGCGATCGCCAGCGAGTACGACGCCTTGTTCCATGGCGTGGGTCGACCCGATGTGTTTCTCTACGGCTCCTACCACCTCAGTGGCTTCCTCAACGACAAGCCCCTGGCCACGCTGCGTGCGGACTTGGCTGAACTGGGCCTGGCCAAGGACGAGCTCAAGGGGGAAACAGAGGACCATGTCGCCTTCGTGTTCGAGGTGATGCGCTACCTCATCGCGGGTGACGACATCGCCATTTGCAACCTCGAGCGCCAGCGCCGTTTCTTCCGCAGCCATGTGCAGACTTGGGTCGATGCCATGTGCGAGGCGGTCAACGCCCACCCGCGTGCAGCGGTCTATGCGCGTCTGGCCGATTTCACACGCGCCTTCATCCAGGTGGAGACGCAGGGCTTCGATCTCCTGGAGTAGCCGGGGACGCTGCGGAACTTTCTCCCCGCAGCCACACGGTGAATTCGGCGCCGCCACCGGCTTGAGGCGGGCGATTGGCCGCTCGAATGTCGCCACCGTAACGTTCCACGATGCTGCGGCTGATCCACAAACCCAAGCCGGTGCCGTCCTTCTTGTGGGTGACGAAGGGCTGGAACAGGCCGTCTTTGACCGAGTCCGGCAATCCCGGCCCCTGATCGGCCACGGACAGGACCACGCCCGCCGACCCATCGGCCAGCGCGTCGGCGCGACAGGCCAGCTGCATCGTCCCGCCCGCGGGCATGGCGTGCACTGCATTCATCACCAGGTTCACCAGGACCTGCTGCAGCTCCTGCCGGTTGATGGCCGCGCGCAGCCCATTGACCAGATGGCTCTCCACCCGCACGCGCCGCTCCCGGATCGCGTGGTCGGTCAACACCAGGCTGTCACGCAGAACCTGAGCAGGATCGACGGCTTCTACGTAACCGGCGAAGTCGCCTGGACGGGCGAATTGCAGCATCTGCGTGACGATCAGGCGCATGCGTTCGATCTGCTGCTGCGCAAGATCCAGCTCGGTCTTCACCTCCGCGGCACGGGGTCCCAAGGTGTGGCGCAGCAAGTCCAGGTTGCCTTGGATCACCGCGATCGGGTTGTTGATTTCATGCGCCATGCCCGCGGTGAGTTGCCCGATCACGGCGAGCTTCTCCGAGCGCGTGAGTTGCTGCTGCGCCGCCTGCAGTTCTGCGGTTCGTTCCGCCACGCGCGCGTCCAGCACCGCGTTCCACTCCTGCAAGGCGCGGGTTTTCTCGGCGATCGACTCCAGCAGCGCATCCAGGCCCTGGGCGAGATGGCCCAATTCATCACGGCTGCTGAGCGGGCCTACGCGGGCCTGCGCATCGCCGGCCTGAAAGGTTCGCATGGTCAGCTCCATCCGCTCCACAGGCCCGAAGATGCTGCGCGCGGTCCGCAGGCTCAGCCAGGCGGCACCCACCATCACACTGAAAAAAACGAGGCCGATGGCCGCCAGCACGGCGTACTTCAGAACCGTGAAGGGTCGCTCCAGAAAACCCACGTACAGCATGCCCACCCGCTGCCCCTGCGCGTCGGCGATCGGCATATAGGCCGATACGTACCACTCCTTGACCACGAAGGCGCGGTCCAGCCAGGTGCGGCCCTGGTCGAGCACCGCCTCCCGGACCGAGTCCGATACCCGCGTGCCGATGGCGCGGGTGGCGGCGCCGTCGGCAGCCGCGGGGTCTTGCGCAAACAGCCGCACATTGGTGCTGATGCGCACATCATCAAGAAAAAGCGTGGCGGTGCCCTTGCTGCCGAAGGGCAGGGCGCCCTCGGGGTAGACGATGTCATTGATGCGGTCGATGAAGGCGAGGTTGCGGTTGAGCAGCACGCCCGCCTGGACATACCCCAGCAGGCTGCCGCCTTCGTCGATCACGGGTGAACCCGCCAACAGCACCATGGCCCGGTCTTCTACGCTGCGGTCGGTGTGCCGCGCGCCTTTCGTGGGCAGGATGGGGACGGCAAGCTGGTCTTTGGCCTCGGGCGCCAGCGCCTCGAATGCAGCGCGGTCGATCACGCGCACTTGAGCGCGGTCCTCGGAGGCGGCCAGCGCAAAGGTCGGCGCTTGCATGCGGGGGGCCTGTGGTGCACGCGCGGGCCGGGGTTTGTCCTCTACCGTGCCCCAGTGCGCCACCAGCAGGGTTCCATCGGGGGCGCGCCAGTTCAGAAAGGTCAAGCCGGCCCGCAGGCGATAGGACTGCAGCAGCGACTGCAGTGCCGCGGCATCATCCCGCTGCAGTGCGCGCCGAAGCTCATGCGATTCGGCCACGGCAGTCGCGCCGGTGCCGACCTCACCCATCACCCGATCAAGGTAGCCATGGGCGACGGCCAGGTCACTGCGGACCTTGGTGCGCAGCAGTTCATCGATGGCGCTGCCGCTCCACCAAAGAAGAATCACCCCCAGCACCGGCAGCACGCCGACCAGGGGCAGCAGCACCAGCTGCAGCAATTTGCGTCGTATCGACGGTCCAGGCGAGGGCATGGGCTCAGGCGCGCGCTTGCGCGGCCCACTCCGCCACGCGGCGCTCCAGCGTTCGGCGCGAGATGCCCAGCAGCTGCGAAGCCCTCGTCTTGTCGCCACCCACTGAGCGCAGGGTGGCTTCAATGTGGCGCCGCTCCAATGTGGACAGATCGGTGATGCTGGCGCCGTGGGCTGGCGACGCCGTGGCCGTCGCCGTGGCGGCTGGCGCGGTCAACGCCGGGGCCGGCTCGGCGCGCGGCATCGGGGGGTACAGGGCCGAAACGTTCAAAGACCCGAGGATGATGGAACGCTCGATGAAGTTGCGCAGTTCCCGCACATTGCCCGGCCATTCGTAGGCTTGCAGGTAGCCAAGCTCCTCCGGCGTCACCTCAATGGCGGGCAGCCCCAGCCGGGTACACAGCACTTCGATGAAGTGGGGCACCAGTTCCTCAATGTCTTCCTTGTGGGCCCGCAGAGGGGCCAGCCGGATTTCCACGACCTGCAGGCGGTAGAACAGGTCGGCGCGGAAGCGCCCCGCAGCGACCTCGCCAGCCAGGGGCTTGTTGGTCGCGGCGACCACGCGCACATCGACCGGAATCTCCTGCTGGCTGCCGACCGGCCGTACGCGCCGCTCCTCGAGCGCACGCAGCAGGCTGGCCTGCTGGGCCAGGGGCAGCTCGGCGACCTCGTCCAGGAACAAGGTGCCCCCCTGGGCATAGACGAACAAGCCATCCTGGCCCGACCGTCCGAACAGTTCCGCTTCGGCCTGGTCGCCCGACAAGGTGGCGCAGTTGACCGGCACGAAGGGGCCCATGGATCGGTGGCTGCCATGGTGCAGCGCGAGTGCCACCAGCTCCTTGCCGGTGCCACTCTCGCCCGTCAGCAGCACCGTGCTGTCCACCGCGGCGGAGCGGCGGATCGCCTCCTGCAAGCCCCGTATCACCAGGGAGGATCCGACGAGCGCGCCGGGCGTCGGCGCCCGCTGCTCCAGGTTGCGCCGCAGCAGGAAGTTTTCCCGCTTGAGTTGCGCACGCTCCAGGCATTGCCGGACCGAATTGAGAACCTGAGGGAGGCGAAACGGCTTGAGGATGAAGTCGCTTGCACCGGCGCGCAGGGCGGTGATGGCCGAATCGACGTCGGCGAACGCCGTGATGAGCACCACCTCGAAGCTTCGGCCGTCCTCTCGAAGCACCTGCAGCCAGTCCAGGCCGCTTTGGCCGGGCAGGGAGATGTCGAGAATGACGAGATCAAAACGATGCCGCTCGACCAAGCCGGCAGCCTCCTCGGCGCTGCCAGCCGCGTGCAGTTGCCCCACCAGGGGCTCCAGGGCCCGGGTGATGAAATGCACCATGCCGGGCTCGTCATCCACCACCAGAACCGAAGCCCAGGACCAGATGCCGCCAGGCAGGCTGTCCAAGGGTCGTGACTGCGGGCTCATGGTGGGCGCGGATTGTAGGAAGAGCCCGTGGAATCCGCCGAGTATTAGGGAAATCCCGCAGTCTGAAGGCCGCCGGGCCACCCGCGACAAACTGTCGCAGGCGCGTTGCAGATTTGGCAATTCCGATCAGGGCAGTCCCGCATTGCCCCTGTGGGGTAATTTCGCGCCAATACGGTCCTATGCACAAAAAAGCACACGTCCGTGTGCCCGACCCTGTGCTGGATTCAATGGAGGTTTCATGAAGCCCGCTTCTGAACAAACGCTCTCCCGCCGCAAGGCACTGGCTGGGGCCGGTGCGGTCGGGGCGGTGGCCGCCGTTGCGGCCCTTGGCTCTTCGGCCGTGGTTTCCGCGCCCGAGCAAACCGCACAGTCGGCGTCCGATCCGGCGAACCCGGACCAGGCCGGCTATCGCCTGACCGAGCACATCAAGCGCTACTACGACACGGCCCGCGTCTGAACCGCAGGTCGCTCAACCCTTTCATCAACCGGTTGTCCAACAGGAGGTTTTCATGTTGTTGACACGCAGGTCGACCGAGACCGGAGCGGCGCCGCCGTCCCGGGGACTCGTCGACAGTCTGGCGCGGGGCATCTCCCG
>JBMSQF010000006.1:0-58598 GCA_049423145.1 Burkholderiaceae bacterium
GCAAAGACTTCAACATGCGCTGGATTGCCAGCATGGTGGCCGATGTTCACCGCATCCTGTGCCGAGGTGGCATCTTCATGTACCCCTGGGACCAGCGCGAGCCCGACAAGGCCGGAAAGCTGCGCTTGATGTACGAGGCCAACCCCATGGCCTTCATCGTGGAACAAGCTGGCGGCATGGCCACCAATGGGCAGCACCGCATCCTGGATATCATCCCTCAGCGTCTGCATGAACGCGTCAGCGTCATGCTCGGGTCTCGAAACGAGGTAGAGCACGTCACCAGCTACCACAAGGGTTAGTGCAAGAGGCGGCTCGAGGGCCAAACACGCTATAGTTGAGGGCTGTGCCGGTGTAGCTCAGTTGGTAGAGCAGCGCATTCGTAATGCGAAGGTCGGGAGTTCGACTCTCTTCACCGGCACCAACAATGACGGGCGTTAGCGGGATAGTGACCGCTAACGCCCGTTGTCTTTGTGGCCCTCAGGTTGCCAAAGTTGGGCGACCGAGCGTCGGGGGCGATTGCCTGCCGGGCCAAGCCGCAATGGAATCGCGAGCGAACGACCGTCGCGCTCGATCGACCGAGGGTTTTCACCGTCACTTCACCCGCTTGTAGAGCAGCGATAAATTCCTTATGCTCGGGCTTGAAAGCGTTTTCATGAATCCGTGCAAATCAATATGAAAGCGCTTTCACAAATGCTGTGCCACTTTGAATCCGGAGATCTCGCATGCGACTCAATGCCCGCACCAAGGCCCGCCTTCCCCGATTGAATCCGTTGGTTGCCGCGTGCGGCGTATTGCTGGGATCGGTGTCCGTCCAAGCTCAGACCCAAGAACCCAAGAAAGACGACACCCAAGCCTCTGAGTCGGTTGTGGTGACCGGCGTCCGCAGGAGTCTAGAGACCTCCTTGGACCTCAAGCGGGGCGCGCGCGGCTTGGTCGATGGCATCGTGGCCGAGGACATCGGCAAGTTCCCAGACACCAACCTGGCCGAATCGCTCAGCCGCATCAGCGGCGTGTCCATCGAACGCAGTAACGGCGAAGGTACCCGCATCACCGTTCGCGGTATCGGTCCAGATTTCAACTTGGTGCTGCTCAACGGCCGTCAGATGCCGGGCTCCAGCTTTGACGGTGGCGCGCCCGCATCGCGCTCCTTCGACTTTTCCAACCTCGCCTCGGACGGCATCGCTGCGCTGGAGGTCTACAAGACCAGCCGCGCCAGCAGTCCCACGGGCGGTATGGGCGCCACGGTCAATGTTCGGACTCAGCGGCCCTTCGACATCAAGGACACCATCGCCCAGGTGGGCGTCAAGATGGTGAGGGATGAGACAGCCCAAAATCTTCCTCTGGAACAACAGGGGAAGAAGGCGACTCCGGAAGTCAATGCCATCTACAGCACCGTGTCTAACGACGGCACCATCGGCATCTCGCTGATGGGCACCTACCAGGTCCGCGACTCCGGCTACTCCCAAGCCGCAGTGACCAGCGGCTGGAAGTCTTTTACCGGTGTCACGGACAACGACTGGGGTGGTGGTAACGCGGCCTGGGGTGGCTTGCCGCCCGCCTCCTGGGGCGCCATCAAGAACCGTCCAACCGCCAACTCCATCTACAGCGTTCCGCAAAACCTGAACTATTCGTTCACTGGTGTGCACCGCGAGCGTCTCAATGGCCAAGCCGTCCTGCAGGTCAAGCCCACGAGCGACGTCGTCGCCACCCTGGACTTCGTCATGTCCGAGCAGAAGTTCCATCAGCGGCGCAACGACATCTCGGCCTGGTTCAACTACGGCGGTCAGTTCGGTGAGTACCAGACGGGCTCCCCGTCTTCGCCCATCATCTATGGCGAGAAGATGAGCAATTCAGACGTGGCCATGGGTGGTTCGGCCATCATGACCAAGACCCAGAACCAGCAGATCGGCTTGAACCTGAAGTGGAAGGCCAGCAATGCCTTGAACTTCGACTTTGATGCGCACCACTCCACCGCCCGTTCCGGCGCGGACAGCCCTCTGGGCACCAGTGTGGTGTTGGGAACGGCCTCGCTGAATCGTGGTGACACCTATGTCGACTTCAGCAACAAATTCCCCGTCCTGAACATCGTGGGTGGTGCACTGAACCCGGCGCTGCAAGAGTTGCAGGGTTCGGTATTCGGCAACAGCTACCAGCGAAATGAAGTCAACCAGTTGCAGACCCGCGGCAACTGGAAGATCAACGGAGACAGCAGCCTGGACTTCGGCGTGTCACTGACGGAGGTCAAGAACCGATCGGCCTTTGCCAACGTGCAGCGTGACTCTTGGGGGTCTGGTGCAGCTGGTGGCCCTGGCGCGATGCCTGACAACATCTGGCGTGCCGACTCCATCAGCCGCTACTTCAGCAGCATTCCGGGATCGAGTGATCCCCGTCTGTTCAACCAATTCTTCGCATTCAACTTCGAAGACCTGCGTGCGGCGGCGATCAAGGCCCTCGGCTCAGACGCCCTGCTCAAGGCATCCTTCAATTTCACCGATGACTACCGTACGACTGAGAAGTCAAAAGCACTGTACGGTCAGTACAACGTCGGCTGGGATTGGGGTGTTCCGATGGACTTGTCGGCCGGATTGCGATTCGAAAGCACCCAGGTTGAATCACCGAGCATTGAGTCGGTTCCAACGGCAGTCCGTTGGGTAGCGGACAACGAGCTTCCCGTGATCTTCGGCGGTACAACAACGGCCTCTCGCGGCGGCAAGTACAGCTACGCTTTGCCTTCTATCGACTGGAGCGCCGACCTGACCGTCAACACCAAGGCCCGTGTCAGCTACGGCCAGAACATCGGTCGGCCGGGTTGGAATGCCATCCAGGGCGGCCGCACGCTGAATGGCTTGGCGCGAATCGACGGCGGAACGGGATCCGTAGGAAATCCCGACCTGAAGCCCTTGAAATCCAGCAACTGGGACTTCTCGCTCGAGAACTACTACGCAAAGGGCAGCTACGTAGCTGGTAGCTACTTCTTGAAGTCGATCACAGACTACAACGCGGCCATACTGGCGCCGCAGACGGTGGCTGGCCTGACGACCCCAATCGGCGGGGCTTACTACAAGCAGGCCATATCGGCCGGCAAGTGTGCGGCCAACGACTCGGGTTGTATCCGCCAGTACATCTTCACCAATCTGGCCAATGCACCTGGGGTGGACGCTGTCAACAAGGTCATCACCGGGCAGCCCGGGGATCCCTTGCTGGTGTTCAACATGGGCACCTTCCAAAACAATGACCGCACCAGCAAGATCAACGGTATCGAGTTGAACATGCAGCACATCTTCGGGCAGTCTGGCTTCGGTATGGCCGCCAACTTCACGAAGGTACGCTCCAACCTCAGCTACGACAACAACAAGGTCGGTGCACAAACCGATGTGTTGGTGGGCTTGGGTGACTCGGGCAATCTCGTGGGCTTCTATGAAAATGGCACCTACAGCACCCGTCTGGCCTACAACTGGCGCGGCAAGTTCCTGGCTGCCAATTTCGGCGGCGCCGAGGGCGCTCAGCCGCTGTATGTGGAGCCCTACGGGCAGTTGGATCTGAGCATCGGGTATAACCTCGACAAGAACACGCGACTGCAGTTTGAAGCCATCAATTTGACGGACTCGTATGTGCGCACGCACATGCGCAACGAAAACCAGCTCGCGTCGGTGACGCAACTGGGCCGTCGGTTCATGATTGGAGCTCGTTACAAGTTCTGACCTTGAAGTGTTGGGGCGGGGAATGTGAATGATCGAATCAGCCATGTGGCGATCCTGGGTGGCGGCTCGGCCGGTTGGCTTGTAGCGGGTTTGCTGGCCTCCGTTCACCCGGAGCTTCGTGTCACGCTGATCGAGTCCGATGATGTCCCGATCATCGGCGTTGGAGAAGGAACCTGGCCCTCGATGCGGGATACCCTGCGCCGCATCGGCCTGGATGAGTCCGAGTTCATCCGCCGCTGCAATGTGACCTTCAAGCAGGGGTCACGCTTTGACGGCTGGAGGCACGGAGCCCCCGGCACTGATGGGGATCGCTACTACCACCCTTTCATGTTGCCCGTCGGGCATGGTGATGTGGATGTGGTTCAAGCCTGGCTGGCCACCCATGCAGACCGACCATTCGCCGACGTCGTCAGCCCCTCTGTTCAGGTATGTGAGGCTGGGCGTGCACCCAAGCAGGTCCAGACGCCAGGCTTCGCTGGGGTAGCCAACTACGCGTACCACTTTGACGCCGGCCGTTTCGGCCAAATGCTTCGCGAGCATGCAACCGCCCATCTGGGCGTGCACCACCTGGTCGACCATATCGATGCCGTACGCACGGCCGAAGGCGGCGATATCGCCGCACTTCAGACGCGGCGACACGGCGACTGCGAGGCCGATCTCTTCATCGATTGCTCGGGTCTTGCGGCGCGCCTGATCGGGCAACACTTCAATGTCCCCCTTAAGAGCGAACGTGGGGTTCTGTTCAATGATGCAGCCCTCGCCGTGCAAGTGCCCTACGCTCGACCGGACGCTCCCATCGCCACCTGCACCATCGCCACCGCGTGGGCCAAGGGCTGGATCTGGGACATCGGGCTGCAGAGCCGGCGCGGCGTGGGCTGCGTATTCTCCCGCTCGCATGCTGATGCAGAGGAGGCGCATGCCGCGCTTCAAGCCTACTTGGTGGCGACGGGTGCCCCAGCTGAACACCCCGAGCCGCGACTCATCTGCTTCGAGCCCGGCTACCGGCAGCAGTTCTGGGTCCGCAACTGTGTGGCCATTGGACTTTCCGCCGGCTTCATCGAGCCCCTGGAAGCCTCGGCATTGGCGCTGGTGGAAATGTCGGCCCAGCGCCTGTGCGACGAACTACCGATGGCGCGCTCCACCATGGACACGGTGGCTCGCCGGTTCAACGATGACTTCAGCTACCGATGGTCGCGAGTCATCGATTTCCTCAAACTGCACTACGCGCTCACCCAGCGTGAGGACAGCGCCTATTGGCGGACCCATCGGGACTCAGCTACATGGCCCGCTCGGCTGCAGGAACTGCTCCCCATGTGGCGCCTGCGTACCCCTGCGCGCCATGACTTCGGCCGCATCGACGAGGTGTTCCCTCCCGCGAGCTACCAGTATGTTCTCTATGGCATGGGATTCAGGCCTGATGCGCAAGCGCCCTCACCCGCCATACTGGAGGGGGCACAAGCCTGCTTTGATGAAGCGGCTCGGTTGGCGCGGCGCTTCGTCCCTGGACTGCCCGGTCACCGTAGCCTGATCGAACACTTCCAAAAGGTCTCCTCATGACCCGTCCGGTCCTGCTTGATAACGTGACACACCGCCACCTGCGGATCCACACCCAGCGGTCTGCCTTGTTGGGCGATGCACGCCAGTCTGTCCTGGCCCTGCCGGCTGAATTTCGGCAGTTGCAGTCCCACTTTCCCATCCTGTTCCAGCATGTGGAGGGCGATGTCGGGTTTCAGCCGGTCGCCTTGTTCGGACTTGAAGAATGGCAGAACGTGTTCGTGACCGACACTGGCTGGGATGCCCCGGTCGTCCCCATGGCCCTGCAGCGGGAGCCCTTCCTGATCGGGCGTACCCCCGACGACAGCCTGCAGCTGCACATCGATTTGGACAGCCCACGCATCGTTCGCTCCGAGGAAGGCGAGGTGGGCACGGCGCTGTTCATGCCACATGGAGGCTTCAGCGAATACCTGGATCACGTCGTGCAGCTGATGGAGAGCTTGCACGGTCATGCCCAGCAACTACCGGCATTCATCGCAGCAATCAAGAACCACCAGTTGCTGGAGCCCGTGGTACTCGACATCCAGAAGGTCGGTGGCGAGCTCGGACGGCTGACCGGCTTATTTACAATCAATGAAGAGCGGCTCACCGCCTTACCAGGCGACGTCCTTTCATCCTTAGCCCATGAAGGGTATCTGTTGCCAATCTACATGCAGATCGCCTCCCTGGCTCAGTTACCCATGCTTGCTGAGCGCGCCTCCCGCCGCTGAACCGCCATGAAGGAGGTGCCCCATTGGTCCGGTCCATTCGACCCTCTCGCGGTACCGGACGAGCTGCTGACCTCCACCCGTCCCTGGGTTGTACGGGGTGGATATGCGCACTGGCCAGTGGTGCAGTCGGCACGTGAATCGGATGTGACGCTAGCCCGCCACCTCTTGGGCTATTACAACGGCGTGCATGTAGCGCTGTTCCAGTTGGCACCTGAAGAGCGTGGCCGCGTCTTCTACTCCGACGAGACGCTCAGTCGTTTCAACTTCTCCCGGCATGCTGCCACTTTGGATCAGGTGCTATCCGGTCTGCTTGGATTGGCGCAGGCTTCTAACCCGCCGGCGCTTTACGTCGGCTCGACCACCGTGGAAGCTGTCCTGCCGGGATTTGTGGAGATCAACCGACTGGGCCTGGGCCAGCGCGATGCTCTATTGAGCCTTTGGCTCGGCAATCGAACACGTATCGCGGCCCATTACGACCTGCCCAGCAACTTCGCGATTTCCGCGGCAGGGCGCCGTCGCTTCACCGTCTTTCCGCCGGAGCAGATCCATAACCTCTACATGGGGCCGCTGGATCCGACGCCGGCAGGGCAGCCTGTGAGCCTGGTGGACTTCGAAGCGCCGGACCTCAACCGCTTCCCGCGCTTCGAGCAAGCATGGGAGGCTGGCGAGCAAGCGCTGCTGGAGCCCGGTGACGCCATCTTCATTCCCAGCATGTGGTTCCACCATGTGCAGAGCCTGGATCCGCTGAACCTCCTCATCAACGCGTGGTGGCGCGATACGCCTGAGCATGTGGACTCACCCTTGAGCACCCTGCGTCTGGCGCTGATGACACTGCGCGACCTGCCCGCTCATGAACGGCAAATCTGGCAGCGCCACTTCCAGCACTTCGTCTTCGAGGCCGACGACAACACTTGGTCCCATATCCCGCCTGCCGCCAAGGGTCTTCTGGGGCCGATTGATGAAAATCTCTCGCGCCAGATGCGTGCCCAACTTCTGAATCAACTCAAGCGATGAATACTCCGATGAAGCCCTTCAATCGTGTCGTCATTGCCGGCGGCGGAACCGCCGGCTGGATGATGGCCGCCCTTATGAGCAAGCTCCTGGGCAAGCACCTCGAAATCAAGCTGGTGGAGTCAGAAGAAATCGGTACTGTCGGCGTGGGCGAAGCCACCATTCCGGCGCTGCATACCTTCCACAACCTTCTCGGCATCAATGAAGCCGAGTTCATGGCCACCACCAACGCCACCTTCAAGCTCGGCATCAATTTTGAAAACTGGAAGAATGTCGGCGAAAACTATTTCCACTCATTCGGGTCGACGGGCAATGACCACTGGAGCGCAGGGTTCCAGAACTTCTGGCTAAAGGGCCGCGCCGAAGGATTGAGCCGTACCTACACCGACTACAACCCAGAGACCGTTGCAGCCTTCGCCAATCGATTCGCTCATGTGCAGAATCATGGTCTGAACTACGCCTACCACCTCGACGCTGGTCGCTACGCACGCTACCTGCGGACCATGAGCGAGGGCTATGGTGTTCAACGCATCGAAGGCAAGATCGGCCAAGTCCTCAAGCACGGGCCGGAGGCAGGCCCTGAATTGCACGGGAACATCGCCGCCCTCCGTATGGAGGACGGCAGCCTTGTCAAAGGCGATCTCTTCATCGATTGCACTGGCTTTCGATCGCTTCTGCTGGGTGAGGCTCTGGGCGTGGGTTACGAGGACTGGTCCTACTGGCTTCCCTGCGACCGTGCTGTGGCCGTGCAAACGGCGTCCGTGAGAGAGGCCTGGCCCTACACCCGCTCAATCGCCCACCCTTTTGGATGGCAGTGGCGCATCCCGCTTCAGCACCGGGTAGGCAATGGACTGGTCTACAGCAGCAAGGAGCTCAGCGATGCCGACGCGCCGGAGATGCTGCGCCAGAATGTCGAGGGCGAGTTGATCACGCAGCCGCGGGTGATCCGATTTCTACCAGGCCAGCGCGACAAGGTGTGGGAGCGCAACTGCATCGCCGTGGGTCTTGCAAGTGGTTTCGTAGAACCACTTGAGTCCACCAGCATCCACCTGATCCAGCGGGCCGCGATCCGACTGATGCAGCTCTTTCCATCAGGCGGTATCCAGCAAGCCGATGTGGACGAGTTCAACCTACAGTCCAAACGCGAGCTTGAGCACATTCGCGACTTCATCGTCCTGCACTACCACGTGAATGAGCGCACCGATTCGAACTTGTGGAAGCACGTGCGCGAGATGAACATCCTGCCCACGCTGCGCCACCGAATCGAGCTCTTCCGTGACACCGCCCGCGTGTTCCGCCCGAGTGACGAGTTGTTCGCCGAGAACTCATGGGTGCAGGTCATGATGGGTCAGGGTATCGTGCCCCACCGCTACCACCCGGTGGCTGATCTCATGGGACTCGAGGAGCTCAAGCGGTTCCTCGGTGACATCCAGATCAAAGTCCAGCGCACGGTTGCGAGTTTGCCTTCCCATCAGGCCTATGTGCAGCAACTGTGTGCGCCCTATCGCGGTCAGGAAGAGATGGTTAAGCCGCTGATGCGGGCCTGAAGGCTGTCTGTATTCTCCCGAACACCGGAATTTCTGGCGCTTTGAAAGCGCTTTCTTGTATAGTCCTTACAGTGTCTCGCTCGCTGGAATTCCGTGGTTGCGCCGCCCCTGCTCTCGCTGTCAATTGCCCCTGCTGAAGGGATAAGGCGTCGCCGCATCCTGAGCGCAGCACTTACCGTGGTTCCATCCCTGACCGGCGCCGCGCTGATCAGCGGCTGCGGCCAGCGCGAGTCTGCAGATCAGCTCACGGTAGCGGCGTACCCACAGATCGACGCGGTGGTCGAGGCTGCCTTGCCGAGTTGGAGGGCCGAGAATCCCGGCATCACCGTCAAGGTGATTACCCGCCAGTACGGAGACCACCACACGGCGATGACGACCGCGTTGTCAACGGCAGTCGGTCTGCCCGACATCATGGCATTGGAATCCAGCTTTGTCGGTCGGTTCGCCCATGGCACAGGGCTGGAGGACTTGTCAGCCGCGCCGTTTGAAGCCGATAGGCTGCGGGATCGATTCGTACCCTTCGCCTTCGATCAGGGCATGAGCCCCGCAGGGCGGGTACTGGCTGTACCCACCGACATCGGGCCGGGAACGCTGCTGTTTCGACATGACTTGCTGTCGCGTTCCGGCGTTTCGGTGGAGAACCTCACCCGCAGCTGGGACGACTTCGTCGAAGCCGGCGTGACCATCAAACGGCATACCGGCGCCTTTCTGTTGGGCAATGCACAGACGCTCAAGGACATCCTCATCCGCCGCGGTCTGCAACCGGGCCAAAGCCTGTACTTCGACCGCAACCATGAGGTGCTGGTTCAGTCGCCGCGCTTCGAGCGTGCGTTCGAGTTGGCCCTCAAGGTCCGACGCAATGGTCTGGACGCTCGGGTCAACGCCTGGTCCAACGAGTGGGCCGAAGGCTTCAAGCGTGGACAGTTGGCCACCGAGCTCAGTGGCGCCTGGATGGTGGGCCAGATGGCCAAGTGGGTCGCGCCCTCCACCTCGGGACAGTGGCGCGCGGCACAGCTGCCCGAATCCACCTTCGTGTCATACGGCGGGACGTTCTACGCCATCCCTCGCTTGTCCGATCCGCAGCGCAAGTTGCAGGCCTGGTCGCTCATCCGCCACTTGACGCTGGATCCGGCCCGCCAGGTGCAGGCCTTCCGTGATGTTGATGCATTCCCAGCCCTGTCGCAAGCGCTGGACGAGCCCTTCTTTGACGATCCGCTGCCCTTCCTTGGGGGACAACCGGCTCGGCTCATTTGGCGCGAAGCGGCGCGGCGTATCTCGGCGGTGGCGGTTCACAAGCAGAACAGCTTCGCCGATGAGGTGGTCGGGACGGAACTGGACAACGTGCTTGAGCGGGGGAAGTCCATTCGCACCGCACTGGCCGACGCGCACCGAGTGCTGGTCAGGAGGGCGCGCCGATGACCCGATCGAAACTGCGCTTGACCCCCCGATGGGCGCCTTTTGTGCTGCTGCTGCCCTTCTCTATTCTGTTTGCGGTGTTTGGTGTATTCCCGCTGCTCTTCTCGGTGGTCCTGGCCTTCCAGTCCTGGGAGCCCACCAATGGGCTGGCCTCCATGAGTTTTGTGGGTCTGGAGAACTTCACCTTTGCCCTCGGTGACGAATGGTTCTGGAAATCGCTGGGAAGCACTTTTACGCTGGCGCTGCTGTCTGGGGTACCGCAGCACCTGGTTGCCATCCCGCTGGCAGCCTTCATCGACCGCGCCTTCGGGCGCTGGCGCGATCCCGTCTCGGCAGCCTACTTCCTGCCCTACATCACGTCCTCAGTAGCGATCGCCATCCTCTTCGGCGCGCTGTTCTCAAAAGACTTCGGTTTGGTCAACAGTCTGCTGCTCGCAGTGCTGCAGGGCGAAAACATCGACTGGATCGGTCGGTCCGAAACACTTGGGCCCGTGGTGGCGTTCATCGTCTTCTGGCGCTATGTGGGCTTCAATCTTGTGCTGTATCTGGCGGCGCTTCAGTCGATTCCGCGGGACCTGTACGAGGCCGCAGAACTGGACGGCGCCAACGCCTGGCAACAGTTCTTCCACATCACGCTGCCAGGCCTTCGTCCCATGATCCTCTTCGGTGTAACCCTCAGCGTCATCGGCGGTCTGCAGATCTTTGAGGAGCCTTTCATCCTCACCGGTGGCAAAGGCGGCCCCGATCAGGTGGTGATGACGGTCGGGATGTACGTTTACCGAACTGCATTCGAGTTCAACGACTTCGGTGCAGCCAGCGCCATGTCCTGGATTTTGTGCGCCATCGTGGCCGTGCTGACCTGGCTGACACACCGAGCATTCAAGAGCGGCGAGGCAGCACGATGAGGGCACGTGCGGGTATTTCTGTCTGGATCGCCCGTGCCTTGGTGCTGGCAGGGTTGGCGTTGACGCTCGCGCCCTTCTACTTCATGTTCGTGTTTGCGAGCCACTCACGCACTGAGATCTTCGACCTGCCGCCGCCCTTGCTCTTCGGCTCTGAAATAAGCGAGAACCTGGCAATCCTGACCGGTCGGATCCCCTTCTGGAAGAACCTGGGCTGGAGCCTATACGTCGGCATGGCATCCACCGTACTGACGCTGCTGTTCTGCTCCATGGCTGGGTTTGCCTTTGCTGCATACCGGTTCCGATTTAAAGGTGCGCTTTTCGCGCTCGTCATGGGCACGATGCTCATCCCCTCGTTCATGAACATGATCCCGTCGTTCATGATCATGGACGCTCTGGGCTGGATCGACCAGCACCGTGCACTCATCATTCCAGGAGCGGCCAACGCCTTCGGAATCTTTTTGATGCGCCAATTCATCGAGGCATCGGTACCGATGGAACTGGTGGAGGCTGCGCGTCTGGACGGCTGCGGCGAGTGGACGATCTACTGGCGCGTGGTGCTGCCCCTGATCCAGCCGGCACTGGGGACGCTGGGTCTGGTGACATTCATTGCCTCTTGGAACAACTTCATGGGCCCGCTGGTTGTGCTGCGCAGCGTTGAGCAGTACACGCTGCCCCTGGCACTGCGAAGCCTGCAGTCACCCGTGAACACCGAATGGGGTGCACTCATGCTGGGCTCAGCCATCGCCACGCTGCCCCTGCTCGTTCTGTACTTCATCTTCTCCCGTCAGCTCATCGCCGGATTGACGACCGGCGCGGTCAAGTAGTTCTGAAAGCACGCCGCCATGACCCTTCCGCATGATCTCTCGCCTGTGACGCTCTCCAAACGCTTTCCACCTTCTTTCCAATGGGGAGTAGCCACCGCTGCCTTCCAGGTCGAAGGCGCCTCCCGTGAGGACGGCAAGGGTGAATCGATTTGGGATCGCTTCTGCGCACAGCCCGGCGTCATCGCCGACGCGAGCAACGGAGACATCGCTTGCGACCATTACCACCGGCTCGACGCTGACCTGGATCTCATTGCGTCATTGGGTCTGGATGTCTACCGCTTCTCGATCTCCTGGCCCCGTGTACAGCCCCTGGGACAGGGTGCATGGAATGAAAAGGGGCTGGACTTCTATGAACGTCTGGTCGATGGGCTGCTGAAGCGCGGTGTGCGTCCTTGCCTGACACTCAACCACTGGGACTTGCCGCAGGCGCTGCAGGACGAGGGTGGTTGGAACGATCGCAACACCGTGCACCATTTCGTGGACTACGCGCGGGGTATCAACCGCCGCCTCGGTGATCGACTGGCGATGCTGACCACCCACAACGAGCCCTGGGTGATCGCAGTACTGGGTCATGAGCAGGGCATCTTTGCCCCCGGTATTCGCTCGCGGCGAGTGGCCCTACAGGTGTCTCACCATCTCTTGCTTAGCCATGGACTGGCGGTCCAAGCCCTGCGAGCAGACGGCGGTTGCGGGAATCTGGGTATCGTTCTCAATCTGGGTCACGTCGAGCCCGCCAGCGATGAGCCTGAAGATCACAAGGCTGCCGATAGAGGCTGCGCCTGGGGACGTCGCTGGTACCTCGATCCATTGTTCAAGGGCCAGTACCCGGCTGGGCTGATCGATGAATTGGGGGCAGACGCCCCAACCATCATGGACGGCGATCTGAAAGCGATTTCGGCGCCCATCGATCATCTGGGTGTCAATTACTACACACGCAGCGTGTTTCGGGCAGCAAGCCCCTTCGATGTAAAGACTTCCGGCTTACCGCTTACCGATATGGGCTGGGAAATCTATCCCCGCGGCCTGACCGAATTGCTTTGCTGGCTGCATCGTGAATACCCGATGCCAGCAATCTGGATCACCGAGAACGGGGCCGCATTTGATGATCCAGTTGAAGACGGGCGTGTGCATGACAGCCGCCGGGTCGCCTACCTCCAGAACCACATTGCTGCGGTAGCGACCGCCCTAGAGCGCGAAGTCCCCGTGGCAGGCTACATGGTTTGGAGCCTGCTGGACAACTTCGAGTGGGCCAGCGGCTATGCCAAGCGCTTCGGCATCGTGCATGTGGACTACACCAACCTTGAGCGGACTCCAAAGGACAGCGCCCTGTGGGTTCGCGAACTGATGCAAGCGGTCACGCAGATGCGGCAGCGGGTAACACCAAGGCTTGCGTCCGGATCGGGAGATTGAGCTTGGCAGCCCTGGACATCATCGGCGTACACAAGCGATTCGATGAGAACGAGGTGATACGCGGCGTTGACCTTGCCGTGCGAGACGGCGAGTTCATGGTCTTCGTGGGGCCCTCAGGTTGCGGTAAGTCCACGATGCTGCGTCTCATTGCAGGCTTGGAGGAGCCGAGCAACGGTGACATTCGACTGGCTGGCAGATCGATTGTGGCCGACCACCCCGCGGATCGCGGAGTCGCCATGGTGTTCCAGAGCTACGCGCTTTACCCGAGTATGACGGTGGAGCAAAACATCGGCTTCGCGCTGAAGGTGGCCGGTGTGCCACATGCAGAGCGCCAGCGGCAAGTGATAGAGGTGGCGCAAACGCTGCGTTTGGAACACCTGCTCGATAGGCTGCCACGTCAGCTCTCGGGTGGCCAGCGACAAAGGGTTGCGATTGGACGGGCCATTGTGCGCCAGCCCAAGCTGTTTCTCTTTGACGAACCACTCTCCAACCTCGATGCAGAGCTCCGAACCAGCACACGGGTAGAGCTGGCGGCGCTGCACCGGAGGTTGGGTACCACCATGGTTTACGTCACACACGATCAAGTGGAGGCTATGACCCTGGGGGACCGCATCGCTGTATTCAACCAAGGACGCGTGGAGCAGGTTGCAGCGCCGATGGAGCTCTATATCAATCCGGCCACCGAATTCGTAGCGGGCTTCATCGGATCACCGCGGATGAATCTGCTCGCAGCGGAGCCATTGCGAGGGTTTGCCGCCGCTCATCGCCAGGTATCCGCCTGGGATTGGATTCGGCACTCGCCACCGGCGGCCCATCGACTGGGTCTTCGCCCAGATCAATTGCGGCTGGCCCCCGAGGGGTGCGGCATGTCGGCACAACTGGTGCATGCTGAACACCTGGGCGACTGTTCCATCCTCCACGCTCAACTTGAGCATTTGCCTGTCAGGCTTGTGGTCAAAACAGCGGAGCCGAAGATGGGCGTTTGCATCGGCGACAGGCTGGATCTGGTCGTCGACGCTCAGGCCGCGTTGGCATTCGACTCATCGGGAGCGCGAATCTATGCAGCATCGTAATTCTCATGATCTTCTGGCCGACATCGGCGGCACTCACGCCCGTCTGGCATTGAGCACAGGACCCAACGGCGACCTGGTGAACACAGCAGTATTCGAGTGCAAGAACTATTCTGGGCTGCAAGAACTCCTGCATGACTATCTGCAAGAGCAAGGCCATCCTCGAATCCATCGGGCAGCGCTCGCAGTCGCCACAGCCGTGACCGATGATCTGGTAGCGCTTACCAACAACGCCTGGTCGTTCTCACAGCGGGCATTCCAGGCCGAATTCCACTTGGACACGCTCTTGGTTCTCAACGACTTTACCGCGCTGGCCCTGTCCATACCCTCGATCGAGCCGCAGGATCTTGTCGGGATCGGTGGCGGTGTGACTGAACCCCATGAGGCCGTCGCACTCATCGGCGCCGGCACTGGTTTGGGCATGTCTGGCCTTCTGCCCGATCGGCGAGGCGGCTGGATTCCAATCGCCGGCGAGGGTGGACACGCAACCATTGCTCCCAACGACACACTCGAGATGGCCGTGACGGCCTATCTACAACGCTACTTCGGCCATGTCTCCACTGAACGGGTGCTGTCAGGGCAAGGGCTGGTCAACCTCTACGAGGCGGTCAGTTATGTCAATGGCCTGCACTCCAACAAGCTCAGTCCTGAGGAGGTCATGCGAATGGGACTGACCCAAGAAGACGCTGCCTGCAGTCAAGCCTTGGACTGCTTCTGCTCTTTTCTCGGTAGCGCCGCCGGAAACTGGGCGTTGGCACTCGGCGCCCGCGGGGGGGTCTATATCGGCGGCGGCATCGCTCCGAGGTTGACCGATCGGCTGGCCAACAGTCGATTCCGAACGGCCTTTGAGTCCAAGGGGCGGCTCTCATCCTACTTGCGACGAGTACCGACGTGGGTGCTTCAAGACCAGCCACAGAATGCCCTGCGCGGAGCGGCCAGGGCGTTGAATCAGGCAGTTGATCGTCAATAAGTGCTGACGAAGGCGGACAGGCGCTTCACTCGAACCAGAAGGACTGCTGTGTGACGCCACTGACAGCCGCAGGCCCTTTGGGCTGGCAGGCTCGGCACAAGGATCGGAGTCCTTTGGAAGACAGGGCTACACTCGGTGCCGATTCTCGGTAGTTTCCATGTCCAGCTCCGCTCGTTCACGCACGGCCTCAGGTTCTCGCACCCCTGTGCGCACGCCTTCCGTTCAGGGCCGAGCGACTTTGGCGATGGTGGCCGAAGCCGCCGGGGTTTCACCGAGCACCGTATCGCGAATTCTCAACGGCACGGCCCGCGTCAGCGCGGACAAAGAGTCCGCTGTCAGGACGGCGATCGAGTCACTGGGATTTAGTCCGAACCCTGTGGCACGCGGCCTGGCCGGTGGCCGTACCGCCAGCATTGGCGTACTTACACAAACCGTCAGCAGTCCCTTCTACGGTGAGGCTCACTTAGGCATCGAAGCCGCGCTCCGAGAGGAAGGCTATATCCCTTTGTTTGTCAGCGGCCACTGGGTAGAAGCGGAGGAGCGCAAGGCACTGGACGAGCTGATGTCGCGGCGGGTTGATGGGGTGATTGTTTTGGCTGGCAGATTGTCGGATCGAGTGCTGCAGACCTACGCTCGGCAGTCACCGATGGTGGTACTGGGTCGTGCGATCAGTGGCTCGCAGGCACACAGTCTCTTCTTCGATAACCGTGCTGGCGCCCTGATGGCCACTCGCCATCTGATTGAGATGGGCCACCGCCGAATCGCATACATCGCGGGTGACACCGGACATGACGATGCGGTAGAGCGTCTTGAGGGCTATCGAGACGGTATGCGCCAAGCTGGACTGCCCATCGATCCCAAGTTGATCGCCAAGGGTGACTTTACTGAGCAGGGCGGCATGCTGGCGGTCAACCGCCTGCTCGACAGCGGCATACCCTTTACAGCGATCGCCTGCTCCAACGACCAAGCTGCCATCGGCGCGCTACTGGCTCTGAACCGGCGCAACATTCGAGTGCCTGACGATGTATCGATCATCGGCTTCGACGACGTAGCGCCGGCACGCTTTTCCATACCGCCACTGACCAGCGTTCACTTATCGGTTTACAGGGCTGGAGAAGCTGCAGCCCGCAAAATGCTGAAGCTGCTTCGCGGCGAAACCACCTCAGAGGTCTTGCCTGAGCCTCGGCTTGCGATACGCGAATCCACCCGTCGGCTCAGCCGCTGAATGAACAAAGGCCACCACGAGCCAAGCTCAAGGGAGATCGGCCGGTATCGCTTTTTGCACCAGTTGCCCTGGCGGAACTTCTAGGACGACGCCGTCACTGAACCGGACCATCAAGGGCTGGGCTCCGGCGTTGTAGGCCAGATAGGTGCGTCGACCATCAGCCCGCGCAAGTACAGTGTGCAGGGGGTGGTCAGCGGTGATTGAAAAGTCCGGTCTGCCAAGCTCACGCAGACTCAATATCCAGTGCAGAGTGGCGCTACGGGTCTCGCCCTGCTCAACCGAGCCCCATCGATTCCACATCTTAAGACCAGCCTCGGGGTCAGCCAAAGCCTGGTACTTGGCGAAAATGTCTTGCCAGATGTCTGGCGGTTTGCCTCGCACACCTCGAGATGCAGCCAGTATCTGCTCCTCTCTCAGAGCCTCCAAATTGCGCTTGATGAATTCAGGATTCCGGCCCAAGGGCAGGGAGGAAGTGGTAATAGGTAGCAGGTTGATTCCCGTGATCTGACGCGGCTCATCCGTCCACCATGTGTTATGGGCATAGCCCGCACCGAACAGGATGGCGACATCGACATTCTGGTACTGCGGCGGCAGCACGATCCGGTGGACGTCGAACCAGTAGTGCTCCACAGCCTGCCATTCGGTGGCATACAGATAGGCGGCCAAATCGCGAAGCGGGCGGTCACCACGCACCTCGGCCCACAGCAGTAAACCGGCCCAAGCATTCAATGCCTCAGAGGACGACTCTTGGTTGTTGCCAAGAAAACCCGGCTCACCCACCCCACCCAGACCGTTGGCCCATGAGTGGCCCTCGTAGGGGTCGAAGTTTCGAAGGAACGGCAACTCGCGTAGCTCGCGATCGAAATTGGCGATATTGGCCACCATCAGATCGATGACCGCGCCCCATCGCTGTGGATCGGCCCAGCCTCGGTCACGCAATGCCAACTCCGCCGCAGCGCGTATCCAATAACCGAACCAAAAATGCTGGTCATTGATCTCTTCGATCGCGTGAAACTCGTTGGGGTGGCTGGCCAGTACGCCCAGCCGACGATCGAAGAAGAAGTAACGCTTGCGGTCTTCACCACCAAGCCACTCCTCCATGCGACGACGGATGCCTTGCAACAGCTGCTCGGCTTCCTGAACGCTGCCTTCCCGATCCAGGACATCAGCCAACTTGAGGATGCGTAAAAGCCCCTTGCCTTGCCAATACGCGCTCTGTCCCTCTGGCAGCATCATGCGCCGCGCATTTCGTATATCAGCCGTGGTCAGTTCGCGGACCTGGCGGCGATGTTCGGGATCGCTGAGGCCTGGCAGTAAAGGCACGAATCCAAAAAACGGGTACTCGGTTTGAAAATCACGAGCCGCCAGTAGCCGAAGCGGGCCGCGAACCGTATCGAAGGAGGGCCCAAGCTGCCCACTCACGGATTCGTTTTGGTGCCAATGATGAGGGTACAAGCCGTAGAGTGGTCCAACATCCTCCCCTTCCTTTGTTTCCGTCAGAGCGGTGAAGGTGGTGGTCACCCGACTGCGCCGCGCATCGAAGGACCATGCAACTCGGGTACCGCGTGTATGGACATAAGCGTGACGGCTAATCAGCGCCAATGTGTCGGGCGAGTCATCAGGCAACACAGCGGCGCTGGCGTAGCGGCGGTCGATTGGCAATCTCCCAATCCATTCTCTGCCTGACGGCGCTTCCCAATGACCGCCAGTCGGTAGGAAAAAGGCGTAGTGTCGCGCTCCCAGTCGAAGTGCCAACCTGCGGGGATCCTCGCCCTTGTCGATACGGCGGGCACCGGCTGGAATGCGCAGGCGCAGATCACCGCTTCCCATTTCAAGATGGACGTATGGGCTTCCGCGAGCCACGGTGGCCAGGACATGCAGGCCCTCCTGCGCAGGCCCGACCCGCAGGCGAACAGACCAGTCGTCGCTGGCTTCGAGGCGTGATCCGATGGGGCCAGCGGCATCATCAAAGGCACTGGAGCTCAACACAATTGGCTCACGGTGCGGATAGGCGACCTGTGTGTCTCTGCGTGGTGTGGGCCATACCTCCCGTTGAGGCAAGCTGAGCTCCAAACCCTCTGCAGTGGGTCGAACGCTCAAGGGCTGGGCATAGACCGGATTGGGCCTCGCGCTGAAGATCAGGGTTGAATACCATTGGCTCGTGGGCGCCGCGCGCCCCATCAAGGCGGGACTGCGGTGAGGCGCGAAGGGGAGAGACTCGTCGCTACCCTTGGGCTGTAGGTGCACTTTCGCCGCACCGAGCTGAATATGTCGACTGCTCACCGCCCCCTGCCCCATGGCGGAGTTGGCCATTAACGCAAGACACAGCAGCAGGAGGCCATGCATGGGGACGGCCTTACCGCTCGAGCAACTCGATTGAGCGAGAGCGCTTGCAGTCCTTTTTGAAACCGCTTTCATAAACGCAGAAGTGTAGTAGCCCACCCGTCTCAGCGAAGCATTACAGGGGAAAACACTGATCAGCTCTACGGCCACCCACCTGGTTAAACCCTAGACTGTGAAATCGCTTTCTGGTTTGGTTCGGGCATATTCGTTCGGTACCGCTCCCGTCTCAAAGGCTCCCGCAGCCTCATAGTCGTATGGATCTACCCCCATCAAAAACTGTAGCGCCACGGCCTCGCAGGCCTGTCGATCCGCCGTGCAGGTGCCTGGTGGCCCTGAGCCTCGCCTTTGGCCTTTCCATGGCAGCAACGCCATCCGCAGGGGCGCTCGACTTCGGCCCCGTCTCACTCACTGGACTTGCGAAGATCGAGGGCGTGCGGAGAAGCCCCGCCTGCCCCAGTGACCGCTGCGAGCGGAATCCGACATTCAGCGAGGACCCCGGTGGCGCCGGCGAGTTCACACAGCGGGCCAACTTGGCTTCTGCATACAACTACGGCACCTATTTCCAACCAACTGTTAACGCCGATTTCGACCTGCGAGGAGGTCTGAAACTCTCCGGGGTGCTCAGCCGGCGCTGGAGCAGCGGAAACAGGCACTTTTGGTACGACCGACGGATCGGCTTGGAGCATGAAGACTGGGGAAGCGTGAATATCGGCACGATGCCCACGCGCGCCTTGCAACTGGCCAACGACCCTTTCGGCGGCGACATCAGTCTCGCCGAGGGCTGGAGTTCCGGCGGTACGGGCTATCAACTGCTACCAAGAGCGGTGCGTATCACCTCGCGGAGATTTGGAGTGCTCGAAGGCGACGCGATTCTGGAAGCGACGGTGAACCGCGACGACACCGGGTGGCGCGGCGAGAGACAGCAAGCGTACGAGGCATGGATCCATTTCGGGTCGCGCGACTGGAGCGTTGATGTCTTGCTGCAGAACGCCCGAGGTCTCATGCGCAACTGGCTCATCAGCGGTCCAATCTTCGCCCCCTATTTCGAAAGTTCGAACAAGGATTCGGTCGACCGCCTCCGTCAGGGCATGGCAATGACACAGCTCCGCTGGCGTTACACCACCAAGATCGAGTTACTGAGTGGGTTACGGGTGAACCGCTGGGGCGTCGATGCGCCAGCCGGCCAATCGGCGCGTACGATGGACCTGTTGATCGGGACACGTTACACCGTGAGCCGGTGGACAGCCAGCTTGGTCGGGGTGCGTTTGGGCCAAGGCAGCATGACCAGCGACAGAAAACTGGGTCCGTCTCATTCGGGAGCGGTTGGGATCTTTCAGCTGACCTACCTGCTGCGGAAAGGAGCAAGCCTGTATGGCCTCGTTGGCGCAGCAAAGTCCACCCAGCCGAACCCTGCCGATTTGGGTGCGCCAGCGAACATCGCTCCACCGAACACTGATGCTTCGCTCGACCGAAGCGGCCACAGGATCAGCGGGGGCGTGGTCTACAGGTTCTGATCCCAAGGACAAGACTCTCCACGAAGAAGCATCTAGGATCCTGTACTTCTGCATTGGCTTGATCGGTATCCGTTCAGCACGCCGGATGTCACGTCGAGACCGCCATCTGGCTCACCATGCCCTCCACGCTCACCGGTCACTGTTCCTGCGGCACTGTCCAGTACGCTGTCGATGATGCGTTTGAGTACGCCTTGAACTGTCATTGCTCGCGATGTCGTCGCGCAACGGGGTCCGCATTCAAGGCCTTTGCCGGAATCAAGCGTTCAAGGCTTTCCCTTCTTAGGGGAGCCGATCAGTTGCTGATTGTGGGCAACGAGTTCACGCATGATGCCCGCTGCTCCCGATGCGGTTCACTCTTGTATTCGCTGGTCCGCCTAGGGCAGTATGTCCATGTCACCATAGGCACGCTGGACACGTCGCCTTCCCTGACACCCACCGCACACATTTATGTCGGTTCGAAGGCGCCGTGGTTCACGATCGGCGATGGCCTTCCGCAGCACGAGGAGCTTCCCTAGAACACTTCTGCCGCGGTTGTGGAGGCGAGTACGCGTTGGACCTCATACCACCCGACCAGAGAGTGGTTCGGTCAGGGCACGATGGCGGTGAACAAGTAGACCGCAAAGATCACCAGATGCACCGTCCCCTGCATCACCGTTGTACGGCCAGTCCCCAGCGACAAGGACGCCACCAGCAGCGACAGCATGAGCATCACGGTGGATTTCTCATCGATGCCCAGGGTCAAGTTGATTCCGGTTGCCAGAGACACGGCCGCAACCGCAGGAATCGTCAGGCCAATGCTCGCCAAAGCCGAGCCGAGCGCCAGGTTGAGACTGGTTTGCAGGCGGTTGGCCCGTGCGGCTTGGTAGGCCGCAATACTCTCGGGCAACAGCACCACTGCAGCGATCAGGACGCCTACCAGCGTTTTGGGGGCGCCGATGTAGGACACCCCCGCCTCAAGCGTCGGCGACAGAATCTTCGCCAACAACACCACCGACCCCAAACACGCCACCAGCAAGATCGCGCTCGCCAGGGCAGTCTTTTTGGGTGGCGGTGGCGCATGTGCCGCCTCGTCGAATGCCGCTTCTGCCGGAAGAAAGTAGTCTCGGTGCTTCACAGCCTGCACCATGACAAACGTTCCATACAGCACCAGCGACACCAAAGCAATAAATCCGAGCTGACTGTTGCTGTAGAACGGTCCTGGGCTCGTGGTGGTGTAGTTCGGCAGCACAAGGGTGAGTACGGAGATGGCCGCAATCGTTGCCAATGCGGCGGAAACCCCGTACAGGCCAAACGTTTGCTCACCATGGCGCCGTCCACCGGTGAGCAAGCAAATGCCGACCATTCCGTTCAGGATGATCATCACGGAAGCGAAGACCGCGTCCCGCGCCAAGCCACTCGCGGCCTCACCACCTGCGATCATCAGGGAAACGATCAGGGCCACTTCGATCGCGGCCACCGACAGTGCCAGCAAGAGAGTGCCGTAGGGCTCTCCGACTCGATGCGCCACCACCTCGGCGTGAAACACGGCCGTCAGGATGCCCGCAATCAAACCGGCGATGACGGTGAGCTGAATCAACCACCCTGGCGACGCCGGTTGCCCCGTCATCGACCACATCACCACCGCCCAGGTCGCAACAGGGATCACGATTGACCATCTCGGCAGTCGAGACAACGGCTTCATGAGGTCAGTTTAACAATCCGATGGGCTCGACACGACGGCGATTCGAGCTTGATGTTGGACGGTTGGGCGAGGGCCTTGTCCACCATCAGGCAAAAGGCGAGGCAGACAAATCCACCCACAGGGATTGCAGTCGGCGATCCACCTCTGCGCTGGAATGGCAAGGGCCATCACTCAAAACCCGCCGGTCCTTGAAGCGGTGGACCGAAACCGTGAGAACCTTCATGGCCTCACGCGCCGTAATCAAGGCATGGGCTTCGCTGGTCTCAACCCTGATCTCCAGTTTGCTGGGCTCCGGGCGTGAAGCCATGCTGCGCATGTGGGCGGAACCAGGGGCGCGCCGCAACGCATTCCAACGGTCTTCCACCAGGGACAAAAAGGGATGGTGATCCATCTTCGTTGCTTCAACCGTTTGCTGCACTTCGGGAGCATCCGAG
Source organism: Burkholderiaceae bacterium (assembly GCA_049423145.1). Taxonomy (GTDB): domain Bacteria; phylum Pseudomonadota; class Gammaproteobacteria; order Burkholderiales; family Burkholderiaceae_C; genus RFTU01. The sequence goes on from JBMSQF010000006.1 coordinate 22,316, forward strand.
GCAGCCGGCTGCACGCTACCGCCGCGCCCAGTTGATCACAAACTGCGTCAGCATGATCACGACCACCATATCCCCCCAGGTGGTGTAGTAGAGCCAAGTGTCCTTGCTGAAGTTCAGCGCCACCGCCAGGTTGATGCCCGCCATCACAAAGCCGGTTGCCGCCATGCCGACGGCCAGGCGCTGCAACTTCAGGTCGCGGTAGGCCAGGTAGGTGGCCAGTCGCCGCGCCATCCAGCGCCCGCCGAACAGCGCATCCACTGCAAAGACGGTGGCGCCGATGCTGCCCATCACCGTGGCCTTGAGCTGCACCGCGAACTCGCTCTCGTAGTACCAGGAAAAGCCCGCCGAGATCAGCATCATGATCACGCCGAACAGCGCCAAGCCGCCCAGGAGGTCGACGCGCTTGGGCGCAAAGCGGTTGATGAGCCATTGAATGGGCACAAGGCTCAGGCCCACGCCGGCGGTCATCAACGCGGCCGTGCGCAGGTCCGTGGTCTTGCCCAGAATGAAAAACAGAAGGCCCAGGGCGATGTCACAGCCGATGGACGGGGCGTTGCGTTTCCAGGCACCGCCATCGAACGCTGGCTGGGGAGACGCTCCAGGAGCTGATCCGGCCGTGCGGCTGTTCATCATCGCCTGCATCTTCGCCAGATAGGCGTGCGGATTCTGGTGGGACTGCCACAACGTCTGCCCATCCCGTACCACCTTCAGGCCATAGGACCACATGCTGCGGGGTCCGGCGATCACCCTTATCGCACCGCTTGGGGACGGCACCTCCACCTCATGAAGACGGTAAGCCTCGCTCATGAAGTTCAGCCGGTCGACCGCTGGAGCGGCCGCGGCATCGCCCGTTGCGGGCACCACCAACTGCGACCAGGTCCAGCTGGTTTCCAGGGCTACAGGCACGGTGCGCCCGTCAATCACGGGCTTGAAGCGGTAGGTCCAGACTTTCATGATTCGGTACGACTCAGGCGATTGGGCTCCTCGAAGTCCCTGAAGTCATGCTCCACCAGCGCCTCGTTGGTCCAGCACGATGCACGCGCCCTGCTGCTGCGTTTGCTGGAGATCGAGCCCGGCTTCTACACTCGGATGCTCACGCAAACCATGAAGGGTTGATCTCCATGAACCGGCTTATTCTCCCCGAATCCCGCATTCAGCCGGCCATTCGAGACCGGATCGCGAATCACCACCGAGACTTCATCGAAGAGGTGGAACGGACCGTGCAGACCCATGATGTCGTGGTGGTCGGTATGGGCTGGAACCCGTTTCCCCGCAAGGCCCGCGAACTGCTGACCACTGCCGGCATCTCTCACCAATCGATCGAACACGGGAACTACCTCTCGGGGTGGCGTCGCCGCAATGCGCTCAAGATGTGGACCGGCTGGCCCACCTTTCCGATGATCTTTATCAAGGGCACGCTCATCGGCGGCTATGAGAACCTCAAGGCGCTGAACGAATCGGGTGAGTTGGCTGCCGCTGTTCGTGGCGCCCCTGCCCTGAACGCACCGCCATGAAAGCCGCAGCTCGGTTCACGGTGGTAGCCAACAACGCCGATCCCCCTCGAGACCCACCGGGTCCAGGCCAGACAACGCCACCGCCTCAACACCCCGCTCGGACATCACCAGTTCGCGAGCAGGCACCAGCTTCCATTCCCAACGGCCTTCCCGGCGGATCCACAGCAGCAAGCGCGAGGCGGAGCCTCGTGTACGCGCGCGCACCTGCACGACCGCGTCACGGGATTCGACACGTGCCTCCACGCTGGGAGGTTCGGGCCTGGCCAACCAGGGTGTGGCCGGCACGAGCGCAGGCTGCGCATAAAGCCCCTGGCGCAGACGAGAGGCCACGCCGCGCCGGTCCTTGAGCAGTGCCACCATGCTGAAGTGAAGGTGCCCCGTACCGGGCGCTGCTTGCCGCACATGCTCAATCTGGCCCTCGATCTCATCGGGCTGCCAACTCGGCTCTCCCTCCTGAATGCGACTGGTATACAGGCCCGGCCAGACATGGCGCCCTCTGATGTTCTGCCCGCGCCAGTAGTCCAGCAGCACAGCAAAGGCCTGTGCGGTTTGTGCCCGAGACCAGTAGAGCTGAGGCGCCAGATAGTCCATCCAACCTTCTGAGAGCCAGCGCTCCACATCAGCGTGCAGTTCGTCATATTGGCTGAAGCCCGCGATGCCCGGTGGCCGCAGCGCCGGCTTTCCGATGCCGAAAGGGCTCACGCCGAAGCGGGCCTGCGGCTTGATGCGGCGAACCTGCTCGTGCATGCCACGAACCAACTCGTCCACATTGCGCCGCCGCCATTGGGCGCGTGTCAGACCTTGCGCGCTACCGCTGGCTTGGGCCTGTTGCCATGCCCGGTCATCGGGAAACTCGATCGTGGGGTCGGTGGGTGGGGCGCCGGCTGGCCTCACGGGATAGGGGTAGAAATAGTCGTCGATGTGGACGCCATCAACCGCATAGCGCTTCAACACATCGGCCACGACGGCCAACGTGTGATGGGCGGCTTTTGGATCACCCGGGTCCATCCACTGCAGGTCGCCGTAGCGGTGCACCCACTGGGGCTGGGTTCGACTGACGTGGCCTTCGTGCGCGGGCGAGCGGGCGCTGTTGTGGCGGGCGCGGAAGGGATTGAACCAAGCGTGCAGTTCCAGCCCGCGTGCATGGGCCTGGGCAATCCAGAATGCCAAGGGGTCATAGCCCGGGTGGCGGCCCTGCTCGCCGCTGAGGTATTCGCTCCAGGGCTCCAGTGAGGATTCATACAAGGCGTCGCAACTGGTGCGCACCTGCAGGACGATGGCATTGAGCCGCGTTTGCACCGCGCAGTCCAGAATGGCCAGCGCCTCGGCTTGCTGAGCCTGCATCGAAAGCCCGGGGCGGCTGGGCCAGTCGATGTTGGCCACGGTGGCCACCCAGGCGGCGCGGAATTCGCGCGGCGGCTCCGGCAAATCCAGTGGCGCGCCCGGCTGTCCAGGCGGCACCTCGCGCCAGCTTGAGAGCCGCTCAGCGGAATCATCGGCGGCGCCTGATTGAAGGCGCCCGTGGTGGCCGAAGGGTGAAGGGCCCGCACAGCCGCCTAAGGTGGCTGCGGCAGCCAAGACCAGGCGGCGGCGCATGGTGCGGTACCTCGGCACCTGGTCGCTCATGGAATGATCCTTCTTCGCTGTTTCCGTCATGTTCAGACCCGGATGAACCATCGGCGGCTCCACATCCACCAGGCCACCCCCCACATCATCAACACAAAGCCCAGCGCATAGGTCAAGGAGGCGTTGACCGGCGCCAGTCCCAGCGGTTCAATGAGTTGAACCAACAGGCGCTTGAGAGAGTGCACGCCATCGGGCTTGATGAAGGCCAGCATCTTGGCGATCAGGCCGGACAGCACGAACAGGAATAGGGCATTCACACCGAAGACGACCAGCGGGTGCGCGAGCCGAGCGCTCACCGCGCGCCGTCGTTGATCGGGCATGGCGTCCAGCAACCAGTGGAAGCTGCCGATCATCAATAAGGCCCAGCCGCTGGTGGACATCACGTAGGCGGGCGTCCACAGGCTCTTGTTGATGGGCATCACCCAAGCATGAAGCACCTCGCCGGCCCACAGGCACAAAAGGCCGGCCACCATCAGGCCCATCACCCGTTCCGCCGCCGCGCGAGTGCCTTCCTGCAGCAACCACTGTCCGGCCAGCACCCCCACCAACAGGCTGGAAACCGCGGGTAATGTGGACAGCAGGCCTTCCGGGTCCCAGGTGCGGCTCTGCTTCCAAAGATGGCCTTCCATCAGGGCGCGATCCAGCCACGCGCCCACATCCTGCCCCGGCTCCAACGAACCTGTGCGCACCACACCATCGGCCCCCGGTACCGGCACCATCAACATGATGGCGGTGTAGGCCACCATCAGCAACACCGCCCAAGCCAGGCGCCCGCGCCAGCCCCACCACAACACGATGGGCGCCGCCAACATCGTCACCAGGCCCAGCCGCTGCAGCACCCCGGGCAGGCGAAGCTCGTTCCAGTCGAAGTGCGGCACCGCATTGAGAACCAGGCCCATCAGGATCAGCAGGGCTGCGCGGCGCCAGATCTGCAACAGCAGGGTGACCCTGGACAAACCCAGTTGCCAACGCCGCTCCACGCTCAGGGGCATGGCCATGCCACTGATGAACACGAAGAAGGGGAAGATCCAATCGGTGAAGGTCCAGCCGTGCCAAACGGCATGGGCCAAGGGCTTGTACAGATGACCCCAATCGCCCGGGTTGTTCACCAGCAGCATCGCGGCAATCGTGAAGCCGCGAAAGGCATCGAGGGACAGGATGCGGTCGTTCATCGGCGCCCCTCCTGCAGGCTGGGATCACGGCCGTTGTCCTTCACGCTGCCCGCAACAGTGGCGGTGTCGGCCGATTCGGGTTGCACACGGCCAAAGCCCGGCGGTATGCGGATCAAGGCCGTCATCAACAACGACGGGGCGGTGGCCGCCAGTACCCAGATGAAGAACCAAAGGTAGCCGATCTGGGCCTGCAGCCAGCCGCTCCACATGCCGGGCAGCATCATGCCCAGAGCCATGAAGCCGGTACAGATGGCGTAGTGCGCAGTCTTGCGCGGGCCTTCGGCCACCACGATCATGAACATCATGTAGGCGGTGAATCCCAAGCCGTAGCCAAACTGTTCCACGGCCAATGCCGCACTGACCCACCACAGGTTGGTCGGCTGTTCGATGGCCAACGCCACGAACACGACGTTGGGAACATGCATCACCAGCACGAGCGGCCACAGCGCGCGGTCCAGCCCCACGCGCGAGATGATCCAACCGCCTAACAGGCCGCCCAGGGTGAGGGCGGTGAGGCCCACCGTGCCGTAGGCGATACCCACGTCCTTGGTACTCAGGCCCAGGCCGCCCAGTTCCGGCTTGTCCAGCAGGAAGGGGACCGCCAACTTGAGCAACTGCGCTTCGGGGAAGCGGTACAGCAGGAGGAAGCCCAGGATGACCAGGATGCCCGGCTTGCGGAAGAAATCGGCGAAGACCTCGAGGAACTCGCGCCAAGGCGCTGCCGACCGCACAGCCGGCACATCCTGCGGGGCTCGCGGCAAGGTGAACTGGTGCAGCAGGGTCAGAGCCGCGAAGGCCATCGCCATCACCCAGAACACGCCGACCCAGGCCTGCACCATGCTGCCGGTGCGCTCCTGCAATTCACCGGCCAGATAGACCAGACCGCCCTGCCCGCCGATGTTGGCCACGCGATAGAAGGTGGAGCGAACCCCCACGAAGGCCGCCTGTTGGTGGGTCTTGAGCGCCAGCAGATAGAAGCCGTCAGCCGCAATGTCGTGCGAGGCCGAGGCAAAGGCCATCAACCAGAAGATCGCCAGCGTCATCTGGAAGAAGCGTTCAGTCGGCAAGGTGAGCGCCACACAGGCCAGCGCCGCGCCGACGAAGAACTGCATCACCACGATCCACCGCCGCTTGGTGCCCAGCAGTTCGATCAAGGGCGACCACAGCGGCTTGATGACCCAGGGCAAGTAGAGCCAGCTGGTGTAGAGCGCGATCTCGGTGTTGGACACCTCGAGGTTCTTGTACAGCACCACCGACAGCGTCATCACCACCACATAGGGCAGGCCCTGTGCGAAGTAGAGCGAGGGGATCCAGGCCCAGGGCCTGGAAGAGGACGTGCCTTGAACGGTGTTCATTCAGATGGAGCCCGTGGTGAGTCGGCTGGCCGCCAGGCGCGCGGCGGCGTGATGCCCACGGCATTCGCACACCGTGACGCGGGTGTCGGCAGGCAGTGCTTCCCGACAGGTTTGACCGATGGCCGGATGCAGTTGCCACACCCGGCCAACCAGGGCGATAGGCAAGGGGCCAAGCCGGCGCAGGAGGATACACCCCAGGCGCGCCAATTCGCGGCCGGCTTGCTCGAGGATGTCCATCGCCACTTCGTCTCGGTCGGCCACCTGCGCCACGATCAGCGCCAGCGCCCCCATGGCGCCGCGGTCGGCGGTGGCCAGAAAGGCACGGGTGCAGGCCCAATCGGAGCCGCCCATGCGCTGCATCAGCGCCATGGCCAGCGCGGAACGGTGCCAAGCGCCCGGCTCCTCGTCTTCGGCTCGCCAGATCCGCTTGAGTGCCTCGCGCCCAATCCAATAACCACCCCCCGCGTCATCCAACACGCCGCCCAGGCCACCGGCGCGGTGGCAATGACCGCGCGCATCCACATGCACCGCAATGGCGCCGGTCCCCGCATACACCAGGTGCCCCGCACCCAGCGCGAACACATCGCGATAGGCCACTTCGACATCATTGCTGGCGGTGACGGCGCCCCTGTCGATCTGAAGCGCAGCGGTGATGAGTTCGACCGGCTCGGCCATCGTGCCGCCATAACCGGTCAGCCCGGCGTGGACCGCGCGGGGCATGGCGTGCCCGTGGCCCTTCAGTTGCGCGGCCAATTCCAACAGGGTGGCACGCCACAGATCGCGACCCGCCGGTGTGGCCGTTTGCAGGGCGTTCAAGGGACCGACATGCCCCTCGGCCAGGATGCGTCCGTCGGCCGCAGCCAGGGCCCAGCGGGTTTGGGTACCGCCGGCGTCAAGGCCCAGGCCGATGGCCTCGTCGAGCCGGGCGGCAGGATAGGACGTGCTCAATGGCGATTCCTTTGATGGATGATTCATGCCAGGTTCAGCGCCTTGCACTCAGTGTGTCCGGGTGACCTTCTGCAGGTGGGGCGGACTGTCGGGGTTGCGGCCGCGCATCCGCGCCAGGGCCTCGGCAAAGCCATAGAAACGCGCAATGGCCGTGATAGGGGCCAAGTCCTCGTGGCCCACGTCGGGCAGAGGCAGGTCACAGCCTTCAATGCCCGCCGGGGCGGCCAGCAACACGCGGGCGCCTTGCTGTCGCATCTGCTGCGCCATGTTCAGCAGTCCGGCTTGGGCAGGCCCATCGGGCGCCAGTACCAGCACCGTGAAGCCGGGCTCCACGAGTGTCATCGGACCATGACGGACCTCGGCACTGGAATAGGCCTCGGCCTGGATGCCGCACACCTCCTTGAGCTTCAGGGCCATCTCCTGCGCCACGGGCAGGCCCGTGCCGCGCCCGATCACATACAGCCGATCCACACCCACCAAGGCCTCAGCGGCATGGAACCAGGACTGGGCCAGAGCGGCCTCCAATCGTTCGGGCAACTGCAGAACGGATGCGCGCAGAACCGGATGGTCTTCCCACGCCGCCACCAGCGCGGCGCTGGCCGCCATCTGAGCGATGAAGCTCTTGGTGGCGGCAATGCTGCGTTCCGGCCCTGCATGCAGAGGAATCAGATGCTGGGCCGCCCGGGCCAGCGGCGAGGCGGTGTCGTTGACCAGGGCCAGGCTGCGGCCACCGCGCTCGTTCACATGCTGCACGGGCGCCAGCAGGTCGGGGCTCTGGCCCGATTGGGAAAAGGCCACGGCCATCAGCTGGTCGCACACCAGCTGAGTGCCCTGCAGGGTGATAAGGGACATGGGCAAGGAGGCCACGACCCGACCCAGGCGCGCCATCACGAGATACGCCAGGTAGTGGGCCGCATGGTCAGAACTGCCGCGCGCAATCGTCAGCAAGGAAATGGGTGGCGAGGCGGCCAGGTGGCGGCCCAGTGTGGCCACCCGCTCATCCTCCAGGCTCAACAGCCGGGCCACGGCCTGCGGCGCCTCCTGGATTTCAGTGGCCATCTGCGAGGTCAATGCACTCTCCTTCAATCCAAACCTGCTGCAATGCCAAAGACTGGGCATCGAGGACGACAAGATCCGCACGGGCGCCGACGCGGCACTCGCCGCGGTCCCGGAGCCCCAGGTACTGCGCCGGGATACAGCTGACGCGGGCGCTGGCCTCGGCCACTGAAAGGCCGATGGACACCAGGTTGCGCAGGGCCCGGTCCATGGTCAGGGTGCTGCCGGCCAAGGTGCCGTCAGGCAAGCGCACCGCCCCCATGCAGGCCAGCACGCGCTGCCGCCCCAGGAGGTACTGGCCGTCAGGCATCCCGGCGGCGGCCGTGGCGTCGGTCACTGCAAACATCCCGGGAATGGCGCGCATGGCTGCGCGGATGGCGCCCGGGTGCACATGCAGCAGATCGGGAATGAACTCCGCATGCTGCGCATGGGCCAAGGCCGCTCCCGGCGCACCGGGGGCGCGGTGGTGGAACGGACCCATCGCATTGAAGAGATGGGTGAAGCCCGCGGCGCCGGCATCCAGCGCTTGGACGGCCTGCTCGTAGGTGGCGTCGCTGTGGCCCAGCTGGACGCGGATGCCCTTGGCCACCAACTGGGGAATCAGCGCCAGGTTCTGCGCACGCTCTGGGGCCAGGGTCACCACCCGGATCGGCGCGATGGCGTGCAGGGCGAGGATTTCGTCCACCGTAGCAGGCCGAGCGAAATCCGGCTGGGCACCCAGCCGCTCAGCGTTCAGGTAGGGCCCCTCCAGGTGCACACCCAGTACAGAGGCGCCGCCTGGCGGGCGCTGTTCGCACCAAGGGGAAAGGGATCGAAGCGCCTCTTCGATTTCCGACAAGGGCGCTGTCATGGTGGTGGCCAGGAGGCTGGTGGTTCCGTGGCGCGCGTGCCCGCATGCGATGGTGACGATGGAGTCGGCGGCCTCCATGGTGTCGGCGCCGGCGCCGCCGTGCACGTGCAGATCGATGAAGCCAGGGAGGATCAAGGGACCAGCCCGGCGCGCAGCCGACTCGTCGACCCGGTTGCCCTCAAGGGTTTGGATGCGCCCTTCACCCCATGCGATGGAGCCTTGCAGGAATCCCTCGGGTGTGAGCACGGCGCCGTGCAAGGTTTGCTGGTTCATCACATCGGACCATTTAATCGGAAGGAGGAAGGCTTCATCTGCAAAAGGCTTAAAGAGCCGCTTGTTCTGCTGACATGAGAGGCCTCTGCCGCGATACTAGATCAACCTTTAAGGTCTGCTGAGTCCACTTAGTTCGATGCATCATCGTCAGGCAACCGGGCCAATGCAATGGCGCTATTCAGCGAGCGCGTCGACGTAGGTGATCCTCATTTGTGAATGCCACCCGTCGAACCATCGGTCCGCGAGGCCAACACTCTTCCTCCCGCAGTGTGCACAAGGTTGATCAGCTGATGCAGGTCCCGCGCCGGGGGGCGCTCAAAGCCCTGGGGGCGATGGTCGGGCATCGCCTGCCAGCGGTGCTGGGGGTCGCCGGGTCCCTGGGAACGGCGGCCGGCCTTCTGGGCTGCGCCGCCGATCGATCTTCCAACGACGGGGCCACCACCGCCGCCAGCTGGCCCGGCGAAGTGCGCGCCACCTGGCTGACCACGACAGCCAATCGCGCGTTGGCCACTCCCGCCAACACCGAGTCCACGATGCGGCAACTGCGCGGCATCGGTCTGAACACGGTGTACGTGGAGTGCTGGAAGAACGGCTACACCCAGTTCCCCAGTGAAGTCCTGCGCCGCACCATCGGCGTGGCCCAGCGTCCCGCTGGAGCCCTGCAGGACCCCAGCGAGGTACCTTCGGCCGCCCTCGCGCGCGACCTGCTGGAAGAAACCTTGATCGAGGCCCACCGCCAGGGCCTGGTGCACATCGCCTGGTTTGAATACGGCTTCATGGCCGCGCACGGGCAGACCCACAACCACCTTCGGCGCTTGAAGCCGGAGTGGATCTCGCGAGACCGCCAGGGCCGCGAGGTGGCGCCCAACGGTTTCGTCTGGATGAATCCCCTGCGCGAAGAGGCGCGGCAGTTCCTGCTGGACCTGACCCTGGAGGCCATTGCGCAGTACGACCTCGACGGTGTGCAGTTCGATGACCGCATCGTCTGGCCCTACATCACCATGGGCTACGACGAGCACACGCGCGCTGTCTACGCATCCGAACATGGGGGCCGCCAGCCGCCGGACGACCATCAAGACCCGGCCTGGGTACGCTGGCGCGCCAACAAGCTCAACACACTCGCCGCTGAATTCACGGGCCGGCTGCGGCAGGCCCTGCCGGGCCGGGTGCTGTCCTTGAGCCCGGCCGTGTACCCCTGGTCATGGGAGCACTACCTGCTGGACTGGCCCTCCTGGGCCCGCTGGCCCGCCGATCGCCGATGGACAGAGCAAGTGCCGCAGGCCTACCGGCTCAGCCTGGAGGCCTTCGAATCCACCTGGTTGCAGCAAGTGCAGGCCCTGCAGGAGGCCCGGGCCTATCGACCCAGGGAGTTGGTGGCCGGCATCCGCATTGTGGGTGAGGGGCGCGATTCCACATGGGCGCAGCTCCAGGGATCAATCGAACTCACGAGGCGCCTGGGACAAGGCGGCCATGCGCTCTGGTTCAGCCGCGGCGTAATGGAACTCTATGCGGCGGAACTCGCTGCCTATTACAGCGGGTTCCAACCCTCCCCGCGCTTTCCTCCGGGCTGGCGCCGTCCTTCCATCGCCCTGAGCAGCACTGGCCATTCGGCACAGGGGGTGGAGTGGACGCTGCCCAGGCGCAGCCCGGACCGCTACCGGTTGATCGGTCATGACGGTCAGCGCTGGCGCTATCTCGAAGTTCCGGTCGCCTCTTCAAGCCAGGCAGTGCACCTGGACGCCAAGTGGCGCCGTGTGGAATTGCTCGTGGACCGGCGCGGCCAGCGTCCCGCCGCATGAAGCGCATGGCCCAATGCTGGTCGCCGGAATTTCTGCGCCAGCAGATGCAGCGCATCCTGGGCTTCTATGCGCCACAGGCCCTGATGGTGTCACACCCGCTCCGCAGCAACCCGGGCTGCGGGTGGTGGTGGCGGATGCTCTGGAACTTGCGTGTCGTCTTGGGCTTACTCATTGGCTTGGGCTTGACCTCGGCCCTGCTCACTGGTTGCGCACACCCACTGGACCCTGCGGGGCGCGGCTCGGGCTGGAAGCCGATCGCCGCGGGGCTGGACCACCGGGACATCCGCCCCGGGGTGCAGGCCCTGCGGCTGGACCTGCAGGCCAGCGGGCTGCGCCTGCGGGTATCGGACCGCGCCAGCGCTGGCCAGCCCATCGACCAGCGGGCCGATGCGCGTGCGGCGCTCGCCGCGTTCAATGCGTCCTTCTTCGACCGGCAATTCCGCGCCCGCGGCCACACCATCAGCCAGGGCGATCCATGGCCCGAGCCGCTTTCGCCGCGCAACAGCCCCGTGCTGAGTTGTGATGATCGCCAGCGGTGCGAGGTCCTGCTGGAACCGACGGCCTCGGCGCCCGCAGGCGGCTTCAATGTGGTGGGCGGCACGCCTTATCTGGTGCGGAACGGCCAGGCCCGCACGCCGCAAGACGATGCACGCTGTGCTTCCTTGTGTGCGCAACTCCACCCCCGCACCGCCATTGGCCTTAGCGCCAACGGCCGTTGGCTGATCGTGCTGTTTGTAGAAGGCCGCCGAGAAGACAGACCCGGCCAACGCCTGGCCGACACCGCAGCCGATCTAAAGGCGCTGGGTGTCCACCAGGGCTTCAATCTCGACGGCGGGGGCAGCACGGCCCTGCTGGTGGGGGGCGAATCCCGCGTTCAGCGCCCTGCCAATGAACCCCGGCACCGCCCTTTGGCCAATGTGATACTCATTGAGCAGCGGCCGGCCCCGATGCCGCCCTGAACCCAACCAACAACCGATCACTGCCCCCGTGCAGCCCACTCTGCTGCTCACCGTCGTGGCCGCCTACTTCGCCGGCCTGCTGTTGGTGACCTGGTTCACCTCCAAGGGAAGCAACAACCAGGGCTTCTATGTGGGCAACCGCCGCAACCCCTGGCCTCTGGTGGCCTTCGGCATGATCGGCACTTCGCTGTCGGGGGTCACTTTCGTCAGTGTGCCGGGCGCGGTGGGCGCCTCACAGTGGAACTACCTGCAGATCATGCTGGGGCACCTGATCGGCTACGCCATCGTCGCCTTCGTGCTGCTGCCGCTGTACTACCGCCTGCAACTCACCTCCATCTACGACTACATCCGGCGCCGCCTGGGCCCTCACAGCGGACGCACCGCGGCGGGCTTCTTCATCCTTTCGCGCACACTGGGCGCCACGGCGCGGCTGTACATCGTCATCCGCATCCTGCAGGACTGGATCCTGTCGGCCTGGGGGGTGCCGTTCTGGCTGACGGCCGCCGTCATCCTGCTGATGATCGTGCTCTACACCTTCGAGGGAGGTGTGAAGACCATCGTGTGGACCGACACCCTGCAGACCAGCGGCATGCTCTTTGGCCTGGTGGCCTGCACCGTGTTCCTGATGGATGCGCTGAACCTCCAGCCCTTGCAGGCCTGGCAAACCCTGCAGGCTCAGGGCCTGTCCGATGTGTTCGCCACCGACCCCGAACCCCGCAACTTCTGGCTCAAGCAGATCACGGCTGGCATCTTCATCACGGTGGCGATGACGGGACTGGATCAGGAAATGATGCAGAAGAACATCAGCGTGCGAACCCTGGGCGGCGCACAGAAGAACATGCTGGTGATGGCGCTGGTGATGCTGGGCGTCGTGGTCTTGTTCCTCTTCCTGGGCGGCCTGCTGCATTTGTTTGCTGCGCACCACGGCATGGCAGCCAAGGGCGATGCGCTGTTCCCCGCCGTGGTGATGCAGCACATGCCGCAGGCCATGCAGGTGATCTTCGTGCTGGCGCTCATCTCGGCCCTGTTCCCGAGTGCCGATGGCGCGCTCACCGCGCTCACTTCCTCCTTCTGCCTGGACATCCTGGGCACCGACAAGCGGGGCCTGGGCGAGGCCGAGCACAAGCGGATCCGCTACACCGTTCACTTCGGTTTCGCGGCCGTGTTCCTGCTGCTGGTTCTGCTGTTCCGGTGGGTGGACAACTCCAGCATGATCATGCTGATCCTGAAGATTGCCGGCTACACCTATGGCCCGCTGCTGGGCCTCTTCGCCTTCGGCTTGCTCACGCGTCGGCCGGTACGCGACGGCGCCGTTTGGCTGGTGGCCTTGGCAGCACCCCTGGTCTGCGCCTTCATCGACGCCCTGCAGGCCACCTGGTTCGTCAGCTACCGTATCGGCCTTGAAATGCTCCTGCTCAACGGCGCCCTGACCTTCGCAGGCCTGTGGCTGTTGTCGTCTCCGCCGAAAGCCTTGGAGGCCCGGGACGAACCGTCCGCGAACCCCGCATCGGCGACCACCAGCACCTGAAAACAACCCAAGACCGATGACCTCGTTTGCCTTCCTCAGCGATTCCAGCTTCCTCAAGTGTGGCCGCGCCGACCCTGCCGACAGCCAAACGCCAGCGCGCCCCTACGGCCTGGCCGGCCTGGCCTGGGACGGCTCCACCACCAACCGCAGTGGCGCGCGCATGGGGCCACGGGCCATCCGCGCGGCCAGCCACATGCTGTGCGACGGCATCCACCCGCACTTCAACACCGAGCCTGCCAGCCAACTGGACGACCTGGGCGACCTGCCCCTGCCCAACACCAGCCTGCAGGCCATGCGCGAGGGCATGGCCACCTTGCTGCCCAGCCTGCTCCAGGCCCGCCACATGGTGTGGCTGGGTGGCGACCATTCGGTGACGTTGCCCATCCTGCGGGCGCTGCGCGAGCAGCAGGGGCAAGCCGTGGGCGTGCTGCACTTCGACGCCCACTGCGACACCTGGACCGACCATTTCGGTGAACCCAGCGGCCACGGCACCTGGGTCGCTGAGGCCTTTGCCGAAGGATTGGTCGTCCCATCGTGCTTCACGCAAATCGGCATCCGTTCGGCGGGTGAACGCGCGGCGCGCGAATTCGTGTCCGACCACGGCGGGCGCATCTTCACCGCGCGCGATCTGCGGGGCCGCGAGAACCATGAGCAACTGGCATCGGCGCTGCAGGACATCCGCCAGCGATGGGAAGCGCAGGGCCGCCCGCCCATGTACCTCAGCCTGGACATCGACTGCCTGGATCCGGCCTTCGCACCGGGCACCGGCACGCCCGAGCCCGGCGGGCTGAGCACCAACCAGGTGCTCACCTTCCTGGAAGAACTCCACGACCTGAACTTCGTGGGCATGGACTGCGTAGAAGTGGCGCCGCCCTATGATCACGCCGAACTCACCGCCTACGCAGCCGCCCATTTCGTGTGGACCTATCTGGCTGGGCGCATCAAGACTGCAACCTGAATATGGCCCTGAATTTCATCTGGATCGGCTTCATCCTCATCGGCTTCACCGTGGCCGCGGTGAAGGTCATGATGGGCCAGACCGCGCTGTTCGGTCAGATGCTCACCGGCCTGTTCGACATGGCCAAGACCGGCTTCGACATCTCGCTGGGCTTGGTGGGCGTGATGACGCTGTGGCTGGGCATCATGAAGATCGGCGAGCAGGCCGGCGTGATCCAGCTGTTCGCCCGCGGCGTGGCGCCCTTCTTCCGCCGCATCTTCCCCGGCATCCCCGATGGCCACCCGGCCAGCGGCAGCATCGCCATGAACGCTTCGGCCAACATGCTGGGCCTGGACAACGCGGCCACACCGCTGGGCCTGAAGGCCATGCGCGAGCTTCAGGAGATCAACCCGGACAAGTCCACCGCATCAGATCCAATGATCATGTTTCTGGTACTCAACACCGCGGGCATCACCCTCATTCCCACCTCGGTGATCGCCATCCGGCAAAGCCTGGCGGTGGAGCAGGGCCTGACGAACTTCAACGGCGCTGACATCTTCCTGCCCACCCTCATCGGCACCTTCATCTCCTTCGTGGCCGGCCTGCTGGCGGTGGCCTGGGTGCAGCGCATCAACCTGCTGTGTGCGCCAGTGATGGCCTTCTTTGGCGGCTTTGCGGCACTGATGGGCGCGCTGTATCTGTGGCTCAGCGGCCTGCCCGCAGCGGAAATGAGCAAGGCCATTGCGGTGCTCGGCAGCGGCATCATCCTGTCGATCATCGTGCTCTTTGTGGCCGTGGGGGCGGTACGGCGCATCAATGTGTATGAGGCCTTCGTCGATGGCGCCAAGGAAGGCTTCGGCGTGGCCGTACAGATCATTCCCTATCTGGTGGCGATGCTGGCGGCCATCTCGGTGTTCCGCAGCAGCGGCTGCATGGACTTCATGGTGCAGGCCATCGGCGCGGGGGTGCGCGCGCTGGGGCTGGATGACCAGTTCGTGCCGGCCCTGCCTGTAGGCCTGATGAAGACCATGTCGGGCAGCGGCGCGCGCGGCCTGATGGTGGACGTGCTCAAGACCTATGGCGTCGATTCCTTCGAGGGGCGCCTGGCCAGCATCATCCAGGGCTCCACCGAAACCACCTTCTACGTGTTGGCCGTCTACTTCGGCAGCGTGGGCATCAAGAAGACGCGGCATGCGCTGGGCTGTGCGCTCACGGCCGATGCAGTGGGCCTGATCGGCGCCATCCTGGTGGGCTACGCCTTTTACGCCTGATCCATGAAGTCCTCCCCCATCACCCACGAGGATCTGGCGCGCGCGCTGCGCGAGGCCCTGCGGACCAGCCTGGATGCCGCTCGGCGCTTCGACCCGCCGCCCACGCTGGACTTGGCGGTGGTGGCGTTTCCAACGGGCAGTGCGCCTGTCTGGGCCAATGTGCTGGTCACGCGCGGGCACCATGAAGGTGTGGTGGCGCGCATCGGCCCCGATGCCTCGGCCGTGCAGGACATCCGGTACCTGGTGGACCCCACCGATGATCAACGGCGCTCGATCGCCTGGCAACCGGGCGCCGACTGGACGCAGCTGAAGCATCTGCCGACGCTGTACGGTCAGGGGCCCTTTGCCTCGATCGCGCCCTACCCGGCTTCGCTCATCAAATTGATGGTGGCCGTGGGCGTGGGGTTGCTGGTGGACCAGGAGCAGGCCGATTGGAACGAGCCGTGGACCTGGGGAGGCACGCAACGGCGGGTCGTCGATTGGGCCGACCGGATGATCACCGAGAGCCGCAACGACGACACCAGCGCTCTAGTGGCGCTGCTCCATGCGCGAGGCCTCATCCAGCGCAACGCCGCCGGGCAGGAAGTGCGCAATGGCCTGCACGAGGCCTTCACCGCCGCTGGCCTGCCCACTCTGCGCCTGGCCAATACGCGGGCCGACGGCGGCTGGCTCAACCGCGACGGCGCGGGCGTGGGACACCTGCAGATGACGGCCTGGGACACGGTGCGACTGCTGTGGTTGATGCTGCCGGCCGTGCTGCCCGAAGCGCCGCCACCGCCCTGGCTGCCGGCTTCGCATCGCCCCCTGATGGGGCCCGCGGCGGCCGCTCCCATCTGGCGGCTGCTGGGCGAGCAGGCCCTGCACGAGGTGCTGTCCTCCTCCATCGCAGTGGGCCTGCCCGGGTGGCGCCCCGGCATACCCGCCGAAGTGCCGCAGCGCTGGATTCAAGCTGATGGCCGGGTGCGGGCAGCCGATCGGGTCTGGCCAGGCGATGTGAGGCCCGTCCAGCAGGAAGCCACGGTGCGGTTCGCCCACAAGACCGGGACCACCGAGAACTATCTGTCGGACGCCGGACTGGTCAGCAGTCGTGCGCCCGGCGGGCGCCGCGACTTGGTGGCGCTGCTCAGCACCCTCGGTTCGCGGCATGCGCCGCATCCGAACCTGGCCACCGACTGGTGCATTGCCGACCTCGGCGCCCGCATCGACCGCTGGATGGCCGATCGACTGGGCTGAGCCCCTCCAGGTGTTCGATTAGGGCAACAACGGGCCCTCGTGTTTACCCCTAGTCGCGCGCCAAGTCGTTCAGGAGGGCGCAGGATTCCGTCGTGGTTGCGTCGTCTATTGCCATAACCTTTTGTTATGGTTGCCGTCTGATTCGTCAGTCGGGCATTCGCTCAGCCCTGCAGGGCGCTGCGTTACATTTTTTGAAACAACACTCGGCCTCTCGCGAGGCCCTGCGCAGGAGATCCGCATGAAACTCAAGCCCATCGTCCAGGCCCTGGCAGCACTCAGCCTGATTTCCCCGGTCTTGGCCCAACAGACCAACCCCCAGCAGCAGAAGGTGGAGGTCACGGGTTCGAGCATCAAGCGCCTGGCCAACGAAGGGTCCTTGCCCCTGCAGGTGATCTCGCGCACGGAAATCGAGCAGCAGGGCCTGACCAGCGCCGAGCAGGTGGTGCTGTGGCTGTCCACGAACGGCAACGGCCTGGACAACCTGGCGTCCAACGCCGACGTGGTGGGCGGTGCCCAGCGCGGCAACAACGGTGCCACCAGCGCCAACCTGCGTGGCCAGGGCAGCAACGCCACGCTGATCCTGCTCAACGGCCGGCGCGTGGCCTCCCACGGCCTGAATGGCGGCGTGGTCGACCTCAACCAGATCCCGATGGCGGCCATCCAGCGCATTGAAGTGCTCAAGGACGGCGCCAGCTCCATCTACGGCACCGACGCCATCGGCGGCGTGATCAACTTCATCCTGCGCAACGACTTCCAGGGCGCCTCGATCCAAGGCTCGGCCGATGTCACCCAAGCTGGCGGTGGCAACGTGTACCGCAGTTCCTTGGTCGCCGGCGTGGGCGACCTCAACCGCGACAAGTTCAACGTGATGGCCACGCTGGCTGTGCGCGAACACCAGGCACTGCGCGGCGACCAGCGCGACTTCGTCAACACCTTCCAGCCCAACCGCGGCCTGAGCGTGGACACGCGCGGCACGCCCCACGCCACCATCTTCCCCTTGGCGGGCACGCTGTTCCCCACCACGGCCTCCACTCCGCTGATTCCCGGCAGTACCACGGTGCGCGCCTCGGGCGGCCTGAACGTGCTGGATCTGCCGGGCGCCGAAGGTTGCGGTGCGATCGCCGGGCAAGCGCCCTATGACGCGTTGCTGTGGAACGTACCCACGGCCGCCCTGTCCTGCGCCTGGGACACCGGACGCGCCGCGGTGCTTCAGCAACCGGTGAGTGACACCAGCCTGGTGACGCGCGGTACCTTCCGCCTGGGTGACCACCAGATTGCTGCCGAGTTCGTCGGCAGCCAGACGGATTCCGCCAAGCGCTTCTCGCACGTCCAGCTCACGCCGAACACCACCACGCAGCAGTTGCGCTTCCCGCGCAACGCGGCCTCTCAGGCGGCCTATGACGCGGTGTTCAACCGCCTGCTGGCGGCCTTCCCGGGTCAGATCACGGAAACCCAGCGGGGCCAACCCCTGGCCTACCGTTGGCGCTGCATCGAATGCGGCCCGCGCGAACTGGAGACCGAAGCCTCCACGCGGCGCTGGGCCATCATGGCCGACGGTCCCCTGGGTGGCGGCTGGGAGTACCGCGCCGGCCTGATCCAGGCCTCCAGCGAAGCCAAGTCCCGCCTGGGTACCGGCTACTACTACCGTGGCACGACCGCTACCGGCGCCTCTGATGGTGGCGCGGGCATCATCCCGGCCCTCAACAGCGGACGCATCAACCCCTTCCTGCTGCCCGGCCAAACGCAAAGCGCCGACGGCCTGGCGGCCCTGCAGGAAGCCTCGGCCGAGGGCGTGGTGCTCTACGGCGGACGCTTCTCGATGCAGCAGATCGACTTCTCGGCCTCGGGCCCCGTGGCCAAGTTGCCCGGTGGCGACATCATGGCGGCCGTTGGCGCGGACATGCGCACCGAGCGCTACCGCTTCAATGGCGACGAGCGTGACCTGGCCGCGCAACGCGTGATCGTGGCCGCGCCTTTCGACCAATCCAACGTCCTGCTGGGCGCCAAGCGTGAAGTGAAGGCCCTCTACGGTGAAGTGCTGCTGCCCATCACCAAGAGCTTCGAGGCCACCCTGTCGGTGCGCCGCGACGACTATTCCGGCTTCGGCGCCACCACCAACCCCAAGGCGTCGGCACGCTGGAAGCCGAGCCAGCAGTGGTTGGGCCGCGGCTCCTACAGCACCGGATTCCGGGTACCCACCTTCAACCAGTTGTACAACGGCGCAGCCGAATCCATCTTCACCGGCACCACCCTGGTCGACCCCAAGACCTGCCCGGCAGGCCGACCCAACACCACGGATCCAGGCTGCGCGTTCATCGACCGCGCCGCCAACATCATCAACGGCGGCAAGCCTGACCTGGGCCCTGAAGAGGCCAAGATGAGTTCGCTGGGCATGGTGTGGGAGCCCATGAACAACCTGAGCATGAGCCTGGACTGGTGGAGCATCCGCCGCGAGGGCACGATCCAGATCCTGTCCCTCACGCAGCTCATCGACAACTACAACCTCTTCCCCGACCGTTTCATCCGTGACGCAGCTGGCAAGCTGATCGCCGTCGATCAGCGCTGGGTCAACGCCGGCGAGACCGAAACCTCGGGCCTGGAGTTCTCGCTGCGCAACGGCTTCACCGCCATGGATGCCCGCTGGACGGCGGGCCTGGACGGCACCTACCTGCTCAAGAAGCGCTCACGTGTGGTGTCCTCGGCTGCCTGGGGCCCGAGCGAAGTGGGCCAGTTCACCTTCGCCGGTGACCTCGGATTGAGCTGGAAACACAATGCCTTCATCAGCCGGTCGAAGGGCTCGTGGATCACCACGCTGTCACAGGTGTTCCGCAGCGGCTACAACAACCAGGTGCTGCCCGGTGTGGCTGCTGGCGCGGTCACGCCGCCCGACCTCAAGACCAAGGTGGATCCCTACACCACCTACAACCTGGCCATGACCTACACCGGCATCAAGAACCTGCGCTTGACCGGCATGGTGCGCAACCTGTTCGACCGCGACCCGCCGTTTGCCATCACCTACGACAGCAACTTCGGTTCGGGCAGTTCCTGGGAACCCCGCGTGGCTGACCCGCGTGGTCGCGCCTTCATGCTGAGCCTGGACTACCGGTTCCGCTGATACTGCGGTGAGGCTGCGGCACCTCGAGGTCTTTCATGCCATCATGCGCGCCGGCACCGTCAGCGGTGCCGCGCGCCTCCTGCACATCTCGCAACCGGCGGTCACGAAAGTGCTGCAACACGCCGAGGCCCAATTGGGCCTCGCGCTGTTTGAGCGGGTGCGTGGCAAGTTCTATCCCACGCCCGAGGCGCAGCGCCTGTTCACCGAGGTGGACCGCCTGCATGCGGAACTCGTGTCGATCCGCCGCCTGGCGGCCAATCTGAAGGCAGGCCCCCAGCAACGGGTTCGCCTGTCGGCCACGCCTGCTCTGGGCACCACCGTGGTCCCCACTGCCGTGGCGCGGTGGACGCAGTTGTTTGCCGACGGCCACTGCGAACTGGCCACGCACCACACCCGCGAACTGGTGCAGGCGCTTGTGCTGTCCGAGCTCGATCTCGGTTTTACCCTGCACGACCCCCTCCACCCTGGTGTGTATGCCGAGGTGTTGACGCAGGCGCCGATGATGGCGCTTGTCCCCGCACGCGGCGCGGCCCTGCGTGCCCGATCCCCGCTGAGCCTGGGCTCACTGCCCACGGCCGTGATCGGCCTGGCCCCCTCCGACCCGCTGGGCCTGCGCATCACCGCCGAATGCGAAGCGCAGGGCCTGGCTCTGCACCCGATGGTCTCGGTGCAAACCTATCAACTGGCCAGGCAATTGGCCGAGGCCGGTGTCGGCACCGCCATCGTAGACCCTTTCACCGCCGCCAGCGCCGACCGGGACCGGGTGGCCGTGCGGCCCCTGGAACCCGCCATCCTCGTGCCGCTGGTGCTGCTCACGCCTGTGTCGGCTCCGCTCTCGCAGGCCGCACGGCGCCTGGTTCAGGAAGTGCGCGAATCGGCCAGCGCCTGCCTGGCCCAGGCCGGTATCGACGAAAGCGAACCCGTGGCCCAGCCCCCGATGCTGTGCACTGCGCCGTTGAGCGTCGGCGCGCGTCGGCGGGCCCGCAGCAAGTGAATGCGAACATGAACCCCGCCCCGATCCCCTGCGAGTCGGTGCCTGCGCATCCGGATTTCTTGCATCTCTCGGAGCTGCCCGGCGTCGCCATGGATATCCGCTACGCCGGTACGAACAACTTCAGCGGGCGCTGCCTGTACCCGAACCTGGACTGTGCCTGGCTGCGGCGGCCGGCGGCGCTGGGCTTGCAACGCGCGGCCGAATGGCTGGGCGCCCATCGTCCCGGTCATCGCCTGCTGGTGCTGGATGCGCTGCGCCCCCAGCGGGTGCAGGAGGCCATCTGGAGCCAGGTTCAGCACACGCCCATGGCCGCCTACTTCGCCGACCCCGTACGCGGCTCCATCCACTCCTTCGGCATGGCGGTGGACGTGACGATGCTCGACCCTCAAGGCCGCGAATGCGACATGGGCAGCGGCTTCGACGAAATGAGCGAGTTGTCGCACCCTGCACTGGAAACACGGCACTTGGCCTTGGGCCGGCTGCAGCCCGATCAACTGAGCCACCGGGGATGGCTGTATGCCGCCATGGCCGAGGGCGGCTTTCTGGGCATCAGCACCGAATGGTGGCACTTCGATCATGGTGACCGCGACCGCGTTCGCCGAGAACTGCAGCGCGTGGCTTGAGGGGTCTTCATGCAAACACATCACCAGCCCAGCACAGCCGCGGACTCGGCTGCAACCAAGAGCTCTGCGAACGTTCAGCGGCGGGTGACCCTGGCCCGCGCGGCAGCGGTGGCCGCGGCGGCGGCATTCCCTGGGTTGGCGGCGCGCGCCACCACGCCGCTCGGGGCTGTGTCCAGTTCTGCCCCCAGCACCGCACCCGGCCTCAGCTCGGCACGCCGTCACCCACCTCAGCCGCTGCCCCTGATCAAGCCCCCACGCCTGCAGCCCGGGCAAACCATCGGGCTGGCCGCGCCCTCAGGGGTGGTGGCCGACCGGCTGCCATTGGAAGTGGCCATCGACTCGCTCACCACCCTCGGTTTTCGCATCAAGGAAACACCCAACCTGCGCACACGGCGAGGCCACTTCGCGGGCACCGATGCGCAGCGTGCGGCCGGCCTGAACGCGCTCTTCGCCGACCCCGATGTGCACGGCGTGCTGGCCATCACTGGCGGGTCGGGGGCCAACCGCATCCTGCCCCTGCTGGACTATGCGCAGTTGCGCCGCACCCCGAAATTCGTGGGGGGCTTCTCCGACATCACCGCACTGCTGCATGCGGTGCACAGCCGCAGCGGCCTCGTCACCTTCCACTGCCCGGCTGGCGTTTCGGAGTGGAATGAATTCAGCTGGCGCCACTTCAAGGGCGTGGTGCTGGATGGCGCACCGGTGCTGATGCGCAATGAACCGGACAAGGGTTCACTGCCGGTTCCGCGGGACGACCGCACGCTCACCATCCGCCCCGGCGTGGCGCGCGGGCCGCTGCTGGGTGGCAACCTGGCCGTGCTGTCCTCGCTGTGCGGGTCCGGTTACCTGCCTTCGTTCGACGGCGCCATCCTCTTCTTGGAGGAGATCAACGAGTTCATCTACCGCGTGGACCGCATGCTGTCCACGCTGAAACTGGCCGGGGTGATGGACCGCCTGGCCGGCGTGATGCTCGGTGCCTTCACCAACTGCACGCCCGGTGAAGGCTTCGGGTCGCTCACGCTGGATGAGGTGTTCGAGGACTACTTCGGCCCCCTGGGCGTGCCGGTGTACCGCGGCGCATCCTTTGGCCACATCAAGCGCAAGTTCACGCTGCCCCTGGGGGTGCAGGCTGAAATCGACGCGGGCGCGGGCACGGTGCGCTTGCTGGAATCGGCTGTAGCCTGAATGCACAGGGCCGCACTGGTCGCTCAGGCACCAAGCCCTTACGGCATCCCAGCCGCCACCCAACCCGCCAACGCATCCAGCACCGGTCGTCCGCGCTGTGGCGCCTCGTCGTGGTTGACCATTGCCGCCATCACCCAGCGCCGCCCCTTGGCATCCTCCACATAGCCAGCCAGCGCCACGGCATTGCGCAACGTGCCGGGCTTCATGCGTGCGCGGGCGCGCGCGGGCGATTCGGTCATCCGCGACCGCAGTGACCCATCCACGCCGGCAATCGGCAGGCTCATCAGCAGTTCGGGTCCGAACAGATGCTCGTTGGCATGCCGCAGCACCAGGGCCAGTTGCCGCGCGGTGATACGCTCGCTGCGCGATAGGCCCGAGCCGTTGTCCATCACCAGGCCCTCGGCGGCAATGCCGCGCTCGGTGAACCAACGGCGAACCGAGGCATCGGCCCACTCGAGGGTGCTGCGGCCCGGCGCAGCCAAGCCCTGCGAGGCCGCGCGGCGCTCCTCTTCCAGCCCGGTCAGCAGGAACAACATGCGCGTGGCCACGTTGTCCGAGGTCTTGTTCAAGGGCCGCAGCCACTCGCCCCAGGGCCGCGCCTCGCGGCGGGCCACAAGCCGCGTCGGCGCGGCCTGCGCGGACACCGTGGCCGCCACCGCCTCGCGCACACGGCCAGTCCACTGGCCACCCAATTCCTGCCACACCCAGCGCAACTGCGCCTGCGCCTGCAGGTTGCGCTCCATCAGTTGCAAAGGCTGGCGGTGTTGGCAATCGACGGGAAAGCGACCGCGCAACTCCAGGCGGATCTGGCCATCGGGCATCAGCTCCGCCACAGGCGGCTGCCAGCCTCGCGTGCTCCACTCGCGGCAGCCCACCGCGCCAGGTTCGTGCAGGGTCAGGCGGTTGTCCAGGCGAACCCCGGGAAGCTCGGGTCGCAGACGTGCGCCCACCCCTTGTCGGTCGGACTGCAGTTCCAACTGGTGCAGGTTGCCGGCCAACTGCAGGGCATCGGGAATCACGTTGTAGGGGAACTCGGGCGATTCGTCGAAAGGCGGCACACCCAGGTCCATGCGGGCCGGAGAGAACAAGTGACGGTCGAGCACGATGTCACCGTCGATGTGGCGGATCCCCGATTCGCGCAACTCCAGCATCAGGGCCCACAACTGGGGCAGCCCCAGTTCCAGGTCGGCGCCGCCGCGCAGGATCAGATCGCCCTGCAAGCGCCCGTCCACCACGGGCGCGGCCGTGCGCAGTTCGGTATAACCGCGCCCATTGGGCCCCAGCCGGTCCAGGGCCACCGCACTGGTCACCACCTTCATGGCCGAAGCCGGCTGCATCGGCCGGTCGGCCTGGTGCAGCAGGGCCGCCGGCGCCGGCTTGGCGCCCGGGCCCGCCACCCCCGTCAGGGGCAACACCGCCACGGCCAGGTGAGACTCCTCCAGGCCCGCCTTGGCCAGGGCCTGCCGCATGGACTCGGGCAGCACGGCAGCGGGCCGCTGGGCCCATGCCACTTCCGACCACAGCGCCCATGGGACCAGGCACAGCGCCACCGGCAGTACCTTGTCTACCATCCACCGCCCCCACCGGGACCCACCATGCCCCAACCCGGGTCGCGGCCCTGCTGTCCGGCATTCCTTGCCATGCGTCGTCATCATCATCCCCTCATCATTCCACGGCGCGTGAAGGCCTCACAAGCCGGGTCTGCACGACTATTCCTTCAGGTTATGGCCGGCGGCGGCATCGGTATTGCACCGATCCAACATCGGTGTCGCGAAGGCTTGATCCCACGGGTGCGCGGCGCACAATGCGCCGATGCGGTCCTGTTTCGCGCCAGCCCTGCTGGCCCTCTTCTCGCTGTTCCTGGCCGGATGTGCCGGCCCGCGTATCGATGCGCACACCTACCGCGCCGTCAGCCAGGACAGCCGCGCCCAATTTCTGATCCTGCACTTCACCGCAGAGAACCTGGAACGTTCGATCCGCATCCTCACCGAACAGAAGGTGTCATCGCACTACCTGGTAACGGACGAGCAGCCACCCCGCATCTACCGTCTGGTCGACGAGGACCGGCGCGCCTGGCACGCCGGCGTGAGCCACTGGGCCGGCCACGGCATGCTCAACGGCAACTCCATTGGCATCGAGATCGTGAACCTGGGCAATCGTCCGCGGGCCGACGGCAGCACCGACTTCGCGCCCTACCCGCCCGAGCAGATCGACGCGGTGGTCGCGCTGGTGCGCGACATCGTCAAGCGTCACCAAATTCGCCCCGACCGCATCCTGGGCCACAGCGACATCGCGCCCCAGCGCAAGGTGGACCCTGGCCCGCTATTCCCCTGGAAGCGGCTGGCCGATGAGGGCTTGATCCCCTGGCCCCACGAGGCCTTGGTGCGCCAGGCCATGGCCCAGTACGAATCGAACGTGCCGCCCGTGAAGTGGTTCCAGCAGGCGCTGATGCAGCATGGCTTCTTCGTGGGGGATCACGGTCAACTCGATGAGCCCACGCGCCGCGTGATGGCCGCGTTCCAGATGAAGTACCGGCCCGCCAAGTACGATGGACAGCCTGACGCCGAGACGGCAGCACTGTTGACCGCTCTCACCGGCCTTCGGTATGAAGCGCCGGCTAAGCCGGCGAATTGAATGTCGCGCCAGCGCTCTGTTCCACACTGCTGAGCCCAAGCACCAGCACCATGGCCCACCCCTCCAGAACGGAGACCCCCGACGAGACCCACGCGGAACTGGACCGCTACGACACCGCGCGCCTGGTGGCGGCGCTGGTGGACGACCACGCAGTGGCCCTACGCGCCGTACAGGCGGCAAGCCAGTCGATTGCGCAGGCGGTGGACGCCAGCGCCGAGCGCCTGGCCCGCGGTGGCCGCCTCATCTATGCCGGTGCCGGCACCAGCGGCCGCCTGGGTGTGCTGGATGCGGTTGAACTCAACCCCACCTTTTCGTGGCCACGCCACCGCGCACCGGCCCTGCTGGCCGGCGGCGAGGGTGCGATGTTCCTGGCGGTGGAAGGCGCCGAAGACGATGGCGCTCAGGGTGCGCAAGATCTGCACCGCCTGGGCCCCACCGCCGATGATGTGGTGTTCGCCATCGCCGCCTCCGGCACCACGCCCTTCGCGCTGGGTGTGGTCACCAGCGCGCGGTCGCTGGGTTGCCTGACCATCGGCATGGCCAACAACCCGGGCTCGCCACTGCCTGAGGCTGCAGAAATCGGCATCGTGCTGGACACCGGCCCCGAAGTGATTTCCGGCAGCACGCGGCTGAAAGCAGGCACGGCGCAGAAGGTGGCCCTCAACAGCTATTCCAGCGCGGTGATGGTGCGCCTGCATAAGGTGTACGGCAACCTGATGGTTGACCTTCGGGCCACCAATGTGAAGCTCGTGCACCGCGCGGTGCGGCTGACCATGCAGGCCGGCAACGCCAGCCAGCCCTTGGCCGAAGCCGCCCTGCGGGAGTGCGGCTTTCAGGTGAAGGTGGCCGTGTTGATGCTGCGCCGCGGCCTGGATGCGGAACCGGCCCAGGCCCTGCTGGCGCAATGCCAGGGCGACCTGCGCGCGGCCTTGGGCGAGGCCTGATCAAGGCCTGATCAGGGAGCCTTATCAAGGCCCCATCAAACCTCCGCCGAAACTCCGCCCAGACCCTGCGCTGGGGCCACCGTTCAGGCCATGCCGAACGCCACGCCCTGCAGCACATCCGGCACCGGCGCGCCCGCCATCTCGCGCGCCAGCAGGTCGGCTGTCGCGCAGGCAAAGGTGAAGCCCAGCGCGCCATGGCCCACGTTCAACCACAGACCAGCCACACCACTGGGGCCTACGATGGGTTCACCGCTGGGCGTGGCCGGGCGCAGCCCCGCCCAGGGTTGGGCCTGGTCGTAGTCACCGGCCAGGGCCATGTCCTGCCGCGCCACGCGCAACAGTGAATCCAGCCGCTCCTGATCGATGCGCTCGTCGTGGCCCACCAGGTCCACCATGGCCGCCACTCTCAGCCGGCCGCCGATGCGGGCATACAGCACCTTGCGCTCGAAGTCGGTGATGCTGGCGCGAGGCGCTACATGCGAAGCGCCGATCGGCGCGTCCAGGCTGTAGCCCTTGAGTGGGTACAGGGGCAGGCTCAGCCCCAGGGGCTGCACCAGTCGCACGCTGGCGATGCCGGTGGCCAGCACCGTGGCGTCGGCCTCGTAGGTGTCTTGGCGGGCGTGGATGCGCACCCGGGCACCGACTGGCTGCAGGCGCTCGACCGTGTCCAGCACCAGACCCTGGAAATTCGGATGGTCCTGCAGTCGGTCCAGCAAGGACACGCAGAAGGCATGGCAGTCGGCCACTGCTTCGTCGCCGCTGTAGATGCCGCCGGCGAACTGCCCTTCCAGCCCCTGAAGGGTAGGCTCACATTCGAGGCACTGCCGGGCATCCCAGGCTTCCTGGCTGGGGTCGCGTGCAGCCGCTGCGCGGCGCATCTGGTCGGCGCTTCGGTGCAGGACCAACTTGCCGGCCCGCTCCCACCCGAAGTTCCGTACCCCATGGGCATCCATCAGGTGCTGAAGGCGTTCCCTGCTGTGCTGGCCCAGGCGGGCCAGACGCTGCGCCGTGGCCGCGTTGTCGCGCCCATTGCAGCGGGCCACGAAACGGGCCAGCCACTGCCACTGCCCGCGGTCCCACTGCGGGCGCCAGCGCAAGGGGCCGTCGGCCTCGAACAGCCAGCGCAGCGCCTTGACCGGCATCCCCGCGTCGGCCAGCGGCGCCACATAGCGGTAGCTCAGTTGCCCGCCGTTGCGCAGGCTGGTGCCCTGAGCCACGCCGCGCCCATCCAACAGGCGCACGCGCCAGCCCGATTCAGCCAGCGACCAGGCCGTGGTGATACCCACCACGCCCGCGCCCAGCACGATCGCTTCGCCC
This sequence comes from Burkholderiaceae bacterium, assembly GCA_049423145.1. Lineage (GTDB taxonomy): Bacteria > Pseudomonadota > Gammaproteobacteria > Burkholderiales > Burkholderiaceae_C > RFTU01. The sequence continues at coordinate 49,649 of JBMSQF010000006.1, forward strand.
CGCTTGTCCATACCCGGGGAAGCCTATCAAGCCTGGACCCGAAGGCAGATCACAATGCCGTTCGGGCCCATAACATTCAGGAATGGGCCAGCCGCTGGCTGGGCTGGGCCAAGTAGAACCACTCCTGGCGCGCCGACGCGGCGGCATTGGGAAAGAGGATGCGGCCGCGGCCCGGTGCCCGAACCTCCTGACCGTCCTGGCGCACCCCAATGAGGTCGCCGGCCTCCAGCGCGTCAAAACTCTGCCACTCGCGCACGAAGCGGTCATCCGCATGGCGCTTGTCGATCACCTCGTGCAGGGTGAGCGTCTCGATGGCCGAGGCGGGCTGCGGCGGCGGCTCGTCCACCAAGCCGAAATGGGCCAGGGTGCGCCGCACGGCCTGGTAGGCCACCTCGGGCGCCTGCGGGTCGCGGTGCTGGCCGCATTCCAGCGTCAGCGCCCGCCCCCCCAGGGAACGCATGTATTCGGTGGTCCCCACGCCATAGTTCGGGTTAAGGTCCAGCGTGCCGGCCAATGTGCCGGCTTCTTCGCGGCGGCGCGCCACGCCGCGCACATAGGTGGACAGCCAGCCGTCGACCACCCGCGCCACGCCCAGGGTGCGCACCCACGCCTCCTCCACCGCCGCATGGCGATAGGGCTCCACCACGCCCTGGTTGTTCACCGGGCCCAGCATGGCAAAGGGCTTGCCCTGGGCGTTGAAGGAGTGCAGGTCCAGCAACACTTCATGGGCCGCCATCATCGGACACAGCCAATTGGCCACGTGGTCTTCAAACTCTCGTGGCACGGGCGCCGGGCCCAGGGCGCGGTTGAGGTTGCGGTCCCCGTTGCGCTGTCCCTTGTGGAAGGCCAGCGGATTGGTCACCGGCACCAGGGTCAGCTGCCCGCGGGCGATCAACACCTCACCGCGATCGATCTCTTCGATCAGCCGGCGCAGGGCATGCGTACCGCAGACTTCGTTGCCGTGGACCGCACCGGTGACCAGCAGCCGAACGCCGGGCGCACGACCGCTGTAGGTGACGGACTTGAAGGGGTGCAGGAGGGCGCTCATGGCCAGATTGTCGCGCGAGATTTGCTTGACAACTAAACAATTCATGACGATAGTGTTTTCATGAAGATCGTCTGCCTGGGCGGCGGCCCATCGGGCCTGTACTTCGGCCTGTTGATGAAGAAACAGAACCCAGCCCACGAAGTCGTGGTGGTGGAGCGCAACCGTCCCTACGACACCTTCGGCTGGGGCGTGGTGTTCTCCGACCAGACCCTGGGCCGGCTGCAGCATGCCGATGCGCCCACGGCCTCGGAGATCCTGCAGTCCTTCAACCACTGGGACGACATCGAGGTCAACATCCGAGGCGCCCGTGTGCGATCGGGGGGCCACGGGTTTTGCGGCATCGGGCGCAAGCGCCTGCTCAACATCCTGCAGGCCCGGTGCGAAGCACTGGGTGTCGAGCTTCGCTTTGAGGCCGAGGCCTCGGACGAGGACTTCCCAGATGCCGACCTCATCATTGCCAGCGACGGTCTGAACAGCCGTACCCGCGACAAGTACGCCACCACCTTCGAGCCCGACATCGATCTGCGGCAATGCCGCTTCGTCTGGCTCGGCACCACGCGGCTGTTCGAAGCCTTCACCTTTGACTTCCAGGAAACACCCCACGGGTGGTTCCAGGCCCACGCCTATCGCTTCGACGAGCACACCTCGACCTTCATCGTGGAGGCACCCGAGCCGGTTTGGCAGGCTGCTGGTCTGGCTGAAATGGACAAGGACGAATCCATCGCTTGGTGCGAGCGGCTCTTTACAGACGTTTTGCAGGGTCACCCGCTGATGAGCAATGCCGCGCACCTGCGGGGTTCCTCGCAGTGGATCCGCTTTCCGCGCGTGGTCTGCCGGCGCTGGGTTCACCACAACGGCCGGGCGCCAGTGGTGCTGATGGGTGACGCCGCCCACACGGCGCACTTCTCCATCGGCTCGGGGACGAAGCTGGCGCTGGAAGATGCGATCGAACTGGCCCAACGCATCGCCGAGCATCCCGGCCGCCTGGAGGACGCGCTCAAGGTCTATGAGGCCACGCGCTCGGTGGAAGTGCTGCGCATCCAGAACGCCGCGCGCAACAGCACCGAGTGGTTCGAAAACGTTCAGCGCTATGCGCACCTGCCACCCGAGCAGTTTGCCTACACCCTGCTCACCCGCAGCCAACGCATCAGCCATGAAAACCTCCGAGAACGGGACCGCGGCTATCTGGAGGGCTTCGAACGATGGTGGGAACGCCGGTCGCGGGCGGCCCTGGTGTCGTCGACCCCGGCTGCGGCATCCGAGGCCGCTTCGGCACCGCGCCCAACCCCGCCGATGTTCACCCCCTACCAGGTACGCGGCTGCACCCTGAAGAATCGAATCGTGGTGTCGCCGATGGCGCAATACATGGCGCGCGATGGCCTGGTTGACGACTGGCATCTCATGCACCTTGGTGCAAGAGCCGTGGGCGGGGCGGGACTGGTGATGGTGGAGATGACCTGCCCAAGCCCCGATGCACGGATCACCCCCGGATGCCCGGGCCTGTGGAATGCCGAACATGAGGCCGCGTGGGCGCGCATCGTCCGCTTCGTGCACACCCACAGCGACGCCCGCATCGGTCTGCAGCTGGGTCACGCCGGGCCCAAGGGTTCCACGAATGTCCCTTGGGAGGGCGGCGGGATGGATACCCCGCTGGCCCCCGACCACCCGCACGGGAACTGGCCGCTCCTGGCCGCCAGCGCGCAGGCGTATGTCGACGGCATGAATGCGGTACCCCGGGCCATGACCCGCGCCGACATGGATCGGGTACGCGAGGCGTTTGCAGCCGCGGCACGGCGGGGTGCGCAAGCCGGCTTCGACTGGCTGGAGCTGCATTGCGCCCACGGTTACCTGCTGTCCTCGTTCATCTCGCCGCTGACCAACCACCGGACCGACACCTATGGCGGATCACTGTCAAACCGCTTGCGCTACCCGCTGGAAGTCTTTGCTGCGGTGCGTGCGGCATGGCCGCAGGATCGGCCCATCTCGGTCCGAATCTCCGCACACGACTGGGTCGAGGGTGGCATCACACCCGACGATGCAGTCGACATCGGCAGGGCCTTCAAGGCCGCCGGTGCGGACATGATCGACTGCTCCTCCGGGCAGGTGAGTGCCCAACAACAGCCGGTCTACGGCCGCCTCTACCAAACACCGTTTGCCGATCGCATCCGCAACGAAGCCGGCATCCCGACGATTGCCGTGGGCGCCATCACCGACGCCGACCAGGTCAACGGGATCATTGCGGCGGGTCGCGCGGATCTGTGTGCACTGGCGCGGCCGCATCTGGCCAACCCCGCTTGGACCCTGCAAGAGGCGGCGAAGTGGGGCCATGAGGCGGTGTCTTGGCCGGCTCCTTATCTTGCGGGGAAGCAGCAGATGGAGCGGTTGTTCGAACGCGAGAAGGCCGCACAGGCTCAGGCTGCCTCTGCCCAAAGCGCCCCACGCGAGATGGGGGTTTGAAGTTGGAAACCACGTTTCGCAGCGAATTGGGCCTGGAGGCCCGCGCACAGGCCGAAGACCACCTCGACACCCGCATCTGGCTGCGCCTGCTGGCCTGCAGCACCGACATCGAGCAGGTGGTGCGGCGCCAACTGAGGGTTCGCTTCCACACCACGCTGTCGCGCTTTGACTATCTGGCGCAGCTCGAACGGCACCGGGACGGGCTGCGCATGAGCGAGTTGTCGCGCTGCCTGATGGTGACCGGCGGGAATGTGACGGGTCTGACCGACCAGCTCGTGGATGAGGGCCTTGTCGAGCGCACCGAGGACCCCAGCGATCGGCGCGTCTGGCGCGTGCGCTTGACGGCACCAGGGCGCAAGCGATTTGCCCAGATGGCCGCTGAACATGAAACCTGGCTCAGCGATCTCTTTGCGGGGCTGCCGATGAACGACAAGCGCATGCTCTTCCAAATACTCGGACAGCTGCGAAGCGGGCTGCGCCACTCCGCACACGACTGACCCCTCATGTAGGAACACCCCCCATGACCGCCCCGGAAAACCTCGACCCAGCCCTGGCCCGCGGCAATCACCGCCCCATGGCCGACTACAGCGCACAGCACTTCCTTTGGCACTGCGAAGACGGTGTGGCCTCCATCACGCTCAACCGTCCCGATCGCAAGAACCCGCTGACCTTCGACAGCTACGCCGAATTGCGGGATCTCTTTGCGCGGCTGAGGCTGGCACCGGATGTGCACGTGGTGGTGATCCAAGGGGCTGGTGGCAATTTCTGCTCCGGCGGCGATGTGCACGAGATCATCGGGCCGCTGGTGAAGCTGAAGGCACCCGAACTGCTGATGTTCACCCGCATGACCGGCGACGTGGTCAAAGCCATGCGCACCTGCCCCCAACCCATCATTGCGGCCATCGACGGCGTGTGTGCCGGCGCCGGGGCCATCCTGGCCATGTCTTCGGACCTGCGACTGGGGACCGCCCGCAGCAAGACTGCCTTCCTGTTCAACCGGGTGGGGCTGGCCGGCTGCGACATGGCGGCCTGCGCCATCCTGCCGCGGCTCATCGGCCAAGGCCGGGCCAGCGAGCTGCTCTACACCGGACGGGTGATGGGCGGAGAGGAGGCCGAGCGCTGGGGCTTTTTCAACCGACTGTGCACGCCTGAGGACCTCCCGGCCCAATCGATGGGCCTGGCCCGAGAGCTCCGCGCCGGCCCCACCTTCGCCAATGGCATCACCAAGACCATGCTTCACCAGGAGTGGTCGATGACCATCGAGCAGGCCCTGGAGGCCGAAGCCCAGGCGCAGGCGCTGTGCATGCTGACGCAGGACTACACCCGCGCCTACGAGGCCTTCGTGCAGAAGCAAACACCCGTCTTCCAGGGGAACTGATGATGGGCATCGGCGATCACGCTCCCATGGCACTGCCCCAACAGACGCACTTGGATTGGCCCTTCTTCGACGGGCACCACCGGACGTTCGCGCAAGACTTGGCGCGATGGGTGGCGCAGCAGCCAGCACACCAGGACGATCGGGACGTCGACGAGCAGTGTCGAGCATGGGTGCAGCGCCTGGGACAGGCGGGCTGGTTGCAGCACGTGGTCGCCGTGAATCCGGACACGCCGCTGGACACGCGCAAGATTTGTCTCTTGCGCGAGACGCTTGCGCACCACGATGGGCTGGCGGACTTTGCCCTGGCCATGCAGGGCTTGGGTTCAGGTGCCATCTCCCTGCATGGCCGTGCCGAACAAAAGGCACGCTGGCTGCCCGCCGTAGCAGCCGGCCGTTGCATCACGGCGTTCGCCCTGAGCGAGCCGCAGGCGGGCTCAGACGTGGCCGCCATGGAATGCCGCGCCCACGAAACAGCCGACGACGTGGTCTTGAATGGCGAGAAGACCTGGATCTCCAACGGCGGCATCGCCCACTTGTATGTGGTGTTCGCGCGCAGCCACTCGCAGGGATCGGAGGCCAAACCATCGGCCGGTATTTCCGCCTATCTGGTGCCCGCCGACACACCGGGCCTGGTGATCGCCGAGCGCATCAATGTGATCGCGCCACACCCTCTGGCGCGGTTGCGCTTTGAGAACTGCCGTCTTCCGCTGAGCCACCGCATCGGCGAGGCCGGCGAAGGATTCAAGATCGCCATGCGCACCCTTGATGTCTTCCGGACATCGGTGGCCGCCGCCGCACTGGGCTTCGCACGCCGCGCTTTGGCCGAAGGTCTGCACCGCGCGCGCACCCGCGAAATGTTCGGCGGTCGATTGGCTGATCACCAACTCACCCAAGCCCGACTGGCCGACATGGCCCTGCAGGTGGATGCGGCCGCCCTGTTGACCTACCGAGCGGCTTGGCTGCGCGATCAGGGCCGTACCATCACCCAGGAAGCGGCCATGGCCAAACTGGCGGCCACCGAAAACGCCCAGCGCGTCATCGATGCCGCCGTGCAGTTGTGGGGGGGTCTGGGCGTGGTCAGCGGCCGAACCGTGGAGCGGCTGTACCGGGAGATCCGCGCCCTGCGCATCTATGAGGGCGCCAGCGAAGTGCAGCAGCTCATCATCGGGCGCGAACTGCTCAAGCAGACCCCCTGAAGAACTCAACAACCCTGTACCGAACGGAGTGCCCATGCCCAGCGCCCACGTCGATACGTTCACCGCAGATCATCTGCCACCACCGGACCAGTGGCCGCAGCTGTGCTTTGAGAGCGCGGACCTGCAAGCCCTTTCATCACGCACGCAACTCAACTGCGCCGCCGATTTGCTGGATGCAGCGGTCGCGCGGGGATGGGGCAGCCGCGCCTGTGTGAAGTCCGATGCCGTGAGTTGGACCTATGCCGAACTCTTGGCACAGAGCAACCGAGTGGCCCAGGTGCTGGTGAGGGACATGGGCTTGGTGCCGGGTAACCGCGTGCTGCTGCGCAGCCCGAACACACCGATGATGGCCGCGTGCTGGCTGGGCGTGGTGAAGGCCGGCGGCGTGGCCGTGCCCACCATGCCGCTGCTGCGCGAGCGCGAGTTGCGGGTGATTCTGGAGAAAGCCCAGATCAGTCATGCGCTGTGCGACGTGGCCCTCGCTGAGGCCTTGAACGCTGCCGCCACCGGCTCACCGCTGCGGCACACGCGCTGGATCGGAGGGACGGGCACCGACGCGCTTGAAACGGCCATGGCCCGGCACGGCGACCACTTTGACAACGTCGACACCGCCGCCACCGACACGGCTTTCCTGGCCTTCACATCGGGCACGACAGGCATTCCGAAAGCCACCATGCATTTCCACCGCGACGTGATGGCCGCCTGCCTGTGTTGGCCGCAGCACATCCTGCGCGCCACGGCAGACGATGTGTTCATCGGCAGCCCTCCGCTGGCCTTCACCTTTGGCTTGGGTGGCCTGCTCCTGTTTCCGCTGCACGTGGGTGCCAGCACCGTGCTACTGCCTCAGGCGTCACCGCCCCTGTTGCTGGACGGCATCTTGCGCCACCGGGCCACGGTGGTGTTCACATCGCCCACCTCATACCGCGCTATGGCTGCGCGGGGTGCGGAATTGCGCCCGAGCCCGCTTCGCCACTGCGTGTCCGCCGGCGAAGCGCTGCCGGCAGCCACGCGCGAACTGTGGCAGCAGGCCACCGGACGGGGCATGATCGACGGGATCGGCTCCACCGAGCTCCTGCACATCTTCATCTCCGCCACGGCTGAGACCTCGGTGCCTGGCGCCACGGGCCAGGTGGTGCCGGGCTACCAGGCCCGCGTGGTGGATGACCTGGGCCAGCCCATGCCCGATGGACAGATCGGACGCCTGGCCGTGCGCGGCCCGACGGGCTGCCGCTACTTGGCTGATGAACGCCAAACGCAATACGTCCAACAGGGATGGAACCTCACCGGCGACGCCTACTGGCTCGATCCGCAGGGCTACTTCCACTATGTGTCGCGCACCGACGACATGATTGTTTCGTCGGGCTACAACATTGGTGCACCGGAAGTGGAGGATGCCCTGATGTCGCATCCGGCCGTGGCCGAGTGCGGCGTCATCGGTGCACCGGATGAAGAGCGGGGACAGATCGTCAAGGCCTTCGTGGTGCTGCGGCAGGGTCACCCAGGAAACGACGCCATGATCCGCAGCCTGCAGGACCATGTGAAGGCCACCATCGCGCCCTACAAGTACCCGCGCGAGGTCCGGTTCGTCGATGCACTGCCCCGCACCGAAACCGGCAAGCTCCAGCGGTTCCGTTTGCGCGACCTCTGACGGACGCCGACCCACCACCGACCACTCCCAAGCCACCGATCACCTGCGGACGAGGAATCAGACCATGGACCTACAGACCCTGCTGCCCCCCGGCTGGCCGCGGCCCAAGGGTTACGCCAACGGCGTGGGCGCGCGCGGCCGCATGGTCTTCGTGGCCGGAATGGTGGGTTGGGATGGCCAGGGCGTCTTCCACAGCCGCGAACTGGTGCCGCAGGTCGAACAGGCTTTGCGCAATGTCGTGGCCGTCCTGGCCGAAGGCGGGGCCAAGCCCGAGCACATCGTGCGGATGACCTGGTACGTGCTGGACAAGAAAGCCTATATCGCCGCGTGGCCGCAGATCGGCCGCATCTTCCGAGACGTGATCGGCAGCTACAACGCGGCCATGACGGCGGTGGAGGTGTCGGGCCTCATGGAGGAAGCCGCGCAAGTGGAGATCGAGGTCACCGCCGTGGTGCCCGACGCCCCGCCCACCACGGCGTGACCGCCCTGTGGATCATGGGCGCGGGGTGACCCGAACCTGCAGTTCCCCCAGTCCATCGATGCCACCGCGCATCGATTGCCCCGACACCACAGGCCCCACGCCCTCCGGAGTGCCGGTGAAGATCAGGTCGCCCGGCGCGAGTTCGAAGAAACGGGAGAGCGTCGAGACGATCTCAGGAACGCTCCAGATCAAGTGGGTCACGTCGCTCTTTTGACGGACCTGTCCGTCGACCTCCAACCAGATGCCCGCCCGCGCCAGGTGGCCGCAGGTACCCACGGGCACGATGGGTGCCAGCGGCGCCGATTGGTCGAAGGCCTTGGAGATGTCCCAAGGACGTCCCTTGTCGCGCATCGCGAACTGGAGATCGCGCCGCGTCATGTCCAGACCGACGGCATAACCAGCCACCAGATCCAGGGCCTGGTCTTCCGGGACGTTGCTGCCGCGTCCCCCAATGGCCACCACCAGCTCGATCTCATGATGGAAGTTCTCGGTCTGGCTCGGATAGGGAATGTCAACCACCTTCCCGGGGGGGCAGACCACCACCGCATTGGCCGGCTTGCAGAAGAAGAAGGGGGGCTCGCGGTCGGGGTCAAACCCCATCACGAACTGGACAGGATGCCCGACAGTCGCTTGCATCAATCCGCTATGCGAGCCAGGATGCCTTCGTTTGAAGATACAGCCGCAGCCGGAATATGATGCCCTGCATGCCTTCGACGCAGAGAACAACGTCGAGCCATTCAGG
>JBMSQF010000007.1:0-56311 GCA_049423145.1 Burkholderiaceae bacterium
GCTGGCGCATGCCGCCGGAAAACTGATGCGGGTACTGGTCGATCCGCGCCTCGGGGGCCGGGATCCCGGTCTCGGCCAGCAGGCGGATGGCCCTCTCCCGGGCCTGCGTTTCGTTGAGCGGCAGGTGCGTGCGGATGGTCTCGATGAGTTGCTGCCCCACCGTGTAGAGCGGGTTCAAGGACGTCAGCGGGTCCTGGAAGATGGCCCCGATGGATCGGCCGCGGATCTTGCGCATCGCCTCATCGGGCAGCTTGTCGATGCGCTGGCCTTCGAGCAGGATCTCCCCGCCAGCCACGCGCCCGGGCGGCTCCAACAGACCGATGATCGACGCGCCGGTCAACGATTTGCCAGCCCCGGATTCACCCACCACGCCCAGGATTTCACCCGGGGCGATCGAAAAGCTCACGCCGTCCAGCGCCCGCAGGACACCCTGGCGGGTCGGGAACTCGACCACCAGATCGCGCACTTCCAGCAGCGGCTGTTCAGGGGATTCGGTGCTCATCGAAGCAGACATGCAAGGGTCGGATGGATGGGGTGGTGTGGAGCCGTCATCAGCGCAGGCGCGGATTGAGCGCATCGCGCAGCCAGTCGCCCAGCAGGTTCACGCTCAAGGCGATCATGACCAGCACCACACCGGGGAAGATGGTGATCCACCATTCACCGGAGAACAGGAAATCGTTGCCGATGCGGATCAAGGTGCCCAGCGATGGTGAGGTGGGTGGAACACCAACGCCCAAAAAAGACAGGGTGGCCTCGGTGAGGATGGCCGTGGCCACCTGGATGGTGGCCAGCACCAGCACCGGGCCCATCACATTGGGCATCACATGGCGGAACATGATGCGCCAGGGCGCGACGCCGACCACCCGCGCGGCCTGCACGTACTCCTTGTTGCGCTCCACCAGCGTGGAACCCCGCACCGTTCGTGCGTACTGCACCCATCCCGACATCGCGATGGCCAGGATGAGCACCGCAAAGGCGAGCGTCTCGTGGGCGTTCGGAAACAGCGCGCGTCCGACCCCATCAATCAACAGGGCCACCAGGATGGAGGGAAAGCTCAACATCACATCGCAGGTGCGCATGATGAACGCATCCACTCGGCCACCGACAAAGCCCGAGAGCAGGCCCAGGCCGACGCCGATCACCACCGAGAGCACCACCGAGGCCAAGCCCACGAGCAGGGAGATGCGCGCGCCATACATCAGGGCTGACAGGATGTCGCGGCCCTGATCGTCCGTTCCCAGCAGGTACTGCGGCTTGCCCTCTGGCGACCAGGCAGGCGGCAGACGCGCGTCGCTCAAATCCAGGGCAGCCAGGTCAAAGGGATTGAAGGGCGCGACCCAGGGCGCCAACAAGGAACAGAAGGCACACAGCAGGGCCACCAGGGCCGCCAGGATGGCCACCGGCGAGGTGCGGAAACTGAACCACACATCGCTGTCGAAGAAGCGTTGCCACGGCGTGCTCATCTCAGTGCCCTCCCCCAGCGCGGTCCACGCGCAAGCGCGGGTCCACCGCGAAGTACAGCAGGTCCACCGCGAGGTTGATGGCGACGAAGATGAGGGCAATCAGACACAGGTAGGCGGCCATCACCGGCACATCGGCAAACTGCACCGCCTGGATGAACAGCAGCCCCATGCCGGGCCACTGGAACACGGTCTCGGTGATGATGGCAAAGGCGATCAGGGAACCCAGTTGAAGGCCGGTGATGGTGATGACCGGCACCAAGGTGTTCTTCAGGGCGTGGCCGAAGTACACCGAGCGCTGGCTCAAACCACGCGCCCGCGCAAACTTGATGTAGTCGGTGCGCAGCACCTCCAGCATCTCCGCCCGAACCAGGCGCATGATGAGGGTGAGCTGAAAGACGCTCAGCGTGATGGCCGGCAGCACCAGATGCTTCCAACCGTCCACCGTCAAGAGGCCGGTCGTCCACCCCCCGATGGCCACCACCTCGCCACGCCCGAAACTGGGCAGCCACTTCAATATCACCGCAAACACCAGGATCAGCAGGATGCCGATCAGGAAGGTGGGCAGCGAGACGCCCAGCAGTGAAAAGCCCATCATCAACTGGGACAGCACATTGCCACGCTTGAGTGCCGCATAGACCCCCATGGGAATGCCCACGGCCAAGGCGATCACCGCAGCCAAGAGCGCCAATTCCAGCGTGGCGGGAAATCGTTCGGCGATCAACTCCGACACCTTGCGGCCCTGCCGCAGGCTCAATCCGAAATCGCCCTGCACCGCGTTGCCCACGAAGGCTGCGAACTGCACGGGGAAGGGCTGGTCAAGCCCGAGGTCGGCACGCAGACGCTCTTTCTGTTCCTGCGTGGCGTCCTGACCCAGCATGTTGAGCACCGGGTCGCCCACGTACTGGAACAGCATGAACGCGATGAAACCCACGGTGAGCAGCACCAGTGAGGCTTGGAAGAGGCGCCGAAGAATGAAGACCAGCATGAATAAAAAAGCCCCGCCGCATCGCTGCGACGGGGCTGGATGTTAGCGTGAGCCGAAAGGGCTTCGGCTCAGGCGGGCATCAGAACGCGTGGATCACGCCTGCCGACAGGGCAGTCTGGTTGTTGCCCGGACGGGGGTTGGCGCGGGCACCCCAGGTCGGCACGAAGGTGGTGACCGTGCCGTTGTCGATGCTGTTCATGAGGCCATACAGCGTGGTGCGGGGGCTCAGGGCATAGCGGGCCTGCAGCGTGGTGACCTTGGTGCCTTCGAAGTCGTTGTACGACACCGAGGCGGAAGCCTGCTTGCTGAAGGCGTAACCGGCGTGCACCGACGAACCATCACGGGTCGACGTGGTCGCCGATGCGTTGGCAATCGCACCCTTGACCTGGAAGAAGCCCGCACCCAGGGTGATCGGGCCCATGGCGTAGCGGGCGTTGATGTACTGGGCTTCCTTCTTGCCGACAGCCGGGGCCGCCACGACGGTGGACACACCGGAGGTCGCTGCCACTTCAGCAGCGGTCAGGCCACCATCGACCTTCTCGTAGCCGGCCGATGCGTTCAGGGGGCCCTTGGAGTAAACAGCCACCGCAGCCATCATGGTGCCGTCGCCGGTACGACCCGCGACGTTGCTCATGCCGTGCTGCAGGTGCACGGTGAAGCCGTTGACGGCAGGCGACACATAGGTCACCGCGTTCTTCGTCCAGAAATCAGCGTAACCCATGGCGACCGCACGAGCCGTTTGGGTGGAGTTGGCTGCATGGATCTGGTCCACGCCCGCACCGATCAGGAACGGGTTCAGGCGACGGCCCAGGGTGACCTGGCCGAAGCTGCCGGCCAAGCCGACATAAGAGCCGCGGCGGAACAGGGCGCCGCTGCTGTAGGAGTTGGCGGCCGTGGCATCGAAGGTACCGTTGGTGATGTTCACGTCGGCGGTCAGTTCGAAGATGGCGCGCAAGCCACCGCCGATGTTCTCGGAACCGCGCATGCCGAACTGGGAAGAAGCCACGTTGCTGTCGGTCAGGCCGGTGAACGAGGCGCCAGCGGCGTTCTTGTCAACGTTGGTCACGCTGGCGTCCAGAATGCCGAACAGCGTCACGGACGAAGCCGGGGCAGCTGCTTGGGCGAATGCGGTGCCGGTAGAGGCCAGAACGGCCAAGGCGACGAGGGTTTTCTTCATGTGAAGGTTCTCCTGGTTTAAAAAAGTACTCCCTCGGCCGGACAGACCAACGGAGAACTCCCGATTCGGGAAGCTCGTCACATTTCATCAGCGAACGGACCATTCGCCTAGAGAAAGGCCTGAAGAATGTCCGATAATGTTGCTCGGCTACAACGAGGCCAGGCCCCATCCGCCGGGGAACCGGCCCTATTTGTCTATGACAACCCGTTCACTGTCCCGCCTTGACCAGGCCCTGGCGGCCGCCGATCAGGCGCTTCGCACCCTCGGCGGAGCCGTTTCGGCCTCCCGGCCGGCCCCTGCTCCATTGGCCACCTCGGGAACCCACCCGCCCCTGACCGAGGCCCAGCGCCGCGAATCGGCCGCGCTCATGCGGGTCAACCATGTGGGTGAAGTCTGCGCCCAGGCGCTCTACCAGGCCCAGGCCTTGATGGCGCGCACGCCCGAACGGCGCGAACACCTGCTGCGCGCCGCCCAGGAGGAACTCGATCACCTGGCCTGGACGCAACAGCGCCTGAAGGAACTCAAGGACCGCCCCAGCCTGCTCAACCCCCTGTGGTTTGCCGGGGCGTTTGCCATGGGACTGGCCGCGGGCCGGGCCGGCGATGCGGTCAGCCTGGGCTTCGTCGTGGAAACCGAGCGTCAGGTGGAGGAACACCTGGCCGGCCACTTGAACCGCCTGCCGGCCGAGGACACCGCCTCACGCGCCATCGTGGAACAGATGCGGCAGGATGAGGCTCGCCACGGCCAAGAGGCGCGCGAGGCGGGCGCGGCGCCCGTCCCGGCGCCGGTTCAAAGCCTGATGAAGTGGGCTGCCCGGGTGATGACGAGCACCGCGCACCGGATCTGAGGCGCTGCGGGCGGCTCAGACCTCGGACACTTCGTGGGTGACGACCACCTCGGCCGTCTGGCCCAACATGATGGTGGCCGAACAGTACTTCTCATGGGACATCGCGATCGCCCGCTCCACCGCGGCGGGCGGCAACTGGCGACCACTGACGATGAAGTGCATTTGGATCTTGGTGAACACCTTTGGATCCGTGGCGGCCCGCTCGGCCGACAGCTGGACGCGGCAGCCCCGCACGTCGTGGCGTCCCCGCTTCAGGATCAGCACCACGTCGTAGGCCGTACAGCCCCCGGCCCCCGCCAGCAACAGTTCCATCGGCCGAGGGGCCAGGTTGCGGCCACCGCCGTCGGGCGCTCCGTCCATGTTGACCAGATGGCCGCTGCCGGTCTCGGCGGCAAAGGCCATGCCGCTGGCCGGCATCCAATCAACTGTGCATTCCATGAATCCATACCCCTTTTTGTTGGCAAATGCCAAGACACCCTCGGCTACACGAGTCGAATTCGCCGGTGTTGTTGCAGCGCAGCATACCCGGTGCTAGACTGATTTTCATCGAGTGGTGTCAAGCCGAATAGGCACTTTTGCCGTGGCGCGAAAACGTCTTTCAGCCGGCGCCCTCACCGATTGTCTCCTCCACCTCCCGAGGTGGTTCGGGCCCGAGGTTCACGCCTCGGGCCTTTTTTTCTGAGCCGGTGTCCGACAATCGGGGCACGATGCCCCAGAAACTCGACTACCTCAAGCGGATCCTCACCGCCCGCGTGTACGACGTGGCGGTCGAAACCGCACTGGACCCCGCCCGCCACCTCTCGCAGCGCCTGCACAACCACGTCCTGCTCAAACGGGAAGATCAGCAACCGGTGTTCAGCTTCAAGCTGCGCGGGGCCTACAACAAGATGGCGCAGCTCGATGCCGAGCAGCTTGCGCGGGGCGTCATCTGTGCCTCGGCCGGCAACCATGCCCAGGGCGTGGCCCTGAGCGCACGCAAGCTCGGTACAAAGGCACTGATCGTGATGCCGGTCACCACGCCGAAGGTGAAGATCGACGCGGTGTCGGCCCTGGGCGGCACGGTGGTGCTTGAAGGCGAAAGCTATTCAGATGCCTACCAACACGCCCTGAAGCTGCAGGCCGAACAGGGGCTCGTCTTCGTCCATCCCTTTGACGACCCCGATGTGATTGCCGGCCAGGGCACCATCGGCATGGAAATCCTGCGCCAGCACCAGGGGCCGATCGAAGCTGTCTTCGTGGCCATCGGCGGCGGCGGCTTGATCGCCGGTGTGGCCAGCTACATCAAGGCGGTGCGGCCGTAAATCAAGGTGATCGGGGTGCAGACGCACGACTCCGATGCCATGCACCGATCGGTGCAGGCGGGGGCTCGGGTGCAGCTCCATGATGTGGGACTCTTCTCCGACGGCACCGCCGTCAAGCAAGTGGGGGAAGAAACCTTTCGAATGGCCCGCGAACTGGTGGACGACTATGTGCTCGTGGACACCGACGAGGTCTGCGCGGCCATCAAGGATATCTTCCAAGACACGCGAAGCGTGATGGAGCCGGCTGGCGCGCTGGGTGTGGCGGCCATGAAGCAGTACGTGGAGCGCCACCAGCTCAAGGGCAAGACGCTGGTGGCCATCACCTGCGGGGCAAACATGAACTTCGACCGGCTGCGCTTCGTGGCCGAGCGGGCCGAGTTCGGCGAACAGCGTGAAGCCCTGTTTGCCGTCACCATCCCCGAGCGGCCCGGCGCTTTCAGGGCCTTCTGCGAACTCGTGGGGCCGCGCAGCGTGACCGAGTTCAACTACCGCATGTCCGATGCAGAGGTGGCGCACGTGTTCGTGGGCCTGAGCATCCACCGCCGTGAGGAGGCCGCACGCATCGCTCGCCAGTTTCAGCAGCACGGCTTTGCCACGGTGGACCTCACCGACGATGAGCTGGCCAAGGAACATGCGCGACACCTGGTGGGCGGGCGCGCACCGATGGCGCGTGATGAGCGCTTGCTGCGTTTCGTGTTCCCGGAGCGTCCGGGTGCGCTGCTCAAGTTTCTCTCGTCGATGAACCCCGACTGGAACATCAGCCTGTTCCACTACCGCAATCAGGGCGCCGACTACGGACGGGTACTCGTGGGTCTCCAGATCCCCACCGGCCAGGACGCGGCCCTCCAGGCTTTTCTGCAGAAGTTGGACTACCCCTGGGTGGACGAGTCCGACAATCCCGTCTACCGCCTCTTCCTGCGCTAGGCGCGCACCTTCACCTTCAGCTTGGCGGCAGGGCCGCACCCGCGGGCACGCCGGTGGCCGGCGGCGGCAGCAAGGGCACCTGCAGGGTCAGCGTCGCGGGCCCGCCGGGCGGCCCCAACTTGACCGTATGGGCCGTGACCTCCATCACCAGCAGGCCGCCTTCCAGGACATCGCCCGCGCGCAAGGCGCGGGGTGGCTTGCCGTCGATGGACACCAGCGCCACGCCGGGACCTGAGGGTCTCACGGGGCCCGCCACACCCACCAACCGGAACCGATTGGCTTGCGCGGCCACAGGCGGCGCTGCGCTGGCGGCGGCCCCTCGCCCGAAGAGTGCCGACCAATCGGCCACCGGTACCGGCGCGTCCGGGGCCACCCGGCCCGACACAGGCTGGGGCGTGCCGGGGGCTGATCGCATCATCGGCAGTGCCCAGGCCACCACACTCGCGCCAACCGCGAGCCAGACGAAGAAGGTGAGCAGTCGGCTCCACATGGTCTGCGTATCATAGGCGCGCAGTGGGCCGATCGCCGCGGGCCCACCCACCAACAGGCCGAACATGAACCGCTTTGCCCCATCTGCACGCCCCCGTCGCTCAAGTTCTGCGGGGTTCACCCTGATCGAACTGATGGTGGTTCTGGTCATCATCGGCGTGTTGGCTGCGCTGGTGGTCCCCAATGTGCTGGACCGTGCCGACGATGCCCGTGCAACGGCCGCACGCACCGATGTGAACAACCTCACCCAGGCCCTGAAGCTGTACCGGCTCGACAACCTGCGCTACCCCACCACCGAGCAGGGATTGCAGGCCTTGGTCGCGCGGCCCACCACCGGCCCACAAGCGCCCAACTGGAAGCCCTATCTGGAAAGGCTCCCCCTGGACCCTTGGGGACAGCCTTACCAGTACCTCCATCCGGGCCTCAAGGGTGAGGTCGATGTCTTCAGCTTCGGCGCTGACGGCAAATCCGGCGGTAACGGGCGCGATGCCGACATCGGTTCCTGGCAGTAAGCCATCGGCCCGCAAGGGCCACCAGGCGGGCTTCACGCTGCTGGAGTTGCTGGTGGTCATCACCATCATCGCGCTGGCGACGGGCTTGGCAGTGCTGGCCCTGCGTGACCCGGGCCGTTCACGACTGGAGCAGGAGGCCGCGCGACTGGCGGCGGTGCTGGATGCGGCACGCGTGGAATCGCGAACCACCGGTGCGGTGCTGACCTGGCAGCCCCTGCCAGGCTCACCGGGCGCAGAGGGCCGCGGCGCCGACCCGGCGCGTGCGGACTTCGTGTTCGAACCGCGGTCTGCCCTGCCGCCGCAGTGGCCCCATCGTTGGCTGCACGCCGAAACGCGCGCCGAGGTGATCGGAACGCCGCGGTTGGTGCTGGGCCCCGAGCCCCTGATTCCCGCCCAAAGGGTACGGCTGAGCCTGGGCGACCAGCAGATCGTGCTGACCACCGACGGCCTGCACGGGTTCAGCGTTGAGGACCGCCGATGAATCAGCGCGCCCGGCCCACCGCCGGCTTCACCTTGGTCGAGGTGCTGGTGGCCTTGGCCATCCTGGCCCTGACGCTTGGCGCCGGTGTGAAGGCCTCCGGTGCCTTGGTGCTCAACGCCCAGCGGCAAACCCAGATGTCCGCCGCCCAGTGGTGCGCCGACAACCACCTCACCGAACTCAAGCTCACGCGCGCCTTTCCGGGTGCCGGCACCAGCGAATTCGTTTGTGAGCAACTCGGGGCCCGCTACCGCGGCATGCGCCGAACGCAGAACACCCCCAACCCGAACTTCCGCCGCGTGGATGTGCAGATCCTGAGCGAAGAAGGGTACGGTCTGCTCACGGTATCCACCGTGCTCCCCCGGTTCTGATGGCCGTGGCCATGGACCTGCACCGTCGAAAGGGCCCCGTTCACAGGGGCTTTACCCTCGTCGAGGTGCTGGTGGCGCTGCTGGTCATGAGCATCCTGGCGGGTTTGGCCTGGCAGGCGGTGGACGCCATGGTGCGAAGCCGTGCGGCCGTCGAAGCGCGAACCGAACGCCTGCAGGTGCTGGGCACGGCGCTGGCGCAATGGGAACAGGACCTGCAGGGTTTGCTCACGGACAGCCGCGTTCCCGCGCTGCACTTCGACGGCGCCCGGCTGCGGCTGGTCCGCCGAACGCCACAGGGTGTGCAACTGGTCGTGTGGTCGCTGCGCCAGGGCCAGTGGCAGCGCTGGGCCGGTGTGCCCACCACCCAAGACGCGGACCTCGCACAGGCCTGGGCGCAAGTCCCGCAAATGCAGGGCCGGGAACCCGGCCACATCACGCTGGCTCAAGACGTGGGCAGTTGGCAGGTGTACTACTTCCGGGGAAACGCCTGGACCAATGCACAGTCCACCGGCGACCTCGCGGCGGGCAGCACCCCGCCTTCAGAGGCTTCACCGAATGCACCGCCCCTGCCCAATCGAGAGCGGCTGCCCCAAGGTGTGCGGCTGGTGCTGACACTGCAAGGGCCGGATGCGGGTGAACGGGCCGGCGGCGCGGCCAGCGCCGGCATCAGCGGCGTCCTCAACCGCGATGTGCTCGTCCCCGGGGGGCAGCCTTGATGCACACCGCCCACGGCACGCGCGGCGCCCAGAAGGGGGCGGCACTGTTGATGGCCATGGTGGTCGTCACCGTGATCGCCACCATGGCCGGCACCATGGTGTGGCAGCAGTGGCGATCGGTGCAAGGTGAGTCGGCCGAGCGCGCCCGGTCGCAGGCCCACTGGGTCCTGATGGGCGCACTCGATTGGGGGCGCCTCATCCTGCGGGAAGACGCGCGGGGCAGTCAGACCGATCACTTGGGCGAGCCCTGGGCCGTTCCCCTGCAAGAGGCCCGCCTGTCGACCTTTCTGGCCGACGGGCGCGAGGACCTCGAGGACAACCCGGCCCTTCAAGCCTTTGTTTCCGGCCGGATCACCGACGCACAGTCGCGGTTCAACCTGCGCAACCTGGTGAGCAATGGACAACTCGCTGCACCGGCCACGCGCAGTTTGCAGCGCTTGTGCGAAGCGGCCGGCGTATCGCCGTCCGTTTTCACGCGCATCCTGGACGGCGTGCAGCGGAGCTGGTTGCCCCGCGATGGCGAGCGACGAAGCCGCGAAAGCGGCAGCCTGCTGGCACCAGAGCGCCTGAGCGACCTGATCTGGTGGGGCCTGACCCCAGGCGAGATCGAGCAGTTGAGCCCCTGGCTCATCTTGCTGCCTGCGGCCACGCCCCTGAACATCAACACGGCCAGCGCCGAGGTGATGGCGGTGGTGATCGAAGGCATCGACCTGTCGGCTGCCCAGCGCGTCGTGCAGGTCCGCAGCAGCGCACCCTTCAAGACGACGGACCAGATGGTGGCCTTGCTGCCCCCCACGGAATCACCCAACCGCGCCGCCGGCCTCGCGGTGCAGTCGCAGTTTTTCGAACTGGAGGGTCGGTTGCGCCTGGGCACACGCGTGTTCGAAGAGCAGATCCTCGTCGAGCGGCGGCAACTCGAGGTGGTGGTCCTGCACCGCGAGCGCAGAGTGCCCTGGGGCCCCTGAGTGACCCCGCGCTAGGTGCAATCCCGCCTGCCTGATGCAAGGAAGCGACCCCAAACCCTGATAGCCTCGCGTGTTGATGAGCCTGCTTGCCCTTCTGTTGCCCAGTCGCGTCCGCACACCGGTCGGTGGTGAAGCCTCGGCCGCAGGCCGCACTGAACCCGCTGCAGGGTGGCGCTTCGTGTTCAGCCGAGATGGGCAGACCGTTGCCGAAGAGGGCGATGCACCGCTGGCGGCGCTGCCCAAGGCCGATCGCTTGGTGCTGGTGGCCCACGACGAGGATGTGGCCTGGCTGCCGGTGCAATTGCCCAAGGTCTCTCCTCAGAGGCTGCAAGAGGCCCTGCGCGGTTCGCTTGAAGACCGCTTGCTGGAAGAAGCCGCCGACACGCACCTGGCCCTGTCCCAAGCGGGGCTGCGCCCTGGCCAAACCACTTGGGTCGCCGCCGTGCACCAGCCCTGGATCCGGCGCATCCTCGCGCAGGTCCACGAGGCGGGTTTGCAAGCCAGCGCCCTGGTCAGCCTCAGCGAGCCAGGTGCCCATCCGCAGGCACACCTGAAGACCAAGGCCGATGGGCGGTCTTGGGCTGTCTTGTCGGGACCCCAGGGCGTGGCCCTTTGGCCACTGGAGTGGCCCGGCTGGAAGAACCAGCTTCCGGTGGCGGTCGATTGGACGGCGGAACCCTCAGCCGCTCGGGCACTGGTGGACCAGGGCATTGCCAACCACCGTTTGGTGGCGGCCGCCCCCCGCGCCCTACAGGCCGCCTTGACCCATTCCAACCTGCTGCAGTTTGACCTCACGCCCAAGATGAAGGGGGCCCATGCACTGCTGTCCGCGTGGGCCTCACTCAAGGCGCCGCGCTGGCGTGCCTTGCGTTACGGGCTCTTGGCCTTGGTGTTGGTGCACCTGGTGGGCTTGAATGTCGCCGCGTGGCAGACGCGGCGGGAGTTGGCCCAACTGCAGGTCCAGACCGAGCAGTTGCTGCGGGAATCCTTTCCATCGGTGAAGGTGGTGGTCGACCCCGTCCGGCAGATGGAGCGAGAGCTGGCCACCCTGCGGCGTGCAAGTGGGCAGCCGGGCCCCGAAGACCTGGAAACCTGGACAGACCTCCTGGCGGGCCTGTGGACGGGACAGCCCGAACCGCTGTCCAAGTTGGTGTGGGACCGGCAGGGCCTGCGCTTGGAGGCCACCCCATGGCCGCCGAGCGCCCTGTCGGGGATTCAGGACCACGCACGGCAACGCGGCTGGGAGACCCGGCTCGAAGGCAACACGCTGCGCCTGTTCAGACCCGGATCTCCTTCCTGAGGCACTGCATGCCGTGGCCATGAAACCCATCCTTGCGTTCCTGCAGCCCCGGTGGCTGGGCCTGACCCACCGCGAACGCACGCTGGTGAAGGCGGCGCTGTGGGTGCTGCTGGTCTTCGTGATCTGGACCATCGCCGTGCAGCCGGCCCTCCAGACCTTGCGTGTGGCTCCTGATCAGCGCCAACAAGCGCGTGCCACCCTGGAACGCCTGCAGGGCTGGGCTGCGGAAGCGGCGCGACTGCGCACACAAGCCGCTGCAGCCGGCGCTGCGCAAGAGCCGGTGCGCCGTCCGGATGGCGGCATCGACGATGCGACACGGGCCTTGTTGATCCAGGCGCTCGGCCCCGACACCACGATAGAGGCGCGTGGGCGAGAAGTGACGCTGAGCTTTCGCGGCGCCTCCGGCGAGCAGGTCCGACAGGCCCTGAACACCGTGCGGTCGCGGCTGCGGGCCGATTTGATCGAGACGGAACTCGTACCATCCGGGGAGGGTCTGCGTGGGCGCTTGCGCTTCGAATGGACAGCGGGCTGACACCGCAACGCGGCCGCGGAACACCCGGCCCATCGACGGGCCGATCGGGCGTCCGATCGGCTGCCCTTGCGTGGAGCATCGCCGGCTTTGTCGTCGGCGGGCTCTTGGCGCTCGTGCTGTGCGCACCGGCCTCGTGGCTCGCCGACGCACTGGCACGGCTCAGTCAGGGTCGCGTGCTCCTGCTGCAGGCCGAGGGCACGGTGTGGAGCGGCCAGGCCACCTTGGCGCTGGGGTCGGGCCCCGGCGGTGGGCCGGCCGTGGCGCTGCCGGGCCGCTTGCTCTGGAGCGTCCGTCCCCAGTGGCTCGGGCGTGCGCTGCCCGAACTGGCGCTCGAGTTGGCACATGCGCAGGCGATGCCCGAGCCCATCCGAATCGGGATCTCACCGACATCCGCCGGCTGGCACATCGGCCTGCGGCGCAACCCCGCTGGCGGCATCTCGCAGCTG
Source organism: Burkholderiaceae bacterium (assembly GCA_049423145.1). GTDB lineage: Bacteria > Pseudomonadota > Gammaproteobacteria > Burkholderiales > Burkholderiaceae_C > RFTU01. The sequence continues at coordinate 12,507 of JBMSQF010000007.1, forward strand.
CAGGCACCGGCTGCATGGCTCAATGGGCTGGGTGCCCCCTGGAACACCTTGCAACCCTCGGGAAGCCTGCGTGTGGAGGTGGAAGACCTGCAGTGGACGATCGGCAGCGACTCCCGGCCGAAGGCCCGGATGTCCATGAGCGTGAAGCTGGTCAACGCCGCTTCTCGCGTGTCCACCCTGCCCGTCTTGGGCCACTATGAACTGGCGATTCGCGGAGGACCCGAGATGAACCTGGTCCTTTCTTCTGGCGCGGGCAGCGCACTGCAGCTCGAGGGCATGGGGCTGTGGACGCCTGGTCAGGCCTTGGTCTTTCGCGGTCAGGCACTGGCCGCATCGGGTCGGCAGGAAGCCCTTTCGAATCTCCTGAATATCATCGGACGTCGCGAGGGCGACCGCTCGATCATTGCGCTGGGGCAGCCGGTGGACAGCCGGCCTGCTTCGGTTCCTCATCAGTGATGCACGATCCACCATGAGCACGACCCAACAGATCTTGTCACGGCACCGACTGCTGCTCCTTCTGGCCGCCACGGTCTTGGCTTGCGGGCTGGCCACCCCGGTGGCGCAGGCGCAAGCCCACACGGGGGGCACCCCAAAGCCGTCCGGCGCGCGGTCACCTGAGCCGGTCACGCTGAACTTCGTCAATGCCGAGATCGAGTCGGTGGCTCGGGCCATCAGTGTGATGATCAACCGCCCGATCGTGGTGGACCCGCGCGTCAAGGCACCGATCACGCTCTACGCCGAACGTCCCATTCCGGTTTCCGAGGCCTATCTCAATTTCCTCACCGCACTGCGCGGCTCCGGCTTCTCGATGGTGGAATCGGGCGGACTGCTCAAGATCCTGCCCGAAGCCGAGGCCAAGATCCAAGCCGGCACGGTCCATGTCAACGAGGTGACCACCCGCGGTGACCAGATCGTCACCCAAATCTTCCGGCTCAGCCATGAGCAGGCCAACAACCTGGTGGCCGTTCTGCGGCCGCTGATCACGCCCAACAACACCATCAACGTGAGCCCCGGCAACAACAGCCTGGTCATCACCGACTACGCCGACAACCTCCAGCGCATCGCCCGCATCGTGGCGGCCTTGGATCAACCGGCCGCCACCGACCTGGAGGTCATCCCGGTTCGGCACGCCGTGGCCAGTGACCTGGCTGCGGTGGTGCAGCGGGTGGCCGAGGGCGGCGCCGCCGCACCGGGTGCGCCGGCCGCGCCCACACCGGGCAGTGTGTCGGTATTGGCCGACCCGCGAACCAACAGCCTCATCGTGCGGGCCCCCAATGCGGTACGGCTCAACCAGGTGAAGGCGGCCATCCAGATGCTGGACAAGCCCCTGGAGGGCGCTGCCGCCAAAGGCAACATCTGGGTGGTGTACCTGAAGAACGCCGATGCCACCCGACTGGCCACGGTGTTGCGGGCGGCCTTTGCGGCCTCGTCGGCCACCGCAACCGGTGGCACCCCCACCTTGGCGGGCGCCATGTCCATGCCGGCGGCCCCTGCCACACCTGCGGCGCCCGGTGGTGCCGGCGCCGGCGTGGGCGGACTCAGCACCCAGGCCCTGGCGCCGGTGCAGGGCAGTGCGGCGCCGTCGACCGGCGGCTTCATTCAGGCCGACCCGGCGACCAATGCCCTCATCATCACCGCCAGTGAACCGCAGTACCGCCAGATTCGGGCCGTGATCGACCAGCTCGACTCGCGACGCGCGCAGATCTATGTGGAGTCTCTGATCGTCAAGATCGATGCGAGCAAGGCCGCCGAATTCGGCATCCAGTGGCAGGGCGTGCTGGGGCAGAAGGGTGACCGCAACCTCCTGGTGGGTGGAACCAACTTCGGTGCCGGCGGCAACAACATCATCAATCTCCAGTTGGGTGCGGCCAGCGGAACGGTCACGGCGCCCCCCGGGGCGGGCATGAACCTGGGCCTCGTGCGGATGACCGGTGGCATCTACACACTGGCCTCACTCGCACGCTTTCTCGAGACCCAGGCCGGCGCCAATGTGCTGTCCACGCCGAACCTGGTGGCGCTGGACAACGAAGAGGCCAAGATCGTCATCGGTCAGAACGTGCCCTTCGTGACCGGCAGCTTCACCAACACCGTTGGTGGCACCGGCGCCATCAACCCCTTCCAGACCATCGAGCGGCGCGACGTGGGCCTGACGCTTCGCATTCGGAGTCAGATCGGCGAAGGCGGTACCGTTCGCATGCAGGTGTTCCAGGAGAACTCCACCGTGGTGCCGGGTGCGACCACGGCTGCCGGTCCCACCACCGACAAGAGCTCCATTGAAACCACCGTGGTGGTGGACGATGGACAGATCATCGTGCTCGGGGGTCTGCTCAAGGAAGAGTTCACCGATGGCGAGGACCGCGTTCCCGGCTTGGGTGGCCTGCCGGTGGTGGGCTCGCTGTTCCGCAGTGAAAACAAGCGACGGATCAAGAGCAACCTGATGGTCTTCCTGCGCCCGGTGGTGCTGCGAACCCAGCAGTCGGCGGACTCCGTCACCTTGGACCGATACGACGCGATCCGCGCCCAGCAGCTGCAACTGCAAATGCCGGGCGCGAACCCGCTGCCCGAGGAGTCGCGGCCCGTGTTGCCGAACCTCGCACCTGCGGCGGGACGCACGGCGCCTCCGGGGGCTCCCGCGATCCCATCTGCGGCGCCCAGCGGACGCTGAGGAGCACCCGGCATGGCCGCCCGCTTTCCCCTGCCCTATGCCTACGCCAAGTTGCAGCGGGTGCTCCTGGAGGATGACGGCCGCCAGCGCATGCTGTTGATCTCGGAGAAGACCACCTGGCCCGCGCTGGCTGAGGTGAGCCGCATCCATGCCCTGGAGGCCATCAGCGAGATCGATGATGAACAACTCGACCGGCGCCTGGCACAGGCCTATGCCGGCGGTGAGAGCGACGCAGCGGCGGTTGTCGGCGAAGTGGAAAGTGCGGTGGACCTCTCGCGCCTGATGCAGGACCTGCCCGCCGTCGAAGACCTCCTGGAAGCCGCCAACGACGCGCCCATCATCCGCATGCTCAACGCGCTGCTGACCCAGGCCGCCAAGGATGGGGCCAGCGACATCCATATTGAGCCCTATGAACGCGCCAGCTCGGTCCGGTTCCGCGTCGATGGCACGCTGCGCGATGTGGTGCAACCCAACCGTGCCCTGCACGCCGCCCTGATTTCACGGCTGAAGATCATGGCTGAGCTCGACATCGCCGAGAAGCGCCTGCCCCAGGATGGGCGTATTTCGCTGCGCATCGGAGGTCGTGCAGTCGACGTTCGCGTGTCGACACTGCCAAGTGCGCACGGGGAACGGGCGGTGCTTCGCCTTTTGGACAAGGGCGAGGCGCGCTTCACCCTGGAAGGACTGGGCATGAGCCGCGACGTGCTCTCGCCGTTCCAGCACCTGGTTCAGCAGCCCCACGGCATCGTCCTGGTCACCGGTCCTACCGGCAGCGGCAAAACCACCACGCTCTATGCAGCGCTCCAGACCCTCGACACCCACACGACCAACATCCTGACGGTGGAAGACCCGATCGAGTACGAACTCCCGGGCATCGGGCAGACACAGGTCAATGCGAAGATCGATCTCACCTTCGCCAAGTCCCTGCGCGCCATCCTGCGGCAAGACCCCGATGTCATCATGATCGGGGAGATCCGTGACTTCGAGACGGCACAGATCGCCATCCAGGCCTCGCTGACGGGTCACCTGGTGTTGGCCACGCTGCACACCAATGACGCCCCCAGCGCCATCACGCGCTTGACCGATATGGGTGTGGAGCCCTTCCTGCTGTCGAGTTCCCTGCTCGGTGTACTGGCCCAGCGGCTGGTGCGCAAACTCTGCCCGCATTGCAAACGGCAAGATGAACGCGGCCACTGGCATCCGGTGGGCTGCGCCGAGTGCGGCCACTCCGGCTACAAAGGGCGAACCGGCGTGTACGAACTCATGACCGCCGATGCCCGGGTGCGTGAGCTCATTCACAACCGTGCCCCCGAAAGTGCCTTGGCGCAGGCCGCTCTGGCGGGTGGCTTGCGTCCCATGCGTGAGGACGGGCAGCGCCTGGTGGCCCTGGGCATCACTTCGGCCGAGGAAGTGATGCGGGTCACCCGCGAGTGAGCCCAGCGAATACCCGTCTGCGCCATCCCTCAGAGCATCAGCCTCATGCCCGCCTACCGCTTTGAAGCCCTGGATGCGCACGGACGCTCGGTGAAGGACCTCATCGAGGCCGACAGCGAACGCGGCGCGCGACAAGCGCTGCGCGCCCGACAGTGGGTGCCGATGCGTGTGGAGGCTGTGGCGGCTGAAGCGGGATCACCCCACGCATCGGTCCTGCGGCGCCGCGTGTTCAGCCCCAACAGCCGCGCGATCTGGACGCGCCAGCTGGCCGGTCTCCTCGTCTCGGGTCTGCCGCTTGAGAGGGCACTGACCGCGCTCATGGATGAAGCCGAGGAAACGCCCCAGCGGGAACTGCTGGCCCTCCTGCGCAGCGAAGTGAATGCCGGCGCACCCTTCGCACAGGCCTTGGCCCGGGCGCCCCGGGAGTTCGATGAGGTCTACCGTGCCGTGGTGGCCGCCGGGGAGCAGACCGGCGCACTGGGTCAGGTGCTGGAGAGCCTGGCTGAGGACCTCGAAGCGCAACAGGCCCTCAAGGCCAAGTTGCTGGCCGCCACCCTGTATCCCGCCATCGTTTCCCTCTTGTCGATGGTGATCGTGGTGTTTCTCGTGACCTATGTGGTGCCCCAGGTGGCCAGCGTGTTCACCGGATCCAAGCGGACCCTGCCCGGACTGACGCTCCTGATGCTGGCCATCAGCGATTTCATCCGCCAACAGGGCCTGGTGCTGTTGGGCTTCTTGCTGGCCGCCGCCTTGGGGTTGCGCGGGGCATGGGCGCACCCGGTACTGGGCCTGCAGGCTGATGCGCTGTGGTTGCGCGTGCCCCTGGTGGGGCGTCTGGCCCGCGGCTACAACAGCGCCCGCTTTGCCGGCACCTTGGCGATGCTGGCCGGCGCCGGCGTGCCCATCCTCAAAGCCTTGCAGGCCGCGGCCGAGACACTGTCCAACCGGGCCATGAAGGAAGACGCCCTGCAGGCTCTGGTTCAGGTCCGTGAGGGCGCGCCCCTGGCCAGTGCCTTGGCCGGCAAACGGCGCTTCCCAGGGCTGCTGGCCATGTTCGCCCGCCTGGGCGAGCAGACCGGCAACCTGCCCACCATGCTCCAGCGGGCTGCCGCGCAGCTCAGTGGCGAGGTGCAGCGGCGCGCCATGGCGCTGGCCACGGTGCTGGAGCCTCTGCTGATCGTGGTCATGGGTGGCATGGTGATGCTCATCGTGCTGGCGGTGCTGCTGCCCATCATCCAACTCAACACCTGGGTGCGCTGAGTCTGGTCATGAAAACCACCTTGGACGGACGCCTGGTTGTGGCCATCTCATCGCGTGCGCTCTTCGACTTCGAAGAGGAGAACCGTGTGTTCGAAGCGCACGATCACCGGGCCTACCAGTCCCTGCAACGCGAACGCCTGGAAAGGCCCGCCACACCGGGCGTGGCCTTTTCCCTGGTGCGCAAGTTGCTGGCCTTCCGAAACACCGAGCAGGACACGCCCTTGGTCGAGGTGGTCATCCTCTCGCGCAACGACCCCACTTCGGGCTTGCGTGTGTTTCGTTCGGCGCAGCATTACGGCTTGCCGATCGAGCGAGGCGTCTTCACCCGGGGACGCAGCCCTTGGAACTACCTCAAGCCGCTGTCCGCACACCTGTTCCTCTCGGCCAATGAGACCGATGTGCGTTCGGCGCTGGCCGCCGGCGTTCCCGCAGCACGCGTGTGGCCGCAGTCGGCACCCGCTTCGGCCGAATTCCCAGATGAGGTGCGGATCGCCTTCGATGGAGACGCTGTGCTGTTCTCAGACCAGGCCGAACGCGTCTTTCGCGAGGGTGGACTGCCTGCCTTCCAGGCCCATGAACGGGACCGTGCCGCCGAGCCCCTGCCCGACGGGCCATTCAAACCCTTCCTGGCCGCCCTGCACCGGCTTCAGCAGATGCCCGGCCTGCAAGGCCGCATCCGAACCGCCCTGGTGACCGCGCGCAGCGCCCCGGCCCATGAACGCGCCATCCGCACGCTCATGGACTGGCAGGTCGAAGTCGATGAGGCCATCTTTCTCGGCGGCCTGGCCAAGGGCTCATTCCTCAAAGAGTTCAAGCCCGACCTCTTCTTCGATGACCAGACGGGCCACATCGAAAGCGCAGCACGCCACGTTCCGGCCGGACACGTCACCGCCGGCGTGGCCAACGAGTGAAGGGCCTCAGAGGATCCGATCGGAACCGAAGCGCCGCAACCGGGGAAGGTCCAGGACCTCCAGGCCGCCGTATTCCACACGGATCAAGCCATCGGCCGTCAATGCCCGCAGCGACTCGTTGACGCGTTGGCGTGAAAGTCCGACGAGGTAGGCCAGTTCCTGCTGGGTGATCCTCAGGAGATCGTGCACCAGCGGGTAGAGCACCGGGTTGAACAGGGCGGCCAGGCTGCGCGCCACGCGGACATCGGGGTCGCTGATGCGGTCGGCCTCGCGTGCGGCGATGAACTGTCCCAGGCGCTCGTTGAGCTGGTTCATCACGTAACGGTTAAAGGGGATGCTGGACTCCAGCAGCCAGTTGAAGGTGGCGGCGGGCAATCCGGCCACCACGGTGCGCCGCAGCGCTTCAATGTTGTAGCGATAGGGCTCCCGCTTGAGCAGCGTGCCTTCGCCGAACCAGGCGCCCGGTGGAATGCCCGTGAAGGTGATGGTGAAGCCCACCGAGGAATCGTTGCTCATCTTCATGAGCCCGTCGAGTACCCCGAACCAGTAGTTGGCGGGGCGACCGATCTTGCAGATGACATCCCCGGGCAGCGCGTCCACCACCCGCAGGTCTGCCAAAGCCCGGTCACGCTGTTCGGGGTTCAGAAGGCCCAACCAGGGGACGGCCTGTACCTCGTCAACCTGCACGCCCCGCGCGCGCTGGATCAGGGGGACGCTGCCGGTGTTTTGCAAGCTTGGCGCCAGGTTGGACATCGCGTGGTCAAGAACTAGGGTAAGTCCCGGTCAAAAACCCCTCTGATTGTCGTCCGAATGACACCTTGGCGTCAAAGTCTGGCCTACGATCCGCCCGATTCTTGAAATGGGAGACGCTCGGTGCAAACCACCTTCGCCCAATTGCTGCTGCAGCATGCACAACAGCGCCCGAATGCCCCGGCGCTGCGAGAAAAGGTATTCGGGATCTGGCAGACCACCTCGTGGTCCGAACTGGCCGAATTGGTCAAGGCCCTGGCGGGCGGATTCGCCGCAGCGGGGCTTCAGCGTGGCCAACACATTGTCGTGATCGGCGACAACCGGCCCCGTCTGTATGCGTCGATGCTGGCCGCCCAAGCCCTGGGGGCCATCCCCGTGCCGCTGTACCAGGATGCAGTGGCAACCGAGTACGCATTCCCCATCAACAACGCCGAAGTCGCCTACGCCGTGGCGGAAAACCAGGAGCAGGTGGACAAGCTGCTCGAACTGCGTGAGCAGTGCCCGCAACTGGGCCACATCTGGTTCGACGACGACCGCGGCCTGCGCAACTACCAGGAGCCGGGCCTCGCTTCACTGGACGCGCTGATCGGAGCAGGCCGGGCGTTCTGCGCCAGCCATGCGGGATTCTTCGAGGCCGAGGTCGCGCGGGCCCAGCCCCAAGACGTGGCCGCAATGTTCTTCACGTCAGGCACCACGGGCAACCCCAAGGGTGTGGTGCACACCCACCAGACGCTCCTGGACCGCGCACGCGCCGGCGCCGACTTCGACAGGCTCACGAACCGGGAAGAAGTGCTGGCCTACCTCCCGCCGGCTTGGATCGGCCAGAACATCTTCAGCTATGCGCAGTGGCTGGCCTGCGGCTATGTGGTGAACTGCCCCGAGAGCGGTGCCACGGTGATGATCGACCTCAAGGAGATCGGTCCGACCTACTACTTTGCGCCGCCGCGCATCTTCGAAGGGCTGCTCACCAGCGTGATGATCCGCATGGAGGATGCCGGTTCTCTCAAGCGCCGCATGTTCCATCACTTCATGGATGTGGCGCGCCGCGTGGGACCGCAGCTGATGGATGGCAAGTCGGTCGGTGCGGTCGACGCCTTGCTCTACAAGCTCGGTGACCTGCTGGTCTACGGCCCGCTGCGCAACACGCTGGGCTTTTCGCGTGTGCGGGTGGCCTATACCGCAGGTGAAGCCATCGGCCCGGATCTCTTCAACTTCTACCGTGCCATCGGGGTGAATCTGAAGCAGCTCTACGGTTCCACCGAAACCGCGGTGTTCGTGTGCCTGCAGCCCGACCATGAAGTCAAGAGCGATACCGTGGGGGTGCCCATCAACGGGGTGGAGATCAAGCTTTCGGACTCCGGCGAGATCCTGGTGAAGTCACCTGGACTCCTGAAGGAGTACTACAAGAACCCGGCGGCGACCGCCGAGGTGCTGACCGCCGACGGCTGGTACCACACCAGTGACGCGGGCTTCATCGACAGCCACGGTCATCTCAAGATCATCGACCGCGTCAAGGACGTGGGCCGCATCATGGGCGGGCCCAGCGACGGCGCGATGTTCGCCCCCAAGTACGTGGAGAACAAGCTGAAGTTCTTCCCCTTCATCAAGGAAGCCGTGGCCTTCGGCGACCGCCGCGAGAAGGTCTGCGCCTTTGTGAACATCGACTTCGAAGCCGTGGGCAACTGGGCCGAAAAGCGCAACCTTCCCTATGCCGGCTACACCGATCTGGCCGGGAAGCCGGAAACCTATGAACTGATCCGCGACTGCGTGGAGAAGGTCAATGCCGATCTCGCGCAGGATGAGAAGCTCGCCGGCAGCCAGATCAGCCGTTTTCTGGTGCTGCACAAGGAACTGGACGCGGATGACGGCGAGATGACCCGCACGCGCAAGGTCAAGCGCGGCTTCATCAACGACAAGTACCAGGTGCTCGTCGATGCGCTGTACGGAGGCAAGTCCGAGCAATTCATCGAAACACAGGTGAAGTTCGAGGATGGACGCACGGGACAGGTCTCGGCCACGCTGAAGATCGCTGACGTCAAAACCTTCCCCCCCGTTCAGAAGGCGGCCTGAGCATCCCCATCACCCGCGGGCAAGAGCATCCAGCACAACATGGCAGAAAAACAAATCGGCGACGTCATCCTGGACGTCAAGAACATCTCGCTGAGCTTCGGCGGCGTCAAGGCGCTGACCGACATCAGCTTCAATGTGCGCGAGCATGAGGTACGGGCCATCATTGGACCCAACGGCGCCGGCAAGAGCTCCATGCTGAACTGCATCAACGGCGTCTACACGCCGCAGCAGGGCACGATCACCTTCCGCGGGCAAACCTTCGACCACATGAACTCGCGCCAGGTGGCCGAGATGGGCGTGGCGCGCACCTTCCAGAATCTTGCGCTCTTCAAGGGCATGAGCGTGATCGACAACATCATGACCGGCCGCAACCTGAAGATGAAGACCAACCTCTTCCAGCAGGCCATTCGGCTGGGTGCGGCCGCACGCGAAGAGGCCGAGCATCGCGAATTCGTCGAGCACATCATCGACTTCCTGGAGATCCAGGCCCACCGCAAGACGCCGGTGGGTCGGCTGCCCTACGGCCTGCAAAAGCGCGTGGACCTGGGTCGCGCACTGGCCATGGAGCCTCAGGTGCTGCTGCTGGACGAACCCATGGCCGGCATGAACGTGGAAGAAAAGCAGGACATGTGCCGCTTCGTGCTGGATGTGAACGACGAATTCGGCACCACCATCGTGCTGATCGAGCACGACATGGGTGTGGTGATGGACATCTCCGACCGAGTGGTTGTGCTGGACTACGGCAAGAAGATCGGCGACGGCTCACCGGACGAAGTGCGCAACAACGAAGACGTCATCCGCGCGTACCTCGGCACTTCGCACTGAAAAAGGCGAGCAGGAGAACAAGGACATGGGATTTTTCATCGAAGCCACGATTGGCGGCCTGATGGCAGGCATGCTGTATTCCTTGGTGGCACTGGGCTTTGTGCTCATCTTCAAGGCCTCGGGTGTCTTCAATTTCGCTCAGGGCGCGATGGTGCTGTTCGCCGCACTGGCCATGGCCCGCTTCTCAGAGTGGTTGCCGCAACTCAGTGGCATCGACAACAAGTTCCTGGTCAACCTCCTGGCCTTCATCGGCGCCATTGGGGTAATGATCGCGGTTGCATGGCTGATCGAGAGATTGGTGTTGGGCAAGTTGGTGAACCAGGAAGGCGTGACCCTGCTGATGGCCACGCTGGGCATCACTTACTTCCTTGACGGATTTGGGCAAACCATCTTTGGTTCGGACATCTACAAGATTGATGTGGGTATGCCCAAGGATCCGATGTTTCTGCTGGAGGGCACCTTTCAGGGCGGCGTTCTGGTGAACCAGGAGGATCTCGTGGCCGCGCTGCTGGCGGCTGCACTCGTGGCCTCGCTCGCTGCATTCTTCCAGTACACGAGCACCGGTCGCGCGCTTCGCGCTGTGGCAGACGACCACCAAGCGGCGCAGTCCATTGGTATTCCGCTGGACCGCATCTGGGTCATCGTGTGGTCGGTAGCCGGTTTCGTTGCCTTGGTTGCAGGCATCATCTGGGGATCCAAGCTGGGCGTGCAGTTCTCCCTGTCGCTGGTCGCCTTGAAGGCGCTCCCCGTGGTGATCCTGGGCGGCCTGACCTCCGTGCCCGGCGCCATCATCGGCGGCCTCGTCATTGGCGTTGGTGAAAAGCTCTCTGAGGTGTACCTGGGCCCCTTCATGGGCGGCGGCATCGAAATTTGGTTCGCGTATGTGTTGGCCCTCGGGTTCCTGCTCGTGCGTCCCCAGGGACTCTTCGGCGAGAAGATCATTGATCGCGTGTAAGGCCACCCATGATCTTCCGTCGCAGGCCAACTCGAATCCATTGACCTTGCGGGACAGCCCGAGGAACGAAGTGACGAACCCTGTCCCCAACTGACCAGAGAAAAAAATGCTCTACCGCGAAAACGGCCAATTCAAAACCAGCTACCCCGCTGATCAGCAGATCTTTCCGATCGCGCAGGACCGGGTCCTGATCCTGGCACTGATTGCGGCCGCTTTCCTGCTCGTGCCCTTGGTGGCCAGCGAGTACATGTTCCGGGCCATTCTCATTCCTTTCCTGATCCTGTCGCTGGCGGCCATCGGCCTGAATATCCTGGTGGGTTACTGCGGACAGATCTCGCTGGGCACAGGCGGGTTCATGGCCGTGGGTGCCTACGCAGCCTACAACTTCCTTATTCGGGTAGAGGGTATGCCCACCGTGGTGGCGATCCTGCTGGGCGGCGTGTGCGCCACCGTGGTCGGCGTCTTGTTCGGCATTCCCTCCTTGCGCATCAAGGGGCTCTATCTGGCAGTGGCCACCCTGGCCGCACAGTTCTTCTGTGACTGGGCATTCCTGCGCATCAAGTGGTTCACCAACGATTCCGCTTCAGGCTCGGTCAGCGTATCGAACCTTTCGGTGCTGGGCTGGGGTGTGGACAGCCCTTCCGACAAGTACCTGTTTTGTTTGGGCTTCGTCGTGATCTTTGGGCTGATCGCCAAAAACCTCGTGCGCAGCCACATCGGCCGTGAATGGATGGCCATGCGCGACATGGATGTGGCGGCCGCGGTGATCGGCATTCGCCCCATCTACGCCAAACTCACCGCCTTCGCCGTGAGTTCCTTCTTCGTGGGCGTGGCGGGTGCACTGTGGGGCTTTGTCTACCTGGGCTCCTGGGAACCTGCGGCCTTCTCCATCGACCGCTCGTTTCAGTTGCTGTTCATGGTGATCATCGGTGGCCTGGGCTCCATCATGGGGAGCTTCTTTGGTGCAGCCTTCATCGTGATCCTGCCCATCGTGCTGGACCAGGTGTCGGTTGCGATGGGATTCGATGTGGCACTGGCTTCGCACCTGACCTTCATGATCTTCGGTTCGCTGATCGTGTTCTTCCTGATCGTGGAGCCCCACGGACTGGCGCGCCTGTGGTCCATCGGCAAGGAGAAGCTGCGACTTTGGCCCTTCCCGCACTGATGCCATCGGGCCCTACCGTCGGTTGAACCTACCACCAGAAACCAAATCGAAACCTGAACCCGCACCATGACGATGGACGCTGGCTCCCCAATTGAGTTCGCCCACCAAGGCGAGTCAATGCCGCACGGACGCGTGCGTTTTCATAACCTCTGGAGGCAAGCAAGATGAAATTGAAGTCGCTGATTGCAGCCGCCGCCGTCACGGTGGCCGGCCTGGGCTCCGTGGTCACCATGCCGGTGGCTCACGCGCAAGCCAAGGAACAGTTCTTCCCCGTCCTGGTTTACCGCACCGGCGCATACGCGCCCAACGGCGTGCCCTTCGCGAACGGCTATGTGGACTACCTCAAGTACGTCAATGCCAAGGGTGGCATCAACGGTGTAAAGGTCACCTTCGAGGAGTGCGAGACCGGATACGCCACGGACAAGGGCGTCGAGTGCTACGAGCGCCTCAAGGGCAAGGGCGCCACGGTATTCCAGCCCTTGTCTACCGGCATCACCTTCGCGCTGACCGAGAAGGCTCCGGTCGACAAGATCCCCTTGATCACCGGCGGTTATGGCCGCAGTGAGTCCACCGACGGCATGGTGTTCAAGTGGAACTTTCCGCTGACCGGTACCTATTGGGATGCCGCCGACATCATCGTGCAGCACGTGGCCAAGAAGGAAGGCGGCGCCGATAAGCTCAAGGGCAAGAAGATCGCGCTGATCTACCATGACAGCCCTTACGGCAAGGAGCCGATCCCCCTGCTGCAGGAACGCAGCAAGATGCACGGGTTCGAACTCGATCTGATGCCGGTGACCCACCCGGGCGTGGAGCAAAAGGCCACTTGGCTCAAGGTTCGCCAGACGCGCCCGGATTACATCTTTCTGTGGGGCTGGGGCGTGATGAACTCCACCGCCCTGAAGGAAGCGCAAGCCACCGGCTACCCGCGCGACAAGATGTACGGGGTGTGGTGGGCCGGTGCCGAACCGGACGTCAAGGACGTCGGCGACGGTGCCAAGGGCTACAACGCCCTGGCCCTGCAGCACGGCGCCGAACCCAACGCCAAGATCACCCAGGAGATCCTGAAGGAAGTGCATGGCAAGGGCCAGGGTACAGGTCCCAAGGATGAAGTGGGACAGGTGCTCTACATGCGTGGTCTCATCGCTGCCATGCTGGCCGTCGAAGGCGTCAAGCGCGCCCAGGAACGTTTCGGCAAGGGCAAGGTCATGACGGGTGAGCAGGCTCGCTGGGGCTATGAAAACCTGGCCCTGGACCAGAAGAAGCTGGACGCTCTGGGCTTCGCAGGCGTGATGCGTCCGATCTCCACCTCCTGCCAAGACCACCGCGGCGCGGCCGTGGCGCGTGTCCACACCTGGGACGGCAGGAAGTGGAACTTCACCTCCGACTGGATCGAGGCCGACCAGTCGATCATCAAGCCGATGATCAAGGCGGCCGCCGACAAGTACGCCGCAGAGAAGAAGATCACACGTCGCGACCCCAGCGACTGCCAGTCATGATGATCGCTTGAGGCCCATGGACCGGCGCACTGCTCGGGCAGTGCCTGGTCCGAGTGCCCCACTGGATCTGGGGCCTCTCTTCCAAGCGCCGATGCATCGATGTCGGCCCTTGGAAGAGCGATTGAAGGAATCCGCCATGAGCACCCAAACCCTCCTCAACGTCAACGGCATCGAAGTCATCTACAACCATGTCATCCTGGTCCTCAAGGGCGTCTCCCTGAAGGTCGATGAGGGTGCCGTGGTGGCGCTGCTGGGTGGCAATGGCGCCGGCAAGACCACCACACTGCGCGCCGTGAGCAACCTGCTGGCCGGTGAGCGCGGCGAGGTCACCAAGGGTTCGATTGAACTGCGTGGCGAGCGTATCGAAGCCCTGAGCACCGCGCAGATGGTGGACCGTGGCGTCATTCAGGTGATGGAAGGCCGCCACTGCTTCGCGCACCTGACCATCGAAGAGAACCTGATGACCGGCGCCTACACCCGCAAGGATGGCAAGAGCGCCGTCAACGACACACTGGAGAAGGTCTACAACTACTTTCCCCGCCTGAAGACGCGCCGGACCTCGCAGGCCGCCTACACCTCGGGCGGCGAGCAGCAGATGTGTGCCATTGGCCGGGCGCTGATGGCCAACCCCAAGATGGTGCTGCTCGACGAGCCTTCGATGGGCCTGGCGCCCCAGATCGTCGAGGAAGTCTTCGAGATCGTGCGCGACCTCAACACCAAGGAGCGGGTCACCTTCCTACTGGCCGAGCAGAACACGAACATGGCGCTGCGCTACGCGGACTATGGCTACATCCTGGAGAACGGTCGCATCGTGATGGACGGTGCCGCCAAGGATCTGCGCGAGAACGAAGACGTCAAGGAGTTCTACCTGGGCATGGGCGGTGGCGACCGCAAGAGCTTCAAGGATGTCAAGAGCTACAAGCGCCGCAAGCGTTGGTTGGCCTAAGCGGTATCCATGAGCGAAGACGACTGGGGCTTGGCCCTCCCGGCCTTCAAGCCCGATGAGGCCCTGCAGCGCCTGGCACGCGATCTTCGCGGCCTGGGGCTCCAAGAACGCCAGGGCGTTTGGGAGCGCCGCGGTCTGGCGATCGCGCGCGCCTGCGTTCAAGCCCCGTGCATTGACGCCGCGCGGGTGAAACGCCCCTCGCGCTCTTCGCCGGAGTGGCAGTCCAAAGCCCTGAAGAACAGCGCCGATGTGCGCGACTTCGTGGCGGACATCAAAAAACACCTCGCCCAGTGGAGCGACGATGACTGAACACTTCGACAGCCTTGAGACCCGAGCGCCCGCACAGCGCGAGGCCGCGCTGATGGCGGCCCTTCCGGCACTGGTCCAGCGCGCGCAGTCGCTGCCGGCCATGGGCGAGGTGCTACAAGGCGTGAACCCAGGGTCCATCACGAGCCGCGCAGCGCTGGCCACGTTGCCGGTGACCCGCAAGGGCGAACTGCTGGATCGACAACTGGCCAGCCGCAAGACCGACCCCTTCGGCGGCTTTTCTGCCATCGGCTGGCGCGGCATGCGGCGCAGTGGCGCCGCCCGGGTCTACCAATCGCCCGGGCCGATTTACGAGCCGCATGGCCGGTCAGCCGACTACTGGCGCGCCGGTCGTGCCCTCAAAGCGGCTGGCTTTGCAGCTGGCGACCTGGTTCACAACAGCTTCAGCTATCACCTCACACCCGGCGCCTGGATCATGGAAAGCGGCGCGCATGCGCTGGGCTGCAGCGTGTTCCCGGGCGGTGTGGGCAACACCGAGCTGCAACTGCAGGCCATCGTCGACCTGCAGCCCGACGCCTATTGCGGCACGCCCAGCTTCCTGCGCATCTTGGTCGACAAGGCGGCCGAGACAGGAACGCCGATCGGCTCGATCAAGAAAGCCCTGGTCAGCGGCGAAGCATTTCCGCCCTCGCTGCGCGACTGGCTGATGGAGCGTGGCATCCAGGGCTATCAGGCCTACGCCACCGCAGACGCCGGCCTGATCGCCTACGAATCGGCTTCTCGCCAAGGTCTCATCGTCGATGAGGGCATCATCCTGGAGATCGTGCGCCCAGGCACCGGGGATCCCGTGCCCGATGGTGAGGTCGGCGAGGTGGTGGTCACGGTGTTGAACGACGACTACCCTTTGATCCGGTTTGGCACGGGTGATCTGTCGGCCGTCCTGCCGGGCAGCTGCCCCACCGGACGCACCAATGTCCGCATCAAGGGCTGGATGGGGCGGGCTGACCAAACCACCAAGATCCGTGGCATGTTCGTCCACGCCAGCCAGGTCGCCGAAATCGTCAAGCGCCACCCTGAAGTGAGCAAAGCCCGCATCGTGGTGGAAGGGGAGATGGCCAATGACCGAATGACGGTCAAGGTGGAAGCCGCCGCTGGGAGCACGCTGGCCCAGGCGGTGGCTGACAGTGTCAAGGATGTCACCAAGCTGAGGGCGGACACCGTGGAAGTGGTCAGCCCCGGTAGCCTGCCCAACGACGGCAAGGTCATCGAAGACGCTCGAAAGTACGACTGAGCTTTCAGCGCTTGGGCGGAGCCTCGGCGCGACCCCTCACCAGAGGGCGACCGCCGCGTTGTACGTAATTTCCACGCGTTCAGCCTGCACCAGCCTTCCTACGATACTGGCTGGGCATCCGCCCCCAACCCTTTTTCGCAAGGAACGTCCATGAAACGTCTGTTGAGTCTCGTCGCCGCTATGGGCCTGTCGGTGGGCCTGGTGTCCAATGCCTTGGCTGCTTATCCGGAGAAGCCCGTCACCATCGTGGTGCCGTTTGCCGCCGGTGGCCCTACTGACAAGGTGGCCCGTGACCTGGCCGAAGTGATCCGCAAGGGCCTGAACAACCAGAGCGTGGTCATTGAGAACGTGGGCGGCGCCGGCGGTACGTTGGGTGCGGCCAAGGTGGCCAAGGCGGCACCGGACGGCTACACGCTGCTGCTGCACCACATCGGCATGGCCACGGCGCCGGCGCTGTACCGCAAGATGCCCTACAACACCATGACCGACTTCGAGTTCCTGGGCATGGTCAACGACGTGCCCATGACCGTGGTGGGCCGCAGCACGCTGCCGGCCAACAACTTCGCCGAGCTGCGCAAGTGGATCAACGACAACAAGGGCAAGATCAACCTGGCCAACGCCGGCCTGGGTGCCGCCTCGCACTTGTGCGGTCTGTTGTTCCAGCAAAACCTGCAGGTGGACATGACCACGGTGCCGTACAAGGGAACGGGCCCAGCCATGACCGACCTGATCGGTGGCCAGGTGGACCTGATGTGCGACCAAACCACCAACACCACGGCTCAAATCGAGGGCGGCAAGGTCAAGGGGTTTGCCGTGACCACGATCAAGCCCCTGACCACGCCGGCGCTGGCCAAGTTGCCGACCCTGGACTCCCAAGGCATCAAGGGCTTCAACGTGAGCATCTGGCACGGCCTGTACGCCCCCAAGGGCACGCCCAAGGCGATTCAGGACCAGATCAACACCGCACTGCGCGCCGCCTTGAAGGACCCTGAGTTCATCAAGCGCCAGGAGGCGCTCGGTGCCGTGGTGGTGACCGATGACCGCCTGGCCAGCGCCGAGCACCGCAAGTTTGTGGAAGCGGAAATCAACAAGTGGGGCCCGGTCATCAAGGCCGCCGGTCAGTACGCCGACTGATTCGTCCGCGCCTGAACGAACCCTTCCAGCCGCCGTGGCCACCCGGGCCCGGCGGCTTTTCTCTTGCTAGATCAGGTCCTTCGGGTCACCGAAGTGGGCCTCGACATTCATCGGCAAGAGTTGAATCGTGGCTCGAAGCCCGGGTACCGCGCTCATGAGCGCCTGTTCAACCGACGTTCGCAGCGCGGCGGCCCGGCCCAGTGTCCAGCCTGCGGGCATGTGCATGTGCAGGTCCACGAAACGCCGCTGTCCCGCCTGCCGGGTGACGACATGGTCGAAGCGAATGGCCTGGTGACGGAAAACGTCCAGGGTGCGCTCGATCTCGTCTCGCCACTTCCGCTCCAGCGCTCGGTCCATCAACCCATCGGCCGAGCGGCGGATCAGGTGCACCGCTTCACGCAGGATATTGAGTGCCACGGCCAGGGCCATCACCGGGTCCAGCCAGAGCCATCCGGTGAAGTGCACCGCCACAAGGCCGGCGACCACACCAGCCGAGGTCCACACATCCGTGATCAGATGCCGTGCATCGGCTTCCAGCGCAATCGAATGGTGCTCTCGCGCCGTGCGCAGCATGGCCCAGGCCAGCACGCCATTGAGCGCCGAACTCACCACCGCCAAAGCCAAGCCCAGTCCGATGGCCTCCAAGGGCTGCGGATGGAACAGGCGGTGGACGGCCGCTGCGATGATGGCCACCGCCGCCACCAGAATCAGGACCCCTTCGAAACCACTGGAGAAGTACTCGGCCTTGTGGTGGCCATAGGGATGGTCTTCGTCGGCCGGCATCGCGGCCACCGTGACCATCGCGAGCGCGAAGACCGCACCGGCAAGGTTCACCAGCGACTCCATCGCATCGGACAAGAGACTCACCGAATCGGTGAACCACCAGGCGCCTGTCTTCAGCAGGATGGTGGCCAAGGCGGCAGCCACCGAGAGCTTGAGATAGGCGCTGACCGAAAGCTTCATGCCGGACCCTGTCAGGCCAGCGTCACCCGCGCGAACTTGCGCTTGCCCACCTGTACCACGAAGGTACCCGAGGCCAGCTTCAGCGCCTTGTCGCTGATCACCGCGCCATCCACCCGCACCCCACCGCCATCGATCAGGCGATGGGCCTCACTGGTGGAAGGTGCCAAGCCGGCACTCTTGAGCAAGGCGCCGATACCCAGGGGCGCACCGGACAGCGTCACCGCGGGGATCTCGTCGGGAATCCCGCCCCGGGCGCGGTTGGCAAAGTCCTGCTCCGCACCATCGGCCGCGGCAGCGCCGTGGAAGCGGGCGGTGATCTCGCGCGCGAGCATCACCTTGACTTCCTTGGGATTGCGGCCCGCCTGCACCTCGGCCTTCA
The DNA here is from genome assembly GCA_049423145.1 of Burkholderiaceae bacterium. Classification (GTDB taxonomy): domain Bacteria; phylum Pseudomonadota; class Gammaproteobacteria; order Burkholderiales; family Burkholderiaceae_C; genus RFTU01. Next base: position 31,018 of record JBMSQF010000007.1, read on the forward strand.
AGGCCTGGATCTCCGATTCCGCACGGAAGGACAGCAGGGTGTACCAGCGCCACATCAGCTCGTCGGAGATCGACAGCACCTTGGCGAACATCGTATTGGCTGGCTCGGTGATGCCCACGTAGTTGTTCTTGCTCTTGGACATCTTCTCCACGCCGTCGAGCCCTTCCAACAGCGGCATGGTGAGGATGCACTGGGGCTCCTGCCCGTATTCCTCTTGCAGGTGGCGCCCCATCAGCAGATTGAATTTCTGATCGGTCCCCCCAAGCTCCAGATCGCTGTTCAACGCCACCGAGTCGTAGCCTTGCATCAGCGGATAGAGAAACTCATGGACGCTGATGGCAGTCCCGGCCTTGTAGCGCTTGGTGAAATCGTCCCGCTCCATCATGCGGGCCACGGTGTAGCGCGAGGCCAAGGCGATGATGCCGCGCGCCCCCAAGGGGTCGCTCCATTCGCTGTTCCAGCGCACCTCGGCGTTGTCCAGTTGGATCACCAGGCCGACTTGTTCGAAGTAGGTCTTGGCATTCGATTCGATCTGCTCGCGGGTCAGCGGGGGACGCGTGCTGTTGCGGCCAGAGGGGTCACCGATGGTGGTGGTGAAGTCGCCGATCAGGGGGATGACGCGGTGCCCCAGGTCCTGCAATTGCCGCATCTTGTTGAGCACCACCGTGTGGCCCAGGTGGAGGTCGGGCGCGGTGGGGTCCATCCCGAACTTGATCCGCAAGGGCACACCCGTGGCTTGGCTGCGCTGCAATTTGCGCACCCAGTCCGTGCGGGGCAGCAACTCTTCGCAGCCGCGCAAGGTCACCGCCAGGGCATGGGCAACGGCCTCCGAAAGGGGGGGTTCAGGATGTGAGTGCGCGCTTGCTTTCAGGTCAGAGGCGCTGGCGTCAGGGGAATTCATGGATACAAATGAGGGTTGATTTTTCACATCTGCCGATACAATGGAACCCACTGACAGTGCCGCGCTGCCCGCGTCAGACGTGGCGCCGATTCTAACGGTGCCCCTCTGCGGAACCCGTGCCCCGCACGGGTATCCGGCGTACTTCAGACCCGCTGCCGTCGAAGTCGGCCCTGTGCCGGCCTCGGGATGTTTTTTTCGGTCCGCATGTCGCTGCAACCCGTCGTCACCGCGATTCACCATTGGGCACACACCCACCGCCGTGGTCTGGTGGTGGGCGTCGGTGCGGTCTTCACGGGCCTGGCCGCCACCGCATTCGGACTGGCTCCGCTGGCGCCCGATGCGACGGACCTGCCGCGGCAGGTCATCAGCCAACCCCTGCAGCCCACCGCCGATGTGCCCGCCCAACTCGAGGCCCTGTCCGAGGCGCGGCTGGAACTCTACCGATCCGAGGTCACCCGCCGCCAGGACACGGTCGAATCGCTGTTCGCGCGTCTGGGCGTCAACGATGCGGCCGCAGCCGCCTTCATCCGGCAAGACAAACAGGCGCGCAAACTGTTGGAAGGCCGTCCCAACAAGATGGTGCGGGCCAAAGCAGACCCGGCAGGCCGCCTGATCGAGTTGGTGGCGCGCTACCCCGCCGAGCAGCGCAACCTGGCCGACACCCACTTCATTCGCCTGACCCTGAGCAAGTCGTCCGAAATCTGGACCAGCGAGGTGGAGACCGTGCCGCTGGAATCCCGGATTCAACTGGGCAGCGGCACCATCACCACCTCGCTCTTTGCCGCCACCGACGAGGCGCAAATGCCCGATGCGATCGCCTCGCAGATGGCCGAGATCTTCTCCGGGGACATCGATTTCCACCGGGAGCTGCGCCGCGGCGACTCCTTCAGCGTGGTCTACGAGTCGCTCACGGCCGATGGCGAACCGATCAATTGGAACCAGGCGGCAGGCCGGGTGTTGGCGGCCGAGTTCGTCAACAACGGCCGCATCCACCAAGCAGTCTGGTTCAAGGACCAACAGCGGGGCACGTACTACGACTTCAATGGCAAGAGCAAGCGCCGCGCCTTCTTGGCCAGCCCGATGGAGTTCTCACGCGTGACCTCCGGGTTCGCCATGCGCTTTCACCCCATCCACCAGCGGATGATGGCGCACACCGGGGTGGACTATGGCGCCCCCGTGGGTACGCCCGCGCGCACCGTGGGTGATGGCACGGTGGAATTCGCCGGCTGGCAGGGCGGATACGGCAACACGGTGATCGTGCGTCACGGCTCGGGCACCACCACGCTCTATGCGCACCTCAGCCGCATCGATGTGCGGCGCGGCGAGCGGGTGCAGCAGGGTCAGCGCATCGGCGCGGTCGGCGCCACGGGAACTGCCACCGGCCCGCACCTGCATTTCGAATTCCGCGTGGGCGGTCGACACGTCGACCCCCTGAAAGCCGCTCGCAACGCCGCCCCGCTGCCGCTGGCTGAACAGTCGCGCGGCGCCTTCATGGCGCAAGCCGCGGTGCTGCGCACCAAGCTGGATGTCGCCTCCACCCTCGTGGGCGATTCCAGTCGGGGCGATTGAGCGCGTCCTGCGCTGCGGCGGCGGCCTCCGCCGGTCGGTCACGCCCCCTTCCGTTGGCAAGCCTGGGCCCCGGTGGGCCTGAGGGCCGCCCCAGATGATCACCCTGGGCCTGATGTCCGGTACCTCCTTGGACGGTGTCGACGGCGTCCTGGTCCGTTGGCAGGCGGGTTCCCGCGCCTTCGAGTGCTTGGCCCGGGGCCACCGCGCCTATGACCCGACTCTGCGGGCGGCCCTGCTGGCCTTGAATGCCAGCGGGCCCGATGAATTGCACCGTGCAGCGCTTGCGGCCAATCGACTGAGCGTGGAAGCCGCCGCCGTGGTGACCGACATCTTGGCCCGGACGGCCATGTCGGCATCCGACATCTCGGCGATCGGCCTGCACGGGCAGACGGTTCGTCACCGCCCGGGCGAATTCGACCAGCGGGGCTACACCCTGCAGCTGCACAACGCGAGCCTTCTGGCCGAGTTGACCGGGATTGATGTGGTCTGCGATTTCCGCAGCCGGGATGTGGCCGCCGGGGGACAGGGTGCACCGCTGGTCCCGGCTTTCCATGCCGGCGTCTTCCAAAACGCCCACCAGGACGTGGCGGTGCTCAACTTGGGTGGCATCGCCAACCTCACCCTGGTGCATGCCGACGGCCGCATCGGCGGCTTGGATTGCGGGCCGGCCAATGTGCTGATGGACGCTTGGGCCCTGGAGCATCTGGGTGCCGCCTTTGACGCCGAGGGGGCCTGGGCCGCAAGCGGCTCGGTGGATGAGGCCCTGCTGAGCCGGTGGCAGACCGAGCCCTTCTTCGGCAAGCCCAGCCCGAAGAGCACGGGGCGTGACCTGTTCAATCGCAACTGGATGATGGCGCCCGGAATCGAGGGCGCCAGGCCCGCCGATGTGCAGGCCACACTGGCCGAACTGACCGCCTGGGCGGTGAGCGTTCATTTGGCGCGGGCGATGCCGACGGTGGAGCGGCTGTGGGTGTGCGGCGGTGGCGCCTTCAACACCCACCTGCGGGGCCGCATCGCCGCTCGCGTGGCGCATGATCTGGGCCGTGCGGTGGCCGTTTCATCGACGGCCGAGGCGGGGATTGCCCCCATGGATGTGGAAGCAGCCGCCTTTGCATGGCTGGCGCGGCGGTTTCTCTTGAGAGAGCCCGGCAACCAAGTGGGCGCTACCGGCGCCCGAGGCCCCCGTGTCTTGGGTGCGCTGTATCCGGGCGGGCGCTGAAGGCGGTCCGCCAGAGGCGTTTAGACGGAGAAGGACGACCCACAGCCACAGGTGGTGGTGGCGTTGGGGTTCTTGATCACGAACTGCGCGCCCTGGAGGTCTTCCTTGTAGTCGATCTCCGCGCCGACCAGGTACTGCAGGCTCATGGCGTCGATCAGCAGGGTCACGCCATTCTTCTGCATCTGCGTATCGTCCTCGTTGACGACCTCATCGAAGGTGAAGCCGTACTGGAAACCCGAGCAGCCCCCACCCTGCACGAACACGCGCAGCTTCAGGTCGGGATTGCCTTCTTCGGCCACCAGGTCGGCCACCTTGGCCGCTGCGCTGTCGGTGAAGACCAGGGGCGCGGGCATGCCATCGGTGGTGAGGCTGACTTGTTCGACTGCAGCATTCATCGCTAAATCCTCCAGATTTGCTCGGATTATGACTGTTTGGCGCCACCGGTGTGGAACACCTTGGGTCAACAGGGCTGTTGGCAGCCCCGCCGCCAGGGCAAGAAAAAACCACCGGCGGGCCCAAGCCCTGGCGGTGGTCGGGGGTTCCTCGGAACCGTCGCGACCCCGCAGGGCCGGACGGACCGGGCAGCCGAAGGATCAGCGCTTGCTGAACTGCTTGCGGCGACGGGCGCCGTGCAGGCCAACCTTCTTGCGCTCCACCTCGCGGGCGTCGCGGGTGACGAAGCCGGCGCGGCTGAGTTCGGGCTTCAGGGCCGCGTCGTAATCGATCAGCGCGCGGGTGACGCCGTGGCGCACCGCACCGGCCTGGCCGCTTTCGCCGCCACCGTGCACATTGACCTTGATGTCGAAGGCCTCGGCGTTGTTCGTCAGGAGCAGGGGCTGCTTGACGATCATGATCGAGGTCTGACGACCGAAGTACTCCTCAACGGGCTTGCCGTTGACGGTGATTTGGCCAGTGCCCTTCTTGATGAAGACGCGGGCCACCGAGCTCTTGCGGCGGCCGGTACCGTAGTTCCAATTTCCGATCATGGCCGCTCCTTAGATGCTCAGCGTTTTGGGTTGCTGGGCGGTGTGCGGATGCTCGGCACCGGCGTACACCTTCAGCTTCTTGACCATCGCGTAGCCCAGGGGACCCTTGGGCAGCATGCCCTTGACGGCCTTCTCCAAGGCGCGGCCCGGGTGCTTGGCCTGCATGTCCTTGAACTTCGTGGCGTAGATGCCGCCAGGAAAGCCCGAGTGCCGGTAGTACACCTTGTCTTCGGCCTTGTTGCCGGTGACGCGGAGCTTGTCGGCATTGACGACGATGATGAAATCACCGGTGTCGACGTGAGGCGTGTAGATGGCCTTGTGCTTGCCGCGCAAACGGAGTGCCACTTCGCTGGCAACACGTCCGAGCACCTTGTCGGTGGCGTCAATCACATACCACTCGTGCTTCACTTCGGCCGGCTTGGCGCTGAAGGTCTTCATGAGAGTCTTTCTGGTAAACGGCAGCTGTTGGCGCGCGGTGGGCCCTGTTTCGGCCCTGTTCCCGCCCTGGATCGCCTTGGTTTGGCGCCCGTTCCGTTCTGTTTTCACCCGCCATCGGTGCCGATTCTGCTGTTCGGCCTCTCAAGGGGTGATCCGGCATCGCGCGCAAAGCCATTCCCCGCTGCCAACGGGAAAGCCCGCCAGTATAGCGCAAGCCGGTGTTCCTTGAAACACGGTCCGGCGCCAGCGGAAGGACAGCCGCCCCGTACCATGCGCAATGGCTTCCACATCGACTGCGGCCTACGCCGCGCTCCAACCCCAGGAGGTGCTTGCCGCGCTGGACGCGGTGGGCCTGCAGGGCGACGGGCGGCTCCTGCAGCTGAACTCCTACGAAAACCGCGTCTACCAGGTCTTCCTGGAGTCGGGCGAGGCCGTGGTGGTGAAGTTCTACCGGCCGGGGCGCTGGTCGGATGCCCAGATCCTCGAAGAACACGGTTTCGCACGCGAACTGCTCGAGGCCGAGGTGCCCGTGGTGGCGCCGATTGCCCTGCAGGCCCAGGCGGACACCGCAGCCGTGGCGGTGCAGGGCCCCTTCAGCACCCTGGCCACATGGTCCCACGAAGGCCACGCCTGGCGCTTTGCCGTCAGCCCGCGCAAGGCAGGGCGCGCGCCGGAAATCGATGACCCGGACACGCTGCGCTGGATCGGCCGATTCGTGGCGCGGCTGCACGATGTGGGTGCCCGACAAGCCTTCGCCCATCGCCGAAACCTGGATGTGCACACGATCGGCGAGACCAGCCAGCGCTGGCTGATCGACCAGGGCTGTGTGACCCCGGCCGAGCAGGCGGCATGGGAAGACGCCTCATCCCGAGCCCTGGCGTTGGCCGCGCGGGCCTTCGACCGTTGGCAGCAGCACAACCAGCCCAGCCGCCTTCGACTGCATGGTGATGCCCACCCGGGCAACATCCTGTGGCGTGAAGAAGGGCCGCATGTGGTGGACCTGGACGATGCCTGCAACGGCCCGGCGATTCAAGACCTGTGGATGCTGTTGCCCGGTGACGAGGCCGGGCAGGCACACACGCTGCGCTGCCTGCTGGAAGGCTATGAGACGGTGCGCGACTTCGACGATGCCCAACGGTCGCTGATCGAGCCCTTGCGGACCCTGCGGATGATCCAGCACAGCGCCTGGATCGCCCAACGCTGGGAAGACCCGGCATTCCCCCGTGCCTTTCCGCACTTTGGGACGGCGGCTTACTGGAGTGAGCAGACAACGCAGTTGCGGGAGCAGCTCTTGGCGGTTTAGGCGCCTTTCAAGCCGTCGGCAACACGTAGTCCTTGAACTGCTCCCGCAGCTTGTTCTTCTGCATCTTGCCCGTCGCGCCCAAGGGAATCGCGTCCACGAACACCACATCGTCCGGCGTCCACCACTTCGCGATCTTGCCCTCGTAGAAGGCGATCAGTTCCTCGCGACCCACCTCGGCTCCCGGCTTTTTCACCACCACCAGCAGCGGCCGCTCGTCCCACTTCGGGTGCTTGGCCGCGATACAGGCCGCCATGGCCACTGCCGGGTGCGCCATCGCGATGTTCTCCAGGTCGATCGATCCGATCCACTCGCCACCGCTCTTGATCACGTCCTTGGTGCGGTCCGTGATCAGCATATAGCCCTCGGCGTCGATCTTGGCCACGTCCCCGGTGGGGAACCAGCCGTCACGCAGCACCTCGCCGCCCTCACCCTTGAAGTACTGCCGCAGGATCCAGGGCCCGCGCACCAACAGATCACCGCTCTTGTCGGTGCCAAAGGGAATCTCGCGGCCGTCCTCGTCCACCACCTTCATGTCCACGCCGAAGATCGCGCGTCCCTGGCGGTTCATCACGGCGTAGCGCTCTTCCTGATCCAAACCCAAGTGACGCGACTTGAATGTGGAGGCGGTCCCCAAGGGGCTCATTTCGGTCATGCCCCAGGCGTGGATCACGTCCACGCCGTACTGCTCCTTGAAGGTCCGGATCATCGCCGGCGGGCAGGCCGAACCACCGATCACCGTGCGGCGCATCGTGCTGAACTTCAGCTGGTTCGCACCCGTGTGGCCCAACAGGGCTTGCCACACCGTGGGCACACCGGCCGACAGCGTCACCTGCTCGCTCTCGAAAAGCTCATAGAGCGACTTTCCATCCAAGGCCCCACCGGGAAACACCATCTTGGCCCCCGTCATGCAGGCCACATAGGGCAGGCCCCAAGCGTTCACATGGAACATGGGCACGACCGGCAGGATGACATCACGGGCCGAGCAGTTCAGGGCGTCGGGCAAGGCGGCCGCCATCGTGTGCAGCAGGGTGGAACGGTGGCTGTAGAGCACACCTTTCGGGTTGCCGGTGGTGCCACTGGTGTAGCACAGTGAAGAGGCGGTTTGCTCATCGAAGACGGGCCAGTCGAAGTGGTCGTCCGGCTGCGAGTCGATCAGGTCTTCATAGACCAGCAGATTGGGAATGGACGCGGCACTCTCCGGCAGGTGCGCGCGGTCGGTCATCGCCACCCAGTGTTTGACCGTCTTGGTGCGCGGGGCCACGGCGGCGATCAGGGGCAGGAAGGTCAGATCAAAAAACAGTACCTGGTCTTCCGCATGGTCGGTAATCCAGACCACCTGGTCGGGGTGCAGGCGCGGGTTGACCGTGTGCAGCACCGAACCAATGCCCGAAACGGCAAAGTACAGCTCCATGTGGCGGTAGCCGTTCCAGGCCAGCGTGGCCACTCGCTGCGAGGGTTGGATGCCCAAGGCCTTCAGGGCGCGCGCCATGCGGCGCGAACGCGCGCCGAGGTCTCGGTAGGTGTAGCGGTGAATGTCACCTTCCACCCGCCGCGACACGATCGCTTGTTCGGGATGGTGGCGCTCTGCGTGCACCAGCAAAGAGGAGATGAGCAGGGGTTGCGATTGCATCAGTCCGAACATGACAGGTCTCCTTGAGGGCTTGTGTTCTGATCGAAAAAGGGCCGGCTTCGTCACGCCACTGTCGGTGAGGCGGGCGTCGAGAGCGAAGCCATGGCCTGCCCCATGCGGATGGCCGCACCGGCGGACCATGCACGGTTGAAGCACAGTCCGCCACCGAGGCGCGGCCACAGCATCACCACGGTGGAGCCGAGCAGGAATCGGCCCATCTCCGCACCCTGGTCCAGGGCGATGGCTTGGTCCGCGTAGCGCCATTCGCGCACCACGCCCACCCGCGGGGGGTTCACCACGCCGTGCCACACCGTGGCCATGCTGCCCACGATGGTGGCCCCCACCAGCACCAGCACGAAGGGCCCGTGGGCGGTGTCGAAGACACAAACCACGCGTTCGTTGCGCGCAAACAAGCCCGGTACACCCCGCGCCGTCGCGGGATTCACCGAATACAGGTCGCCGGGCACGTGGACCATCCGCTGCAGGCGGCCCGCACAGGGCATGTGGATGCGGTGGTAGTCGCGGGGGCTCAGGTAAAGCGTCGCGAAATCGCCATCCTGGAACTGCGCAGCCAGTGTGGCGTCGCCACCCACCAAGGCGCGCGTGCTGTAGCCGTGCCCTTTGGCCTGAAAGATCTGGTCGCCGCGGATCGGCCCGAACTGGCTGATGGCACCGTCCACTGGGCAAATCCATTCAGCGACGGCCATGGGGCGGGCATCCTCGCGCAGGGCCCGCGTGAAAAAGTCATTGAAGCTGGCGTAGGCCGCGATGTCGGGATTGGCCGCCTCGCTCATGTCCACGCCATAACGCCGCACGAACCAACGAATGGCCGCTGTGGTGGCAGCGCCGCCCTGCGAACGGGCCAGGGCGCCCATCATTTCGGTCAGGGCGCGTTGGGGCAGCACCTGCTGCAGCGCGACGAACAGGCGGTCCGACATGAATCGCAACCCTGGCGGCTCAGCGAGCCGGTGCAGCGCCCGAGCCGCCGACCACATTTGGGCGCGCCTCACCAGCCATGGCCCGGATGGCCTGCATCGCGCCCGCCCCCACCGAGGCACCGAAGCGCTTGGCCAGCCGCTCCGCCACGTTCTCGCGCGGGCTGTAGTCCACCACATCAGGCGCCTGGGCCTTGTCGCGCGCCACCGAGTCCAAACTGGCCATGCCATCGGCCAAGCCGATGCGAACGGCCTCTTCACCATTCCAGAAAAGCCCCGAGAAGGTGTCGGGTGTGGCCTTCAGGCGTTCACCCCGGCCTTCCTTGACCACCCCGATGAACTGCTGGTGGATCTGATTGATCAGCGCCTGTGCGTGTTCCCGCTCGCGAGCGGTTTGGGGGGTGTAGGGGTCCAGCATCCCCTTGTTCTCGCCCGCGGTGATCAAACGCCGCTCAATCCCCACTTTGCTCATCAGCTCGGAGAAGCCGAAGCCTTCCATCAACACGCCGATCGAACCGACCAGGCTCGCCTTGTCGACATAGATCTCATCGGCCGCCACCGCGACGTAATAGGCCCCGGAAGCGCAAATTTCCTCCACCACCGCATACACCTTCTTTTGGTGCAGGTCCTTCAGGCGGCGGATCTCATCGTTGATCATGCCGGCCTGAACCGGAGAACCCCCAGGGCTGTTGATGCGGAGGACCACCGCACGCGCGTTGGGATTGCCGAAGGCGTCGCGCAGCGCGGAAATCACCGCATCGGCGCTGGCCAGGCCCTCTTCGTGGATTTCCCCACGCAGATCGACCAGGGCGGTGTGCGGTCCAGCGGGCGCTGCGCTCAGCCCACGCGAAGGCGCCAGGATCCACACCAGGGCGATGGCCACGAGCAACCAAGCCAAACGGAAGAAGGAGCGCCAACGCCGCTCGGCGCGGCGGTCGCGGATGAGTTCATTGAGAATCCGCTCCATCGCTTCGGCGGTGGAGGGACCCGCTGGCATCGACGGTGCCACGGTCGCGCCCGACTGCACCGGCGCCGCAGGAGGCTCGTCCCGCAACGGGTTGTTCTGCAGCGGGTCGTTGTTCATGTGAAGCTCAGCGGTTGGAATTCGGTTGAAGGATACCAAGCGACCCGTCCACCCTCTTCACCAATGGGAATCCTCACCAACTGTCCCCGCCCGCAAGGCCCACCGGCACAGCGCCCGTCCTGCGGGTGGTAGGCCGCACCATGAATGGAGCACAGGATGAAGGCCTTGTCCGCGTCCAGGAACTCACCGGGATTCCAGTCCATCTCGGTCGGGACATGGGCGCAGCGGTTGAGGTAGGCGACCACGCGCCCCTCAAACCGCAGCGCAAAGGCGCGCACCGGTTCACCGCGCCAGACCAGGTCGAAGGTCACCGCACGACCGCGCTCGGCCAGCGCTTCGGAAGCACAGAGGTCGACCCGCTCCACGGCTCAAGCGTTTTCGCGCAGCCACCGGTGCAGCTCCGCGGTGGAATGCGCGACAAAGAGGGGCTCGAAGGGTTCGAATGCCGCATGGTCATGCGCGCCGAAGCTCACGCCCACGCGGGCGGTGCCGGCATTGACCGCCAACTGAAGATCGTGCGTGGTGTCCCCGATCATGAGCGTCCGTTCGGCCCGTACCCCAAAGGCATCAATGAGTTCCAGCAGCATCCGGGGATGGGGCTTGGACGCGGTCTCGTCGGCGGTTCGGGTGCCATCGAACATCCCCACCAGGTCGGCATGCGCCAGGGCATCGTTCAAACCCTGCCGGCCTTTGCCCGTGGCCACACCCAGCCAGTGGTGCCGTGACTTGAGTTCCCGCAACATGTCCAGTGTGCCCTCGAAGAGACTGAGCTCATGTTGGCTGGCAATGTAGTGATGGCGGTACCGCTGTGCGAGCTCCCCGTAGCGCTGGGGCGGCAGATCGGGTACCGCATGCTCGAGCGCATCGCGCAAACCCAGGCCGATCACATAGGCGGCCCGCTCGGTCGAGGGCGCGGCAACGCCCAGATCGACGCACGCATTCTGGATGCAGCGCACGATCAGAGCCGTGGAATCGAAGAGAGTACCGTCCCAGTCGAAGACGATCAGGTCGAACTGTTGGGGTCGTGTCATGGGTGGCTTGTGGCAGACGGGCGCGCGCCCAGCCGGGCCAGCAGTGTGGCGCATTCCGCCGGAAGGGGCGCCTGAAGGGTCACCCGCTCACCCGTGGTCGGGTGGTCAAAGGCCAGTTCGCGGGCATGCAGGAACATCCGGGGAAATCGCAAGGGGCCCCGTGCCCACTGGCGGTTGCGCGCGAAATCACCGTACTTGGGGTCGCCCACGATGGCATGGCCGTGGTGCGCCAGGTGCACGCGAATCTGGTGCGTGCGACCGGTCTTGAGCGTCACGTCCAGCAGGGTCACCGCTTCGTGGGGCGCCTGCGGGTCCTCGCTGCCCGCCCAGGACTGGGCCACCCGAACCAGGGAGATGCTTCGCCGCCCGTCAGGGTTGCCCGCGTCCACCACCCGCACATGCCGCTCGCCGGCGGCATCCAAGGTCTTGTGCAGGGCCAGGTCGACCACCTTGAGCCGAGCCGGCCAACGCCCCCACACCAGGGCGGCGTACACCTTGTGCACGCCTTGCTGAGCAGTGGTGCGCCGAAACTGGTCCTGCAACTGCACCAGCGCGCTGCGCTTCTTGGCCAGCAGGAGGATGCCGGAGGTTTCCTTGTCGAGGCGATGCACCAGTTCCAGGAAACGGGCCGCCGGCCGGGCCTGGCGCAATTGCTCGATGACGCCATGGGCCACCCCGGAGCCGCCGTGAACCGCCACACCGGCCGGCTTGGCGATGGCCAGCAGCGCGTCGTCTTCAAACAACACGGGAAACTCGCGTGCCGGAACCGCGCCGGCCGCACCCGCAGCCTCGCGAGTACCCGGGGCACCGGCCAAATCCGTACCCGACTGGGCCGTCCGGATGGGCGGAATGCGGACCCGATCCCCCAGGGCCAAGCGGGTTTCCGCCTGGGCACGGGACTGGTTCACCCGGACCTCACCGGAGCGGATGATCCGATAGAGATGCCCCTTGGGCACCCCTTTGAGCTGGCGAATCAGGAAATTGTCCAGCCGCTGGCCGTCCCCGGCCTCGTCGACCACCACCTGCTGAACCGCGGCTTGGCCTATAATCGGACCCGTCACGTCTGTGTTCCGGTGTGGTTTCCGTGTTGGAAGCAAGTGCTTGATTCTTTGGGAGTTTACCCGGGCACTCCCCACCGTTCGGACGCGGCAAACGGACGCAAGTCCACAAGGGTGATGCAACGCCGGTTGGCGCTGCACGGGCCGTCTCCCCATGTGAGCCGGCGGTGCGCGACGGCCTGCGGAAGAGCCACCACAGAAGAACCCCGCGCCGGCGCGGAGCCGAATTTCGGCCCTCCTTCGGCGCAACGACCAAGGTTTTCGGCATTCGCCGTGCCCCGTTGCACGGCGAGTGCCCTGCTCCAAGAGCCTGACCATCCATGCCGCTGATTCCGCGGATCCCCGCCACCTCCCCCTGGCCCTGCCAGCCCCCGAAGCCCGCCTCAACGGTTTCGCGCGCTGGCCTGGTTTGCCGTGGGCCGATGGGTGGCCGTGGTGAATCCCTCGGACGCCCGGCCCGCGGTGGTGCATGGCAAGGGGAGCTCGCTGCCCCACTGCTGCTGATCCCGCAGGCCTAAGGCTCACGCCGGCCTCGCAGCGCAGCCCAGGGCGATTCCTTTCGGGTTCTTTCGTGTCGCTCGTGCATCGAGCGGCCCGGCGCACCGAGGCGGACAGCCCAGCTGTCCCCAGGCCTTGATGCGCGGGGCCATCATCGCCGTCCAGGCTTGAACACCTGGGGGGCGCGTGCGGCGCCATGCCGGCATCAGCCTGAAGGCTGGTGCCCTCGTGTGCCGCGGGAGTGCACATGAAGCGCATGCTGATCAACGCCACGCAGCCGGAAGAACGGCGCCTGGCGATCGTCGAAGGACAAAAGCTCCTCGACTTCGAAACCGAGATTGAAGGGCGCGAACAGCGCAAGGGCAATATCTACAAAGCCGTGGTCACGCGGGTGGAGCCCTCGCTGGAGGCCTGCTTCGTGGACTACGGTGAAGACCGCCACGGCTTCCTGCCCTTCAAGGAAATCGCCAAGGACTATTTCAAGCCGGGGGTGTCCGTTCGCGACGCCAAGATCCAGGATGTCATCTCCAACGGCACCGAACTGCTGGTGCAGGTGGAGAAGGAAGAGCGCGGCAACAAGGGTGCGGCACTCACCACCTTCATCTCGCTGGCCGGCCGCTACCTGGTGCTCATGCCCAACAACCCACGAGGCGGTGGCGTTTCCCGCCGCATCGAGGGGGACGACCGGGAAGAGCTCAAGGAGAACATGGATCAGCTCGACTACCCCAAGGGGATGAGCCTGATCGCCCGCACCGCCGGCATCGGCCGCAGCGCGGCCGAGCTGCAGTGGGACCTGAACTACATGCTCAAGCTGTGGTCGGCGATCGACGAAGCGAGCAAGGCGGGCAAGGGTGCCTTCCTCATCTACCAGGAAAGCTCCCTGGTCATCCGCGCGATCCGGGACTACTTCACTTCGGACATTGGTGAGATCCTGATCGACACCGATGACATCTTCGAGCAGGCCCACCAGTTCATGAACCACGTGATGCCCGACCAGGGCCATCGCGTCAAGCGCTACCGGGACGATGCGCCGCTGTTCTCGCGCTTCCAGATCGAGAACCAGATCGAGACGGCCTTCAGCCGCACGGTGAACCTGCCCTCGGGCGGCGCCATCGTGATCGACCACACCGAAGCGCTGGTGTCCATCGACGTGAACTCCGCGCGCGCCACACGCGGCGGCGACATCGAGGAAACGGCCACGCGAACCAATTTGGAAGCCGCCGACGAAATCGCCCGCCAGATGCGCTTGCGCGACCTCGGTGGCCTGATCGTCGTCGACTTCATCGACATGGAGGAGAGCAAGAACCGGCGCGATGTGGAGCAGCGCCTGAAGGACGCCCTGCGCCAGGACCGCGCGCGTGTCCAGTTCTCGTCCATCTCCAAATTCGGTTTGCTGGAGCTCTCCCGCCAGCGCCTGCGCCCCGCCTTGAGCGAAGGCTCCCACATCACCTGCCCGCGCTGCCAAGGCACCGGCCACATCCGGGATACCGAGAGCTCGGCCCTGCAGATCCTGCGCATGGTGCAGGAGGAGTCGATGAAGGACAACACGGCTGCCGTGCATGTTCAGGTGCCGGTGGAAGTGACCTCCTTCCTGCTCAACGAGAAGCGCCAGGAGATCTCGCGCATCGAACTCAAGCAGCGCGTCAACGTGCTGCTGATTCCCAATCCGCACTTGCAGACGCCGAACTACAAGCTTGAGCGCCTGCGCCACGACGATCCACGACTGGAGTCGTTCCGAGCCTCCTACACGATGATCGAGGAGCCGGAGGACGAGGTGGCGATCACGCGCCGCCGGGATGCCAATGACAAGGCCAAGGCCAAGCAGGAACCCGTGATCAAGGGTGTGCTTCGCGATGAACCGGCGCCAACCCCGGTGGCCGCTGCTGGCGAAGCGGCCGGTGGCAAGGGCGGCGCACGCAGCACCCGAGCAGGTGGCACGGCGACGGCGCCTGCTGCAGCGCCCACGGCTGCGCGCTCGACGGCGGCCGCACCGGCCTCGTCCGGTGGCTTCTTCGGCTGGCTCAAGCGGCTCTTGGGTGGCTCGCCGGCGGCGGCACCAGGCTCGGCGGCCGCCACCGGCAGCGCTTCGACAGCGGGCACGGGTGAAGCCACACCGGCCGCGGGCTCGCGAGACCGCAAGGATGGCCGGGACGGTCGCCGTGGTGGACGCGGTGAAGGCCGGCGGGGTGGGCGCGATGGGCGCGAGTCACGCGAAGGTCGTGAGTCCCGCGGTGAGGGCCGTACCGAAGCCGGCGAGGCCGCCAAGGCCAAGGGCGAGGGACGCGAAGGCCGCAACGAATCGCGACGCGGCGAAGGCCGTCAGGACAACCGCTCGGAATCGCGCCGCGAGGGCAGCGCCGAGTCTGCGCGTGAAGGCGAGGACACCCGCAGCGCGGAACGGCGCGAGCGCCGAGACCGCCGGGGCGATCGGCGCGGCGAAGGCCGCGTCGAAGGTGCCGATGAGTCCCCTGCACCGGCGGGCGCCACCATGCCCATGGGCCTGGAACCGGGTGCCGGCACCGCTGAAGTGAATGCCGGCTTGGATGATCGGCCCGAGGTGGGCGATGGCGGCGAAGGCCGTCGCCGCCGGCGCCGCGGTGGCCGCGGGCGGGGCCGTGACGGGGCCGAGTCGGTGGGCGAACACAGCCTGGAAAGCAGCGACGAGTCGATCGATTCGGCGTCTCTAGCAGGCGGTGAAGTCGCTTCCAGCGCCGTGACCCCGGTCGCGTGGACCGCTGCCACGGATGCCACCCCGGTGGCCGCCGAGGTGCCAGCCGCGCCCGAAGTCCCGGCAAGCCCGACACCTGCAACCACAACCGCAGCGCCGTCCGCGCCGGTGGAGCGCGCTGCCTTGCGCGCGCCCGCAGAGCCCTTCGACCTGCCGATCCAGGCCCTGCAATCGCTGGCGGCCGAGGCCGGTTTGCAATGGGTGCATTCCGATGCCCAGAAGGTGCAGGCCGCGCAAGACGCGATCGCCCACACACCGAAGGCTCCGCACGTCCCGCGCGCGCCCAAGCCCCGTGTGCAGGTCGATGAGGGTCCCCTGGTGCTGGTGGAGACCCGCAAGGACCTCAGCCAGGTCCGGATGCCGTTTGACGCGAATTGATCGGTTCTGCTCGTGCCCTCAAGCCTGGTCGGGTGCTGCCTCGGTGGGAGCGCCCGTCGGGCGCACGAGCAGCATCGACAGGCCGCCGAGCAGCAGCAGGCCGCCGGCCAGGATGATGGCTTGGCGTGAGTCGCCCCCCAAGCCGCTGTTGTAGTACAGCGGCATCGTGGCCATCTGGATCAGCATCGGGATCACGATGAACATGTTGAAGATGCCCATGTACACGCCGGTGCGCTCCGGCGGCACCGCCCCGGCCAGGATGGCGTAGGGATTGCCCATCAGGCTGGCCCAGCCCAGGCCCACGCCGATCATCGGCACGAACAGCAGCCACTGGTTCTGGATCAAGGGCAGGCACATCATGCCGATACCGGCCAGCGACATGCACACCACATGCACATTGCGGGGACTGAATCGTCTTGCGAAGGGGACCAGCAGGAAGGCCGACACGAACGCCACGGCGTTGTAGAAGCCACCGATCTGGCCGTTGATCAGCACCGCATCACGAAAACCCGTGCTGTTGGGATCGGTGGTGTCGAAGAGTGATCGCGCCAGCGAGTAGGCGATGTACTGCCAGTAGGTGCTCAGCCCGTACCAGACGAAGAACATCATCAGCCCCATCTGGCGCATCGCCGGTGGCATTTCGCGTATCGCCCTTGCGATTTCTTGAATCGTGGCGCCGATTCCCACGGGCTTGCGCTTCATCTCCTGCACCTGTTCGGGCGTCAGCGGCAACTCCTTGACGCGCAGCACCGAGTACAAGATGGTGCTGATGGAGAGAACGGCGCCGATCATGAAGGCCATCTTCGTGATGACGGGGATGTTGTTCTCATCCACCAGGTCCTTGTCCACGCCGAAGCCATAGACCAGGATGGAGGGCGCCAGATAGCTCAAGGTCTGGGCCAGTCCGGTGAAGGCCGCCTGGCACAGATAGCCCAGGGAATGCTGGCGGCTGTCCAACCGGTCGCCCACATACGCCCGGTAGGGCTCCAGGGTGATGTTGTTGGCCGCATCAAGGATCCACAGCAGGCTCGCCGCCATCCACAGCGCACTGCTGTAGGGCATGACCAGCAGGCACAGGGAGCACAGGACAGCGCCGATCAGGAAGTACGGCGTGCGCCGCCCGTAGCGGGAGGCCGTGCGGTCGCTGAGGGCGCCGACGATCGGCTGCACCAGGAGCCCGGTCACCGGTCCTGCCAGCCACAGCAGCGGCAGACTGGCCTCATCCGCGCCCAGGTAGCTGTAGATGGGCCCCATATTGCTCTGCTGCAGGCCGAAGCTGAACTGCAGCCCGAGAAAGCCCACGTTCATCTGGATGATCTGCCGCAGGGAGAGGATGGGCTTGAGCATGGTGGTGTGGGGTTAGGGACGCCCGGTGGGCGTGGGCACTTCAAACCGACGGGGCATGTCCGCGCCGCGCCGACCGCAGGTGATCGCAGCGGCCTCGGAAGCAAAGCGCAGGGCTGCGTTCAGGGATGATTCACCGAGCGCCGACAGGGCTGCGGGCGACAAGGCACCGTGTTCCGCCAGCCATGTCAGCAAGGCGGCCTGGAACGTGTCACCGGCGCCGACCGTGTCCACGACCGACACCGGCACCGGTGGAACCTGCAGGCAGCGTCCCGAGGCCCAGACCCTTGCGCCTTCGGCACCGCCGGTGACCACCACCACCGACACGCCTGCGGCCAAGGCGCCTTGGGCAAACGCCTCGACGGCTTGTCCGGGATAGAGCAGGCCCAGGTCTTCCTCGCTGACCTTCAGCAGGTGTGTTCGCGGCAGCATCCAGTTCACCTGGTCGCGCCAGACCGGCAGGCTGGGCTGCACGTTTAGGCGGATGTTGGGATCGTAGGCGATCAGACTGCGCGCACGGGCGCGCTCCACGATCGACCGCTGCACCGTGGCGGTGGCGCCCATCACGGTGGCGTAGGAGCCCACATGCACACAGGCCACACCATCGGGCCAGGCATCGAGCACCGCAGGGTCCAGCAGCCGGTCCGCACCCTGCTCGCCATAGAAGGCATAAGACGGCACCCCTTGGGCATCCACCCCCACCACGCTGAGGGTGGTGGGTGCGGGGCTTCTTTGGATCAGTCCGGTATCAACCCCCTCCTCCACGAGGGCCTGCAGCAGGCGTTGACCCAGGAAGCCCTCGGACAGCACGGTGACCAAGCTCACCGGCTGGCCCAGACGAGCCAAGCCCACGGCCACATTGAAGGGTGAGCCACCGATGCGGGCGTCCAGGCTCAACCCGGTCGAGGTGGTCCCTGTCGCGAAGACATCGAACAGGGCTTCACCGCAGACTGCAAACATCTTGGGGACCGCCGCGCGGGAGATGACCTGCGGGGCAGCGTGCGGGTTCAGGGCAGGATTTCCAGCGCGTGCTGGTACACCGCGTCATGCATGAGGTCGTCCCAGGGCAAGGGTGGCTCCAGGGGCAGCAGCCGCTGGCGCCGCTGTTCGCTGTCCGGATCCGGTCGCCAATGGCCCTGGCGGGTTGCAGCGGCCAGGCCCTCCAGCAGTTCGTCCACGGCCTGGCCACCATCCAGGCTTTGGTTGCACAACAGCACCAAGTCGCAACCGGCCTCCAGGGCCAGCGCGGCAGCGCGGGCATAGCTCAGCGACCCGCCGTCCAGATGGCGTGCGCCTTCCATGCTGAGGTCATCGCTGAAGATGGCACCGGTGAACCCCATGTCGGTCCGCAAGATCTGGCGCAGCCAGCGGCTTGAAAAGCCCGCCGGGCGGCTGTCGACCTTGGGGTAGATCACATGGGCGGGCATCACACTGGAGAGGCTGGCGCTCAGGGCACCATAGGGCAGCGCGTCGTCGGCCAGGATGGTCTTGAGGCTGCGGTGGTCCACCGGCACTTCGGTGTGGCTGTCGGCCTTGACGAAACCGTGGCCGGGGAAATGCTTGCCGCAGTGGTGCATGCCGGCACGCCGAAGGCCGTGCATGAGGCTTTGCGCCAGTGCCGTCACGACACGGGGATCCCGGTGGAAGGCGCGATCGCCGATCACGGTACTGCCGCCATGGTCCAGGTCCAGCACCGGTGCGAAGCTGAGGTCCACACCGCAGGCGCGCAATTCAGCGCCGAGCACGAAACCGGCGGCCACGGCGGCGTTCATCGCTGCGAGTGCACCATGGCCCGGTGGGCCCTTGCGGTCCTGTATCCAGCGTTCACCCAGGGCCCGCATCGGCGGCAGGTGGGTGAAACCGTCGGTCTTGAAGCGCTGCACACGGCCACCTTCGTGATCCACGCAGATGAGGATGTCGGGGCGCAGGGACTTGATCTCGGCGGTGAGCGCGGTGAGCTGTCGGCGGTCCTGCCAATTGCGTGCAAACAGAATGAGGCCGCCCGTGAGCGGATGCTTCAAGCGCCGGCGGTCCTCCGCGTTCAGCGAAAGTCCGGCAATGTCGAGAACCACAGGGCTGTGAACCGTCATACCCCGATTGTGCACAGCCCGAAAGCGGTGGGTATCAGGGTTTGCAATCCACGGCGCGCGCTGCTGATCGCTCCACCACCACGAATGCCGAGGCGTAGTCGGACTCGTCGGTGACGCTCACATGCGCCGACCACCCGCGCGCCTCGAACCAGGCGGCGAGTTCGCCGTGCAAGCGGATGTGCGGTTGGCCGCTCGGGGCCTTGACCACCTCGCAGGCGCGCCAGGTCATGGGCCAGGTCATGCCCAGTCCAATGGCCTTGGAGAAGGCCTCCTTGGCTGCGAACCGGGTGGCCAGGTAGCGGATGCCGCGCCACTCCACCGTCTGCAGGCGCTTGCGGAACACCTCGATCTCATGCGGCCCCAGCACCTTCTGCGCGAAGCGCTCACCCCGCCGCTCCAAGGTGGCCTTGATGCGGCGGATGTCGCACAAGTCCGTGCCCACGCCGACGATCATGCGCGGCTCCCGACGGATCCCGGTGCGGGGGCCTCCCCGGAGAAGGCGTCGTGGATGCAACGGAGATAGGACTGGACCGTGGCGGCATAGCCCCACTCCAGTGCGTCGGCCACCAGCGCATGGCCGATGCTCACCTCGGCCACGCCGGGCACGGCCCGAAGGAAGTCGGTGAGGTTGTCGCGATTGAGGTCATGGCCGGCATTCACTCCCAGACCCGCCGCCAGCGCCGCCCGGGCGGTGTCGGCATAGGCTGCCAGACTGGCCGCCCGCGCGTCGGGCCCGCCGGCCGCATGCACACGGGCATACCCTTCGGTGTAGAGCTCCACCCGGTCCGCACCCACCGCGCGCGCATGCGCCATGGCTTGCGGCAGCGGGTCCATGAAAAGACTCACCCGCACGCCCAGGGCCCGGCATTCATCGACCAGGGGTTGCAGGCGCTCGCGGTCGGCCGGCAGGTTCCAACCGTGGTCGCTGGTGAACTGGTCCACCGAATCGGGTACGAAGGTGGCCTGGTGCGGCCGCACGGCCCGCACGATGTCCATCAAGTTGTGGAAAGGGTTGCCTTCGATGTTGAACTCGGCCTGCGGCCACTGCTTCATCAGCGCCGCGATCTCCGTGACATCCGCAGCGCGGATGTGGCGCTCGTCCGGTCGCGGATGGATGGTGATGCCCTGGCAACCGGCTTCCAAGCAGGCCTGCGCGGCGCGCACCACGCTGGGGATGTTCAGGTGGCGGGAATTGCGCAGCAGGGCCACCTTGTTCACATTCACCGAAAGCGCGGTGTGGGGGTGACGGTCCTGAGGGACGCCGTCCAGCATCAAGGGGTTCATGGCGTGGCTCCTGGGGTGGCCAAGGCACCGAGTCTTCGCAGCGACTGCATCAGGTCGCGTGTACGAAGCGGTGCACCGGCCAAATGATAGGCAAGTACCAGGCGCAGCAGGCTGCGCAGGGCGCTGCGGGGCCCTTGGCAGGCCCGGCGCAGGGCCGGTTCCGAACCGGCCAGCAGGGCCGCTTGCAGACCGATCCAGGCTTGACCCTCCAGGGCCTCGTCCTGCCCCGATGCCGGCACCACACCCAGCTCGGGTCGCCAGGTGTAGAGCGCTGCAGCCTGCAGCACGGCGCCGCTCAGGGCGTCCTGGGCGAGGTCGGGCAAGAGCCCCAGTTCCTGCAACAAGCGCAACTCGAAGGCGCGCAGGGCCGCCTGCAGGTCGCCATCGGCCCGCGCCATCTCGGCCAAGGTAACCTGGTAGTGGTCGAACAGCTCGCGTTGCACGGCTCCGCGGGGCAGGAACTTCATCAGCAGTTCGTTCAGGTAGTAGGCGCCGAGCAGGGCCGAAGACGGCAGCACGGCCGATCCGGCCGCCCATTCGGCGCTGCGCAGGGTGCGGACCTCGTCCTCGGCATGCTCGGTGCGCACTCGGCTGAGCTGCACCTGCACGCATTGAAAGGGCAAGAGCACCGAGCGCAATTGCGAGTAGGGCCGCTTGGCCCCCTTGGCGGCCGCCACCAGGCGCCCCTCCTCGCGGGTGTAGAGGTCCAGGATCAAACTGGACTCGCTCCAGTCATAGGTGTGCAGCACGAAAGCCGCTTGGCTGCGCGACACACCCGTTCCACGCGCGCGTTCACTCATAGCCGTAGGACCGCAGGTGCTCCTCGCTGTCGGCCCAGCCCGAACGCACCTTCACCCACAGCTCCAGGAAGACCTTGGCGTCCATCAGGTGCTCCAGGTCCTGGCGCGCTTCGCTGCCGATGCGCTTGAGCCGCTCGCCCTGCGCGCCGATGATCATGCCCTTGTGCGCCTCGCGGTCGACCACGATGCTGGCGCTGATGCGGCGCAGGCGCCCCTCTTCCGCGTATTGGTCGAGCACCACGGTGCAGCTGTAGGGCAGTTCGTCACCGGTCAGGCGGAACAGCTTCTCCCGAATGATCTCGCTGGCCAGGAAGCGTTCGCTGCGGTCGGTCAGGGCATCCTCTTCATAGAACCAGGGCTGCTGCGGCAGCAGGGGCTCCACGATGCCCAGCAGCCGCTGCACATCACCGGCCCGGCGCGCCGACAGGGGGACGAAGGCGGTGAAGTCCCGACGCTCCTGCATCGACTTCAGCCACGGCAGCAAGGCTGCACGCTCGGCGACCGTGTCCAGCTTGTTGGCCACCAGAACGACCGGCTTGTGTTCAGGCAGCAGGGCCAGCACCTTGGCATCGTCCAGTGTGAACTTCCCGGCTTCCACGAGGAACAGCACCGCGTCCACATCGGACAGCACCGACTGAACCGTGCGGTTGAGATTGCGGTTGAGTGCAGTGGCGTGACGCGTCTGGAAGCCGGGCGTGTCGACGAAGACGAACTGCGAACCCGTACCCGGCGCTTCGCCGGGCAAGGTGCGGACACCAGTGATGCGGTGGCGCGTGGTCTGCGCCTTGCTGGAGGTGATGCTCACCTTCTGGCCCACCAGTGCGTTGAGCAGCGTGCTCTTGCCCACATTGGGCCGGCCGACGATGGCCACCAGGCCGCAGCGGGTGTGGTCCGTCATCGGGTTCAGGCCTGCAGCGGCCCACCGGCGCCGGCGCTGGACTTGAGCCGCTCCAGCAGGCGGCGCGCAGCCTCCTGCTCGGCCACACGGCGCGACCGGCCCTCACCGCGATCAACCAAGGACAGCGCAGAGACAGCGCACTCCACCTCGAAGGTCTGCGCATGGGCCTGTCCACGCGTGGCCACGATCCGGTAGGCCGGCACCGGCAGGCGGCGCCCCTGCAGCCACTCCTGCAGTTCGGTCTTGGCGTCCTTGGACCAGCGGTCGAGGTCGGCGCTGTCGATCACAGGGCTGAACAAACGCTGCACCACACCCGCGGCGGCCTCGTAGCCGGCGTCCATGAAAACCGCGCCGATCAAAGCCTCCAGCGCATCGGCCAGTATCGAGGGCCGCTGCGCCCCGCCACCCTTGGCCTCTCCATCCGACAGCCGAACCAGGCCGGGCAATTCCAGTTCCAGCGCCACGCGGTGCAGGCTGTCTTCGCGCACCAGATGGGCCCGGACGCGGGTGAGGTCGCCCTCGGCACTGTCTCCGAAACGCTGGTACAGCAACGCCGAGATGGCGGTGCTCAACACACTGTCACCCAGAAACTCCAGGCGCTCGTTGTGGTCGGCTCCGAAGCTGCGGTGCGTGAGCGCCCGGGTGAGCAGGGCCGGCTGTGCCCACCGGTGGCCCAGCCGCATCTGCAGCTTGTCCAGGCCCGGTGCGGCGGTGCCCATGCTCAGTTGAAACCGCCGATGCGGCCGAGGTTGCCGAAGTTCATCCAGACGAAGAAGGCGCGGCCCACGAGGTTTTCATCGGGGACGAAACCCCAATACCGGGAGTCCTGGGAGTTGTCGCGGTTGTCGCCCATCACGAAATAGTGGCCCGCCGGCACGGTGCACTGCACGCCCTCGGCGGAATAGCTGCAGTTCTTCGCATGGGGGTGGTCGAAGGCCCCCAGGATGAAGGGCGGTGCGGACTTGTCGGTCAGTACCCGGTGTGGCTTCTCACCGAGCTGCTCGCTCCACTGCTGGGCATAGCGCAGGCTGTCTTCGTCGTAAAAATCGGGCAAGGCGCTGGTGGGCACTTCCTGGCCGTTGAGGGTCAGGCGCTTGTTCAGATAGGCCACCGTGTCGCCGGGCAGGGCGACCACGCGCTTGATGTAGTCCACGCGCGGGTCTACGGGGTAACGGAACACCACCACATCCCCCCGCTGCACCGGGTTCAGGCCCACCAGCTTGGTGTTGAGCACGGGCAGGCGGATGCCGTAGTGGTACTTGTTGACCAAGATGAGGTCGCCCACGGCCAGGGTGGGAATCATCGAACCCGAGGGAATCTTGAAGGGCTCGAAGAGGAAGGAGCGCAGGAGGAAGATCGCCAGGATGATGGGAAACAGACCGGCCGTCCATTCCACCCACCACGGCGGCGTCAGCGCCTGGGCCTGGGCCTCCTCCAGGCGGTCATCCACCTGGGAAATGCCCAGCTTGTTCAGTTCGCCGCGTCGGCGCAGGGCTTCCTGCTCGAGTGCACGGGCCGCTGCCTCGCGGGCCGGGCGGAAGTGGAAGCGTTCGGCCAGCCAGAAGAAGAGCGTGGCCGAGGACATCAGGAACAGCAGGAGCGAAAAATTCCCCGACCAGCGGCCCAGCCACCAGCCGCCCAGGTAAAAGGCCAGCAACGCATAGAGCGCCGCGGCCAGTGGCGTCATCAAGCCCGTCATCATTCGTCCACCTGCAGGATGGCCAGGAAGGCCTCCTGAGGCACCTCCACCGTCCCGATTTGCTTCATGCGCTTCTTGCCCGCCTTCTGCTTTTCCAGCAGTTTGCGCTTGCGGGTGATGTCCCCGCCGTAGCACTTGGCCAACACGTTCTTGCGCAGGGCCTTGATGTTCTCACGGGCAATGATGTTCGCACCGATGGCGGCCTGGATGGCCACGTCGTACATCTGGCGCGGGATCTGTTCGCGCATCTTGGCCGCCACGGCGCGGCCCCGGTACTGGCTCTGCGAACGGTGCACGATCATGGCCAGGGGGTCCACCTTGTCACCGTTGATCAGGATGTCCACCTTGACCACGTCGGCGCTGCGGTACTCCTTGAACTCGTAGTCCATGGAGGCGTAGCCGCGGGTGGCGGATTTGAGCTTGTCGAAGAAGTCCAGCACGATCTCGGCCAGCGGCAGCTCATAGGTGAGCATCACCTGCTTGCCGTGGTAGGCCATGTTCATCTGGATGCCGCGCTTGGCGTTGCACAGCGTCATCACCGTGCCCACATAGTCCTGCGGCATGTACAGGTGCACCGTGACGATGGGCTCGCGGATGTCGCGGATGCGCCCCTGGTCGGGCATCTTGCTGGGGTTTTCCACCTGCAGCACTTCGCCGTCGCCCAGCTCCACCTCGTACACCACCGAGGGCGCGGTCGTCACCAGGTCCTGGTCGAATTCGCGCTCCAGCCGCTCCTGCACGATCTCCATGTGCAGCAGGCCCAGGAAGCCGCATCGAAAGCCAAAGCCCAGGGCCTGGCTGACCTCGGGCTCAAAGCGCAGGCTGCTGTCGTTGAGCTTGAGCTTTTCCAGCGCGTCGCGCAGTTGGTCGTATTCGCTGGCCTCGGTGGGGTACAGCCCCGCAAACACCTGGGGCTGGATTTCCTTGAAGCCGGGCAGCGGCTCGGTGGCCGGGCCCAGGTTCTGCGGCAGCTTCTTTTCCAGGGTGAGGGTGTCGCCCACCTTGGCCGCGGCCAGTTCCTTGATGCCGCAGATGACGAAGCCCACCTCGCCCGCCCGCAGCACATCGCGGTTCTCGCTCTTGGGCGTGAACACCCCCAGGTGTTCGATGCCGTAGACCGCGTTGGTGGCCATCAGGCGGATGCGCTCGCCCTTGCCGATCTGGCCGTCCACCACCCGCACCAGCATCACCACGCCCACATAGTTGTCGAACCAGGCGTCGATGATCATCGCGCGTGGGGCTGCATCGGGCCTGCCGCGCGGGGCCGGCATCTTGGCGATGACCGCTTCGAGAATCTCGTCGATCCCCATGCCGGTCTTGGCGCTGCAGGGGATCGCTTCGCTGGCGTCGATGCCGATCACGTCCTCGATCTCGGCCTTGGCGTTGTCGGGGTCGGCCTGCGGCAGGTCCATCTTGTTGAG
>JBMSQF010000008.1:0-50361 GCA_049423145.1 Burkholderiaceae bacterium
CACGGCAGACACGGCGGCCAGCGCCGGTCTCAAGGCTTGCACCCAGGGCGTGAGGCTTCGGGTGTAGTCCAGCGGATGCAACAGGAGGGTCATGGCCAGCAACCAATTCAGCAAGACGCCGCCTGCGGGAAGGACCAGACTCTTCCAAAGGGCCTTTTGATGGCGCGCTGTCCGCCACCGCACGAGCCACAGCCAGGCCGCGGTGGACATCAATCCCATCAGCAGGGCCCAAGGTTCAAACACCGGCTGGTAGTCCGGCGCCACCGCCATGGCATTTCGCAAGGGGGCAGGGGGCCAACCGGTTTGGAATGAGAGGTAAATGAGCCACAGGACCAAGCCCAGGACACTGCAGAAGGATACTGAGAACCAGTCGACGGCAGCGCTGCCGCTTCGACTGAGCGTGGGCAGCGCAAAGGCGGCCAGTACGGCGATGCCCGGCAGGGCCAGCAGCAAAGCACGGTCGGATCCCCCCACGGCGATGGCCTGAAGCACTGCCAACACGGCCAGTAAGGCGGGCACCGCCACATGTCGGCGCAGCCACTGACGCCGCCAGCGCCAAAGTGTCAGGAGGGCCAGCGGCGCCGTGGGCCAGGTGAACCAGGCTAACAGGCGAACCAGCTGCCAGAGATCGCCGATGTGGTCTGGGCCGTCCAGGCTGGCTCG
The DNA here is from genome assembly GCA_049423145.1 of Burkholderiaceae bacterium. Lineage (GTDB taxonomy): Bacteria > Pseudomonadota > Gammaproteobacteria > Burkholderiales > Burkholderiaceae_C > RFTU01. Next base: position 664 of record JBMSQF010000008.1, read on the forward strand.
AAAGGTCTCCAGTGCCATCCCCACCGCACCAGCCGACAGGGTGGCCAAGGCCACCCAGGTGCGCATCGGACGCACAGCCGGGTCCTGGGACCGCAGACAGACCAATGCCGCAGCCACACCACAGGCCAGCGCCAACTCGGCCGCCCCGGATGCCGCCATCAGCCCCAGGGCCAGTACCGCGACCACGCCGGTCTGCCAACCCTGCCGCGCTGGCGCAGCAAGAGCCCACAGCAACAGCGAAACCGATGTGAGTTGCATCAGCTCAGGCGTGGTTTCGTGGCCGAGTTGCAGCAGGCCCAGCGTGGCCATGAAGGCCAACAGCGCGCCATCGGCCAAGGCGCGTGCGTAGTCGGCTGGCAAAGCCTCGCCCCCAAAGGCAAAGGGAACGGGTTGAGCCGCCTCGGTTCGCGCCAGCCGATACGCGGCGTACCAAATCAGAACCATGTTGGCGCCCAGGAGCAGCACAAAGGGCAAACGCGCCGCCAGCGGCGCATAGACCCCCAGCGGGGTGAGAGCGGCGATAAACAGTGCACCCAGGGCGTGAGCGGGCACTGACGCATCAACCGGAACCAGGCCAAGGGTAGGGGCCAACCAGTTGGCACGGCCTTCGGCTATCGCCAGCATCACCCCGTAGGCGGTGAGATCTGCATTCCGCCAAGGATCTCGTCCTACGAGACCCGGCAGCAGGTACAGCCCAGCCATGAGCCACAGGGCCAGGCGTGGCAGCCGTTGCGCAGCCTCTCGCGTGACCAGGGCGGGCGTGGTGATCATGGGTCCATCATGCCAATGTTGAGCGCACACCCATGAAAAAGGGCAGCCTGGGCTGCCCTTTTTCCGAACCGCGCCAGGCGCATCCGATCACTTCCGGAGGTGGGCGAACTTGTTGCGGAACTTTTCGACGCGGCCGCCCAGGTTGTCCACGCTCTTTTGCGTTCCCGTGTAAAACGGGTGCGACTCGCTCGTGGTTTCCAGCTTCATCAGCGGCAGTTCACGACCGTCGTCCATCTTCACGGTTTCCTTGGTTTGGACGCAGGAACGCGTGACGAACTTGAAGCCGTTGGACAGATCCACGAAACACACGTCGCGGTAGTTGGGGTGAATGCCTTCTTTCATGGAAACCTCTGTTCGGTGTTGTCGGAAGCCACGCCGCGAAGCGCTGCTACGCGCGGCCGACGCACTTTCCTGGGAACGGAAAACCTCTGAGTATAGCGCGGATCAACCGCCGCGGCGCATCATGTCGAAGAAGTCGAGGTTGTTCTTCGTCTGCTTCATCTTGTCGAGCACGAACTCCATCGCCTCGATCTCGTCCATGTTGTAGAGCAGCTTGCGCAGGATCCAGGTCTTTTGCAGGATCTCAGGCTTGAGCAGGAGTTCTTCTCGGCGGGTGCCACTCTTGTTGATGAGGATGGAGGGGTACACCCGCTTTTCGGCCATCCGGCGGTCCAGGTGGATTTCGCAGTTGCCGGTGCCCTTGAACTCCTCGTAGATCACCTCGTCCATCTTGGAGCCGGTGTCGATGAGCGCGGTGCCGATGATGGTGAGCGACCCGCCTTCTTCCACGTTGCGCGCGGCGCCGAAGAAGCGCTTGGGGCGCTGCAGGGCGTTGGCATCCACACCACCGGTGAGCACCTTGCCGGAGGAGGGCAACACGTTGTTGTAGGCGCGGGCCAGTCGGGTGATGGAGTCCAACAGGATCACCACGTCCTTCTTCAACTCGACCAGGCGCTTGGCGCGCTCGATCACCATCTCGGCCACCTGCACATGGCGGGCTGCGGGTTCATCGAAGGTCGATGAGATCACCTCGCCCCGTACCCCTCGCACCATCTCAGTGACTTCCTCAGGGCGCTCGTCCACCAGCAGCACGATCAGATGGATGTCGGGATGATTGGCCACCAGTGCATGGGCAATCTGCTTCATCATGACGGTCTTGCCGGTCTTGGGCTGGGCCACGAGCAGTGCGCGCTGGCCTTTTCCAATCGGTGCGATCAGGTCGATGATGCGACTGGTGATGTTCTCTTCGGCCTTGATGTCGCGTTCGAGCCTGAACTGTTCTTTGGGGAACAGCGGCGTCAGGTTTTCGAACATGATCTTGTGCTTGTTCTCCTCCGGAGACAGGCCATTGACGCGATCGACCTTCACCAGGGCAAAGTAGCGCTCCCCGTCTTTGGGTACGCGCACTTCCCCTTCAATCATGTCACCCGTGTGCAGATTGAATCGGCGGATCTGGCTGGGTGACAGGTAGATGTCGTCGGTAGACGCCATGTAGGACGTGTCCGGCGAGCGCAGAAAGCCAAAGCCGTCCGGCAAAACCTCCAGAACGCCATCGCCGAAGACCTGCTCGCCGGCCTTGGCGCGCTTCTTCATGATGGCAAACATCAGCTCCTGCTTGCGCATGCGAGAGACGTTTTCGATTTCCAGGGCTTCGCCTTGTTTGATCAGCTCGGAGACGTGCTGGGCTTTGAGTTCGGAGAGATGCATGTCGGATGCGGGTCGGTTCAGACCTGGCGGGTTGACAAGGAGACCCTCTGGGCCAAGGAAGGCCGACCACCGCCAAGGCGGTCTACAGGGGGATCCAAAGGAGGCCAGACAGCATTGGCGCTGACCTGAATGTTGCCGGGGCGGTAAGCGGCGGCTTGCGCCGCGGGCCAGCCCGATGATTGTTGGGGGCGGTCTACCACCAACCCCCGATCATCCGATTATAGGTGTTCGTCGATGAAGGACGCGAGTTGCGCCTTGCTCAGGGCGCCAACCTTGGTGGCCGCAAGCTGCCCGTCCTTGAAGATCATCAGGGTGGGGATGCCGCGGATGCCGAACTTGGCCGGGATGTCGCGGTTCTCGTCAACGTTCATTTTGGCCACTTGCAAGCGGCCGTTGTACTGCTGCGCGACATCGTCCAGGATGGGCGCGATCATCTTGCACGGGCCGCACCACTCGGCCCAGTAGTCCACCAGGACAGGCGTGGAAGCCTTCAGGACGTCGCCCTCGAAGGAGGCGTCGGAAATGTGTTTGATCAATTCGCTGCTCATGGTCAGGAGGAGGGTGGATGAAGGCGCACCGACTTGGATGATGAGAAGGGACGGCGTGCCGGATTGCCGGGCCGCCGGCTGTGGACGGGTGACGAGCCTGACCCCGGCACTGAGTTCGCCGGTTAGGGCTGCTTGGTTCCCCACCTGACCCGGTTGGCCGTGTTCCCATGCGAGGAGGCCCGTCACCTCGGATTGTAGGGGTGACGGCCGGCAGTTGCCTGAGCGGGCGCAGCTGCCCTGCGGCTGGCCCGGGCGGTTGGGTCCCCCGCCGGGTTCTCAGCGCAGCTGAAGGTCCTCGGCGCTGTAGCGCAGCCCCTTGGGCTCCACGAGCAACTGCTTGGGGCCGTTTTCCACCGTACCGGCCACCCAGGCGTCGATGCCGCAGGATCGGGCCACCTCGACCGTGCGCTGGGCCTCATGGGCGCCCACAAAATAGGCGAAGCCCGCTCCCATGTTGAGTGTGGAGTAGGCCGCGTGGTCGTCCAGGCCGGCCTGCTCTTGGATGAAACGCAGGACCGGGGGCACCGGCGGAGCGGTGTGGATCCGGTAGGTGAAGGCGCCCGGATGGCGCAGCAACTTGCGCCAGCCATGGCCGGTGACGTTGACGCAGTAGCGTGGTTCGATGTCCGCTGCGGCCAATGCCTGGCTGACCGGCGCGTACAGCACAGTGGGCGCCAGCAGGGCGGCCCCGTAGGTGCTGCCATCTTCGAGCGGGGTGAGGTACCCCTGCGGCAGGCGTTCGACCAGTTTGCGCGCCAGGCTCAGTCCATTGGCGTGGATGCCACTGGAGGCCAGGATGACGATGGTGTTGCCGGCTTCCAGCCGGTCTCCGACGCTCAGTCGGGTCTTGGGGCTGATGATGCCGGTGCAGGAAGCGGCCAGGTCGATGCGGCCGGCCTCGACGATGCCCGCCAGGGCCGGCGTCTCGCCGCCCCCCCAGGCCACACCACAGGTGTCGCAGGCTTTCTTCCAGCCGGCGACCAGGGCCTGTGCGCGCTGGGCATCACCGAACCAGTCGCTTCCTCCAGCGGCCCAATAGGCCTGCACCACCAGGGGAGTGGCGCCCACGGTGATGAGGTCGTTGACCGCCATGGCGATCGTGTCCTGCGCGATGCCCTCATAGGCGCTGTGGCCGGTCAAGCGCTGCATTTCATCGGCCACCAGGGCCTTGGACCCCAGGCATTCCACGATGCTGGCCAGGTAAAAGGGACCGACATCCACCACATAGGCCGACTCGCCCCGTGAGGCCAGCACTTCAGCAAAGCCATGGGCCCGGAGGTGGTCACCGGTGGCCGCTGCGGCCCTCTGTGCGGCGATCTTCAGCGGGTCGATGAGGTCGTAGTGGACACCAGACTGTTCGTAGGTGAGGGGCGCGGCTGGCACGGCCGATGGGGTCGATGCGGCGGGGTCTTGGGCGGCGGAGTCGGCAGCGGCGGTCATCGCCAGATTATCCGGCACCGCCCACTAGAATCCTTTGATGGCTTATGTCGTGCTCGCCCGCAAGTACCGTCCACGCACCTTCGATCAGATGGTGGGTCAAGAAGCCGTGGTGCGGGCGCTGAGCTCGGCTCTGAGCAGCGGTCGGCTGCATCACGCCTACCTCTTTACCGGGACGCGTGGAATCGGCAAGACCACGGTATCCCGCATATTGGCCAAGAGCTTGAACTGCACCGGCGAAGATGGGCAGGGCGGTGTCACTGCCCGTCCGTGTGGGCGCTGCACGGCCTGCACCGAAATTGATGCCGACCGCTATGTGGACTACGTCGAATTGGACGCCGCCAGCAACCGCTCGATCGACGAGATCCGGGATCTGTTGGAGCGTGCGGCCTACAAGCCATCGGTCGGGCGCTACAAGGTCTTCATGATCGACGAAGCGCACCAACTCACCAAGGACGCCTTCAACGCCTTGCTCAAGACGCTTGAAGAGCCGCCGGACTACCTGAAGTTCGTGCTCGCGACCACGGATCCCGAGAAGATGCTGCCCACGGTGCTGAGCCGTTGTCTGCAGTTCAATCTTCGGCCCATCACCCCGGATGTCGTCGAGGAGCACCTTGCGACGGTGCTTGAAGCGGAAGGCGTGGCGTTCGAGCAGGCAGCCTTGGCGGTGATCGGCCGGGCCGCGCGTGGCTCCATGCGGGATGCACTCTCGCTCACCGATCAGGCCCTGGCCTATGGGCAGGGGCGCTTGGCCGCCGAAGCGGTTCGCGTGATGATCGGTGTCCCGGATGGGGGCCATGCGCTGACGTGGCTCCAGGCCTTGGCCGAGCACCGGGCGCAGGCGGTGCACGCCGCCTTCTGTGTGGCGCGAGACAGCGGTCAGTCTGCTGCCGGCGTCCTCGACGCCATGGTTCAGGCCCTGCAGTCCATTGCCCTGGAGCAGATGGTGCCGGGCAGCCTCACCGCGGCCGAGGATGAGCCTTGGCGGTCCTTGGCGGGCCAATGGGACCGTCAGGAGGTGCAGTTGCTGTACGCAATGCTGTTGGCTGCCCGGCCGGAACTGGGGCTCGCGCCCGATGAGCATGCCGCCTTGCTCATGGTCGCGTGGCGCTTCTTTGCCTTCGTCAAGAAGGGAGAAGAGGCCACAGCGCTCCGGCCTGCCCCGCAGCCCCTGGTGGACAGCACGCGCCGCGTTGCGCGGGTCGACCTGCCCACGACGGCGGTGCGTACCCCATCCAACCCGCCTGGGCTGGCGATGGAGCGATGGGCGGAGTGGGTCGACGGGATGGTCCAGTCGCAGGCGATCAGCGCCTTGGTCCGTGAGTTGGCATTTCAATCTCAGTGTGTGGATCTCCACGACGCTTCTTGGCGCCTGGAGCTGCGTGTCCGCAGCGAATCGCTGTCTACAGAGGCCTTGACGGCCCGGCTCACCGAGGCCCTGCGGCAGCACACCGGCCAGGCCTGGCAGATTCGCGTGACGGTCGGCGAGGTCAGCGACAGCGTCGGATTGCGACAAACCCGGCAGCGCGAGCAGCGCCAGGAACAGGCGGAAGCCATCATCCGGCAGGATCCGCTGGTGAAGCACTTGATGGCTCAATTTCCGCAGGCCCGTGTGGTGCCGGGCTCGATTCGCCCGCTGGAGCCTTCAGCCTGACTTGTTCAACCCGTGGTGGCCTGAGCCACCGATACCCAGGAGTTCCAACCGATGATGAAGGGTCAACTTGCTGGTCTGATGAAACAGGCCCAGGCGATGCAGGACAACCTCAAGCGTGCGCAGGATGAGCTGGCGCAACTGGAAGTCGAGGGGCAGTCCGGCGCGGGACTGGTCAAGGTGGTCATGACCTGCAAGCACGATGTCAAGCGGCTCACCATCGACCCCAGCCTCTTGGCCGATGACAAGGACATGCTCGAGGATCTGGTGGCGGCCGCATTCAACGACGCCGTGCGCCGCGCCGAGCAGGTTTCGCAGGAAAAGATGGGCAAGCTCACGGCGGGACTGCCTTTGCCGCCGGGCATGAAGCTCCCCTTCTGAACCGGTCGTGTCCGCCCCCCGACTGGATGCCCTGATCGACGCCTTGCGCTGTCTGCCGGGCGTGGGCCAGCGCTCGGCCCAGCGCATGGCGTTTCACCTGCTGCAGCATGACCGTGGGGGTGCGCAGCGACTGTCTCAGGCGCTGGCTGCTGCGGCACAAGACGTTCGGCACTGCTCGCGTTGCCACACCTTCAGCCAGGATGAAGTGTGCGATCTGTGCCGAGATGCGCAACGGGACACCGCCTTGCTGTGCGTGGTGGAAACGCCAGCGGACCAGGCTGCGCTGGAGCGAACAGGTGGCTATCGGGGGCGTTACTTCGTGTTGATGGGGCGGCTGAGTCCGCTGGGGGGTACCGGTCCACAGGACATTGGCTTCGAAGCGCTTCTGGAGCGCGCGCGTGAGCCCGGCTTGCGAGAGGTGATCCTGGCCCTGAGTTTCACTGCCGAAGGCGAGGCCACGGCTCATGCCTTGGGGGCCGCCCTGGAAGGGTTGCCGCTGAAAGTCAGCCGACTGGCCCGCGGTGTCCCGGTGGGCAGTGAATTGGAATTCGTGGACCTGTCCACGATTGCACACGCACTGGCGCATCGGCGCTGATTCGCGCCCGGCGTCGGTGGCGGGTCACGTGAGGGGGGGCCTCAGCGCTGAACGGTCGCTTCGCCGGACGCCGCCACCCGGGGCCGGCCATCCTTGGACGCGGCACCCGCACCTGCCTTCGCTTCAGGCTTGGGTGTGTGGGCGGCCACCGTGGGCTTGCGATTGGCCGATGGGGCCTTCGCAGGGGCCGGTTTGTTCGCCGAACTGGCCTTGGACTTTGAAGCCGTCTTGGTCGCGGCTTCGCGTTGAAGGCTGATGCTGCCACGATCGGCCACTTGTTCGCTCACATCATGCACGTGCCGCCCGTGACGTGGCACCAACAGGGCTGAACCACTTCGTATCATCATGCCGCGGGGTATGCGATTGACTTCGCGCAGCCGAGACTCCTCCATGCCGGTCAGCTTGGCCGCTTCGGCCGTTCGCAGCGTCTTGGGGGCGACCCATGCGGTCCACGAGGCCAGCGGGCCCTTGTGTCGGTCCAGTTCAGCCAAATAGCGCTCGGCATTGTTGTAGGGCAGCAGGATGTGCGGTGTGCCAGCGGCCAAAATGACCGGCTTGTTGTGCTGCGGATTCAGCGCAGCGAAGTCATCCTCATCCATCCCCGCCAAACGCGCAGCCATGGCCACGTCGATATCCCGCTCGATGGGGACTGTCAGGAAATGGGGGTGATTCTCCAACGGCGGCAAGGACAGGCCATAGGCCTCGGGCCGGGTCACGATGTTCTTCACGGCCAACAGTTTGGGGACATAGCGCCGCGTCTCATCCGGCATGCGCAGGCTTTCATAGTCCGTGGGCAGACCGGCACGCTGGTTGCGTTGGATGGCACGCTGCACATTCCCTTCACCCCAGTTGTAGGCGGCCAGTGCCAGGTGCCAGTGGCCGAACTGCGCATGCAGCCGTGTCAGATAGTCCAGTGCCGCACGGGTGGATGCCAGCACATCACGCCGGTCGTCGCGGAAGACGTTCTGCTTGAGTGCAAAGTCCCGCCCGGTCGCGGGCATGAACTGCCACATTCCCGAGGCCTTGGCACGGCTCAACGCTTGAGGGTTGAAGGCGCTCTCGATGAAAGGCAGCAGCGCCAGTTCAGTGGGGAGGTTGCGCCGCTGAACCTCTTCGACGATGTGAAACAGGTAGCGTGCGCCCCGCGTGGTCATACGCTGGACATAGTCGGGGCGGGTGGCATACCACTGTTCCGAGCTCGATACGAGCCGGCTGTCCTGAAGGTCGGGAACGGCGTAGCCGCTGCGGATGCGCTGCCAGAGGTCGCGCTTGGCCTCGGGCTCCCCAAATCGAATCGCCTGTTCGGGGTTCAGGCTGTCCAGACCGACACGGCCTGCAGAGGACGGATCGCTCGAGCCTGCAGCGCTGGCGACCGCCCCAGGGCTCGACTGGCCGTCGGTGCCGGCGCGCGCATCCGGGCCGGCGGGGGGCGTGTTGGTGATCGCCGGGGCTGCATCGGTGGCGGTGTCAGCAGCAGCGGTGTGGGCCGGTGGAGAAGAAAGGCTGGCACAGCCCCCCATCATCATGATCGCGACCATCCACAATGCAGCCCATCCCGCTCGTGCAGAGCACCGGGTCGACAGAGAGAACCCAATTGTGGAGGTGCGGGGCAGGCCAGGCTTCACGATCGGTTTTTCCATTCGCGCAAGGTGGCCAGCACGGCCACCGGGTCGTCACCGGCTGCACCCTGGGCGAGCGCGCTTTGCCGCACCTCTGGGACTTCGCATCGGAGGAAGGGATTGATGCGCTGTTCGATTTCGATGCGTGACGGCAGGGTGGGGCGGCCGCTGGCCCGAAGCGCTTCACAGCTTTGCGCGTAGATCTGCAATTCGGCATTGCCGGGTTCAACGCGCCGTGCGAACCGAAGGTTTGAGAGCGTGTACTCATGTGCGCAGCACACCCGGGTATGGGAGGGTAAGGACGCCAGGCGCGACAGCGACGCATGCATCTGTTCAGCGGTGCCTTCAAAAAGCCGTCCGCACCCGCCGGAAAAGAGGGTGTCGCCACAGAAGAGGATGGGGTCCTCTCCCTGCGGGCTCATCACATAGGCGATATGGCCTGCCGTATGACCGGGCACATCCAGCACTTGAACGGTTTGCCCGAGGATCCTCAGCTGCTGTCCGCCCCCAACGGGCATCCGAGGCTCAGGGGTCTGTTCCCGAGCGGGTGCGTAAACCGGCCCTTGGAGAAGGTCACGGAGCCCGTCGATGCCGCCCGTATGGTCGGGATGGTGGTGCGTCACTAAAATGGCGGTCAGGGTCAATCGGCGCGCCTCAAGGGTTTGCCGAACGACCGAGGACTCTCCGGGGTCGACCACCACCGCCTCGCGCCCGTTGTGCACCATCCAGATGTAGTTGTCCGTGAAGGCAGGCAGGCTCAGAAGCTCGATCATGTTGTGATGGAAGAAGATTTCCAAGCCGATTATAGAAACGCGCGCGCCGCGCCTTGCGTGGGTTTGGGCTTGGGCCGTACCGTGTTCGGCGCGCACGCACTGGCTTGGGAGCAGGCCCAGATCGACCGGTGGGTGAGCGATGCCTTTGGGTACCACGCGGTGCAGTTGGGCTTGCCGGAACTCCAAGCCCTGCGCCACAACCGCATGCCTCATCGTTGGGTCGTTCAGCCGCTTGATGGAGAGCCGCAGCCACCCGTTCCTGGGGAAGGGATCTTGCCCATGCAGGTGCCGATGGCGGCTAGGGAAGAATCGGGGGTGCAGTCGGTGCAGTTGCGTGCGGACTTTGGTGCCTTGCCGTTCCCCTCGGACAGTCTCGACCTGGTCGTGATGCCACACACCTTGGAAACGCCCGCCGACGCGCACCAGACGCTGCGGGAGGTGGAACGGGTCCTGCGACCCGAGGGCCGACTGTTGATCACCGGATTCAATCCGGCGAGCCTGTGGGGGCTGGCTTGGCGACGCAAGGGCTGGAGCCGGGAAGAGTGGATCGGGTACTGGCGCCTGCGGGATTGGCTGCGGCTGCTGAGTTTCGAGGTGGAAAGTGGTCGTTTCGGGTGCTACGCGCCACCGGTCGGGAGCGCCGTTTGGCTGGATCGCCTGCGCTGGCTGGAGTCGGTGGGCGATCGCTGGTGGCCGGTGTTGGGCGGTGTCTATGCGGTGATGGCGGTCAAGCGGGTGCGAGGCGTGCGCTTGCTGGGGCTGTCGCGCGGCGCCAAGGCGATGAAGCCGACGGCGCCAGCCGTGGCTGCGCAGCGACGCGCGGATCCGGGACCCTGATGAACGGGCCGGATCGCGTCATCATCTACACCGATGGGGCCTGCAAGGGCAACCCCGGGCCCGGGGGCTGGGGAGCCTGGCTGCGGTTCGGTGAGCACGAGAGGGAACTCTTTGGCGGAGAGCGGTCGACGACCAACAATCGCATGGAGCTCACTGCCGTGATCCAGGCCCTGTCGGCCCTCAAGCGGCCCTGTGCCATCGACATCTACACCGACAGCGAATATGTGCGGCAGGGCATTACCAGTTGGATCACGGGCTGGAAAGCCCGGGGCTGGCGAACAGCCGACCGCAAGCCGGTGAAGAACATCGACTTGTGGCAGGCCCTCGACGAACTGGCCTCAGCCCATTCGGTGAACTGGCACTGGGTCAAAGGTCACAACGGCGACATCGGCAATGAACGGGCCGATGAACTCGCCAATCGGGGTGCAGCGCAGGCCGTCGTCCTCTGAGGACCGGCGTTCGGGACGCGGCCCTGTCAGGCCAGGCCCTCGAAGGGCCACACATCCACCTCATCACCCTCGGCCACGTTGCCGCTCTCGTGGGGCAGCACGACCAGTCCATTGGCAGCGCTCATGCTGCTGAGAATGCCAGAGCCCTGTGCACCGGTGATGCGCACCTGCCACACGCCATCGGCTGCGCAGGTGACGATGCCCCGCTGGTACTCGGTTCGACCCGGCTTCTTCCGCATCGGTGTGAGGCACCGAGCCCGCAGCATGGTCAGGGGCAAGCCCTGGACGCCCGCCATCTGCATCAGGGCTGGCCGCACGAAGGCATAGAAGGTCACCATGACGGCAACGGGATTGCCGGGCAGACCAAACAGGATGGCGCCGTCCTGGATACGGCCGATGGCCATCGGGCGGCCAGGCCGCATCGCAATGCGCCAGAACACCACATCGCCCAAGGCCGCCATGACCTGCTTGGTGTGGTCGGCCTCACCCACGCTGACGCCTCCTGACGTGACGATGGCATCGGCGCATGCAGAGGCTTCACGGAAGGCCGCTTCGAGCGAGGACGCGTTGTCGCGCACCACCCCCATGTCCATGAGTTCCACGAATCCCAGACGCTGCAGCATGCCCCAAATGGTGTAGCGGTTGCTGTCGTACAAGCAGCCCTCGTCCAGCGCCTGCCCAAGCGACCGCAGTTCATCCCCGGTGGAAAAGAAGGCCACACGCAGCCGTCGCTTCACCTGGAGCTCGGCCTGACCCAAGGAGGCGGCGACCCCCAGATCGGCGGGGGTGACCAGGCGTCCAGCCGGCAGCGCGACCGAGCCCCGTGCCAGGTCTTCGCCGGTCAGTCGCCGGTTGTCTCCGGTGCGCACCACGCCGGGCTCAATGTGCACGCGGCCTTGCGCCATCGTGGTGAACTCCTGTGGCACCACGGTGTCCAGGCCCTCGGGCATCACCGCGCCTGTGGTGATGCGGATGCACTGACCGCTGCCCACGCGGCCTTCAAACCGCGCACCGGCCAGACCCTTGCCCACCACTTCGAAGGTGCTGGGACCATCCTCACGGAGATCGGCGCCCCGGAGCGCGTATCCGTCCATGGCGGAGTTGTCGTGCGAGGGCACATTGATCGGGGACAGCACCGGTTCGGCCAAGACGCGACCCAGTGCGCTGCGCAAAGGCAGCTGCTCATGTCCTGTGATGGTCGGCACCAGCCGGGCGATGAAGGCCTGTGCCTGATCGACCGGCAGCGAGGCGGGGTCGTAACCCGCCAGACTGTCTGCAATGGCCTGCAGGGAAGGGCGTTCGCTGGGGGCGTTCATGCCGACAATTGGTGCAATTCGGCGAGCGTGTTGGCGTTGCGGAACGCAGCGGCGTCCTCGAAATCCACCAGTGCCAGGGGTTGCGTGGCGGTCCATTGATCGATCTTCCGGCCCCCGCCGTGGAGAAAGGCGGTGAGGCTTTCCACCGTGCTGGTGTGCAACAGGCAAAACACCGGTTGCGGCCGGCGCTGGCCATCGGCTTCCGGCGCAGTGGCCATGGCCACCAGGGCATTTTGTCTCACGGCTGCCGCGGCCAAGCGCTCGACCAGGTCCAGTGGAAAGCCCGGCGAATCGCAGGGCACGGTGGCCATCCAGGGTGTCTCGCAGTTTTCCAGACCGGTGAGCATGCCGGCCAGGGGGCCTGCAAAGTCAGGCGTGCTGTCGGGAACAACGGGGACTTCCAGTGCCTCATAGGCACCGAGATTGCGGTTGGCGTTGATGATGACCTGGCCGACTTGGGGTGCCAGACGCATCAGGGCATGCAGGGCCAGCGGGGCGCCCTTGTGGTTCTGCAGACCCTTATCGACCCCGCCCATGCGGCTGCCCCGCCCCCCGGCGAGTATGAGGCCCGTGACGTCGTGGCGTTCGATGCGATAGCTGTCCATGTGGATTCGGCGGGTCAGCCACCGATGTAGTGCATTTCAACTTTGCGCGCGCCGCTTTGCACCGGCGCAGCTCCTTGGCCACGGCGTTCGGAGTAGCGGTCTTCCCGCTCACTCCAGATCAAACCAATGGCCGCGGCGATCTCGTCATCACTGGCCCCGGCGCGCAGCAGCTCTCGCAGATCGTGGCCCCGGCTCGCAAACAGGCAAAGGTACAGGCGTCCTTCCGTGGAAAGCCGAGCACGGTTGCAGTCGCCGCAAAACGCCTGCGTGACACTGGAGATGAAGCCCACTTCGCCCTGTCCATCCGCATAGCGCCAACGCTCAGCGGTTTCGCCGAGTGCGTTGGGATCCAGTGGCATCAGGGGGTAGTGCTCGTGGATCCGACGGCGAACCTCTGAGGAAGGCACCACGTGGTCCATGGCCCACCCGTTGGTCGACCCCACATCCATGTACTCGATGAAGCGCAAGACCACTGCAGCGCCGAAGTGCTCGCGGAAGAAGCGTGCCATGGGAAGGATCTCATGGTCATTGACGCCGCGCTTGACCACCATATTGACCTTGATGGGATGCAATCCCGCCCGCGCAGCGGCCTCGATACCCGCCAGCACATCGGCCACGGGGAAGTCCACATCGTTCATTCGGCGGAAGACGGTGTCGTCCAGCGCATCCAGGCTGATGGTGATGCGCTGCAAGCCGGCGTCCTTGAGGGCCTGGGCCTTGCGGGTCAGGAGCGAGGCGTTGGTGGTCAGGGTGAGATCCAGCGGATGCCCTTCGGGCGTCCGCAGTTGCGCCAGCATGTTGATCAGCACCTCCAGGTGCTTGCGCAGCAGCGGCTCACCGCCGGTCAGGCGCAGTTTCTGAACGCCGTGCGCCGCGAAGAGCCGGGCTGTCCGGGTGATCTCCTCGAAGGTGAGCAGGGCTGATTGCGGCAGAAACTTGTACTGGTTGTCGAAGACTTCCTTGGGCATGCAGTAGCTGCAACGGAAGTTGCACCGATCGGTCACTGAAATCCGAAGGTCGCGCAGCGGTCGCCCCAGTCGGTCTGACAGCAGACCGGTGGGCGCCTTGATGGTGGCAGGTACCCGCGCGGGCAGTGCCGCGTGGCGGAGGTCGATCAAAGGGATGGTGGCGTCACCCATGGAGCCATTGTGCCGCCGGCAGGTGTCAGGGTGTTCCGCGCTCGTCGGAGTTCAGATACCCGCTCAGGGTTTTGCGCAGACCCGCCAAGGCGCCGCCATCTTCGATGGGCGCCCGGCGCGCGCCGGTGTAGCGCTTGGTCCAGTAGGCCTCACGCATGTCCTCGATCCGCACGGAAGCGCCTGGTTTGGGGGCATGGATGAATTTGCCGTCACCCACGTAGATTCCCACGTGCGAAAAGGTTCGCCGCATGGTGTTGAAAAACACCAGGTCGCCCGGCTTGAGTTCGTCTTTGGCCACACTGGCCAAGCCCGGCAAGCGAGCCTGTTCATCGGCTCGGCGCGGCAGCAGCAACCCCACGCTGTTTTCAAACACGTGCCGAGTAAAACCGCTGCAGTCGAAGCCATCCTCGGTGCTGTTGCCCCCTCGTCGGTAGCGCACACCCAGGAAATTCATGGCCGACAACACCAATTCCGATGCGGCGTCACTGACTTTGCGGACCGCCTGGGGCGTGGCCGCGGGCAGCAGCCCCCTTTCAACCAACATGGCCGCCAGCGGGTCGATCGGAGCGCCAGGTGCCGGCGCATCGGGCTGGGCCTGCGCGCCGCCCGCCGCCACCAGGGCCCACGCTGCCAGTACCGACGCGGTTCGGCGCAGGTGGAGCACCGGATGACGCTTCACGAGCGGGATCGGGGGGCTGTCGCAGGTCCGAGGATGTCGGGGCATGTCGTGAGACGGTTTGCCCTTCCAGGTGGGAACGGCAAGGCTCTGGAGACGGGGGTGGAGGATAACATGGGGCTTACAGCGACCTATCCACCGAGAGGAAGACACGCATGCGGGCCCTGATGCTGGAGAAGGATGCGGCCGGCGCGTTCAGCGCGGCCGTCCGGGAGATCGACGCCGAGCAGTTGCCCGCCGGTGATGTGCGGGTGGCTATCGAGTATTCGACCTTGAATTACAAGGACGGATTGGCCATCACGCAAAAGGGTCCTGTGGTCCGCCTGTGGCCCATGGTGGCCGGCATCGATGGTGCCGGCGTGGTGCTCAGCAGCTCCCACCCCGGATTCAAGCCCGGTGACCGGGTGGTGCACAACGGCTGGGGTTTGGGTGAAACCCGCTGGGGGTGCATGGTCGAGCAGGCCAGCCTTCAGGGCGACGGATTGGTCAAGCTGCCGGCCTCCCTGAGCACGCGGCAGGCGATGGCCATCGGCACCGCAGGCTATACCGCCATGCTGTGTAGATTGGCGTTGCAGGCGCAAGGTGTGTCCGCCACCGCTGGAGACGTGCTGGTGACAGGTGCTACCGGTGGTGTGGGCAGTGTCGCGGTGGCCCTGCTGGCCCGCGCCGGCTTTCGGGTGGTGGCCTCGACGGGCAAGGTGGATGAATCGGCTTACCTGAGGGACCTGGGCGCAGCCGAGGTGGTCGACCGTGCCGAGTGGTCCTCGCCGGGCAAGCCCTTGCAGAAGGAGCGGTGGGCCGCGGTCATCGACACCGTGGGCAGCCACACCTTGGCCAATGCCTTGGCGCAAACGCGTTATGGGGGCGTCGTGGCCGCTTGTGGCTTGGCGCAGGGCGGCGATCTGCCCACCACCGTGATGCCCTTCATTCTTCGCGGTGTCCGACTGATCGGGGTGGACAGTGTCATGGCGCCGTTGGCCCTTCGGCAACAGGCCTGGGAGCGCTTGGCTGTCGAGCTCGATCCAGCCGTGCTTGACCGGATGACCAGTGAGGTGACGCTGGAGGAGACGGCGGAGGCTGCACGGCGATTGATGGAAGGACGCGTGCGCGGACGGGTGGTGGTGCGGATTCGGACCTGATGGCGGCGCAGCCGTCAGCCGTCTGAAAGAGCGGCCATGACAATTCCACCCCTTCAGCAGGGAAACCGAGCAAGAGGAGACAAGGATGAGCTATGCCGAGTTCTACCGTCGGTCGATCGAGCAGCCCGAAGCGTTCTGGGACGACCAAGCCCGACTGATCGATTGGCATACCCCGTATTCGAAGGTGCTTGACTATTCGCGCGCACCCTTTACGAATTGGTACGTCGGCGGCACCACCAATCTGTGCCACAACGCCATCGACCGGCACCTCAAGGACCGCGCCGATCAAAGGGCCCTGATCTGGGTCTCGACCGAAGTCGACAAGGAGGTGATCTACACCTACGGGCAGCTGCATGCCGAAGTGCAGAAGATGGCTGCCGTGCTCAAGGCGCAAGGCGTGGGCAAAGGCGATCGTGTGCTGATCTACATGCCCATGATCCCCGAGGCTGCCTTTGCGATGCTGGCTTGCGTTCGGATCGGTGCGATCCACTCGGTGGTGTTCGGCGGGTTCGCCAGCGTTTCCCTGGCCAGTCGCATCGATGACGCAGAGCCCAAGGTGATCGTCAGTGCGGATGCTGGCAGCCGAGGCGGCAAGGTAGTCCCCTACAAAGGCCTGCTGGATGAGGCGATTCATTTGGCCAAGAGCAAACCCTCCAAAGTGATCATGGTCAACCGCGGGCTGGCTGCGATGCCCATGGTCGCTGGTCGTGATGAGGACTACGCGTCCCTGGCGGCGTCCCATGAAGCCGTGCAGGTACCCTGTGAGTGGGTCGAGGCTTCGCACCCCAGCTACACCCTCTACACCAGCGGCACCACGGGCCGACCCAAGGGCGTACAGCGCGATACCGGCGGTTACATGGTGAATGTGGCCGCATCCATGAAGCACATCTTCATGTGCGAGCCGGGAGAGACCTATTTTTCCACCAGCGACATTGGGTGGGTGGTGGGGCACAGCTACATCATCTACGGGCCCCTGCTCAACGGCATGGCCACCATCATGTACGAGGGTCTGCCCATTCGGCCGGACGCTGGCATCTGGTGGAGCCTGGTTGAGAAGTACCGGGTCACGGCCATGTTCAGTGCGCCCACCGCCGTGCGAGTCCTCAAGAAACAGGATCCGGCCTATCTGACCCGATACGACCTGTCCTCGCTGCGCGCGCTGTTCCTTGCGGGCGAACCGCTGGATGAGCCCACTGCGCAGTGGATCGCCGATGCGCTCAAGCGCCCCATCATCGACAACTATTGGCAGACCGAAACCGGCGCGCCGGTCCTCACCGTCGCCAATGGCATCGAGAAAAAGGCCAGCAAGTTCGGCAGCCCGGGGATTCCGATGTATGGCTTCAATGTGAAGCTCTTCAACGAGGGCACCGGCGAGGAGCTCACAGCCCCCAACCAAAAGGGTGTCGTGGCCATTGAAGGGCCGCTGCCGCCAGGTTTCATGCAGACGGTGTGGCGCGATGACGAGCGCTACGTCAACACCTATTGGAAGAGCATTCCGGGGAGGCAGGTCTACAGCACCTTCGATTGGGGCATCCGAGACGGGGATGGCTATTACTTCATCCTCGGCCGCACCGACGATGTGATCAATGTGGCGGGTCATCGCCTGGGCACTCGCGAGATCGAGGAGAGCATCTCCAGCCATCCCGATGTGGCAGAGGTGGCGGTGGTCGGTGTGGCCGATCAGCTCAAGGGCCAGGTGGCCATGGCATTTGCGGTGCTGAAAGATCCTTCGAGGGCCGCCGATACGGCTTCGGCGCTCAAACTCGAGGGCGAGATCATGAAGGTGGTGGACGAGCAGTTGGGCGCGGTGGCGCGCCCGGCGCGTGTGCGCTTCGTAACGCTGCTGCCCAAGACGAGAAGTGGCAAGTTGCTGCGCCGGGCCATCCAGGCCGTCTGCGAAGGACGGGATCCAGGCGATCTCACCACCATCGAAGACCCCAGCGCACTGCAGCAGATCAAGGATTTGGTGGCGGTGAGGCCACCCAATCCCTAGAGAACCTCTGAGGCGTAATCCGCCAGTCGCGAGCGCTCACCGCGTGCCAGGGTGACATGGCCCGAGTGCGGCCAGCCTTTGAAGCGGTCCACTGCATAGGTCAGGCCGGATGAGCCCTCGGTGAGGTAGGGGGTGTCGATCTGGGCGAGGTTGCCCAGGCACACGATCTTGGTCCCGGGTCCTGCACGCGTGACCAGTGTCTTCATCTGCTTGGGCGTGAGGTTTTGCGCTTCGTCGATGATGACGAACTTGTTGAGGAAGGTGCGCCCACGCATGAAGTTCAGGCTCTTGATCTTGATCTTGCTGCGCACGAGATCGTTGGTGGCCGCGCGCCCCCATTCGCCGGCTGCGCCGTCGGCGCGTGCGAGGACCTCGAGGTTGTCGTCAAGCGCCCCCATCCAAGGGCCCATCTTTTCCTCTTCGGTGCCGGGCAGGAAGCCGATGTCCTCTCCCACGGGAACGGTGACCCGCGTCACGATGATTTCCGTGTAACGCCGATCATCCAAAACCTGTGCGAGACCGGCGGCCAAGGTCATCAGCGTCTTGCCAGTGCCCGCAGTACCGGTGAGGGTGATGAAGTCACACTCCGGGTCCATCAGCAGGTTGAGCGCAAAGTTCTGTTCCCGATTGCGCGCGGTCACACCCCACACCGCATTCTTCTGGTGGGTGAACTCGCGAAGCGTGCGCAGCACAGCGGTCTTGCCGGTGATCTCGGTCACCCGTGCGTACAGGGGCGCCGCACCCGGTGCATCCAAGTAGATGAACTGGTTGATCAACAAAGAGGGCACCAGCGGGCCAGAGATGCGGTAGAAGGTGCTGCCGCCTTGCTGCCAGCTCTCCATGGTCTTGCCATGGTGTTCCCAGAAATCGGAGGGCAGGGCCAGCACGCCGGTGTAGAGCAGGTCGCCGTCTTCCAGCGTCTTGTCGTTGAAATAGTCCTCTGCAGGCAAGCCCAGTGCGCGTGCCTTGATGCGCATGTTGATGTCCTTGGACACCAACACCACCTCGCGGTCGGTGACCTGTCCGCGCAGGGCTTGCACGACCCCGAGGATCTGGTTGTCGGCTTTGCCCTGGGGCAGACCCTCAGGCAAGCGCGTGTCCATGAAGGTCGTCTGAAAGTACAGGCGGCCACTGGCTTCACGGTGCCCGGTCTTGGCCAGGGGAATGCCCTGCGCAGGGTCTGGCAGGCCGTCGGCCGCCAGCGCGTCGAGTTCGCGACTGACCTGGCGCACATTTCGCGAGACCTCGCTCATGCCCTTCTTGTGGCCGTCGAGTTCTTCGAGCGTGATCATCGGCAGGAACACATCGTGTTCCTCGAAGCGGAAGATCGACATCGGGTCGTGCATCAGCACATTGGTGTCGAGCACGAAGAGCTTGGATGCCACGGGCGGGGCCGCAGAGGGCCCCTTGCGGCGCGGTTTGGTGGCCTTGTCCGCGGGTGAGGGGCCGCGCAGCCCTTTAGCGGATGGCTTGCCGCCGGCCGGCGCTGGCGTCGGTAGGGGAATGGGAACCTTGGCTTCGATGGACCCCGATGCCGGCAACTGGGCTGGGGCGGAGGTGTGAGGGCGAACCGCTGTCTTGGGATAGTCGGAAAGGGACAGAAGGGTGGCTTTGCTGACGGGTGGTTTGGGCAGTGGCATGGACGGTCAAAACGAAAAGGCCGCGGGGGAGACGCGGCCTTCGAGGGTGATGCTCGGGGGGGAATGGGTGCAGGCAATGCCTCGCATGAAGCTCACTATATGCCAATCAAGTCGAGATGGAACTGCTCGAAAGCGAGCGGCAGGGAAAATCCTCACGCGGCCTTCTTCAGGGCCTTGACCGCTTGCAAGACCTCGTCAACGTGGCCAGCCACCTTGATGCCGCGCCACTCCTGAACCAGCACGCCCTTGGCATCGATCAAGAAGGTGCTGCGCTCGATTCCTTTGACCTTTTTGCCGTACATGATCTTGTTCTTCACCACCCCGAACATGTGGCAAAGCTTTTCCTCGGTGTCGGCAATCAGTTCGAACGGCAATTCCAGGTTGGCCTTGAACTTGTCATGGGAAGCCATGTTGTCGCGCGAAACCCCGAACACCACCGCGCCCGCCTTCTTGAAGTCGGCATGCTTGTCACGGAATTGCATCGCCTCGGTGGTGCAGCCCGGCGTGTTGTCCTTGGGATAGAAATAGAGCACGATCACCTTGCCAGCAAAGGCAGATGGCGTGAACTTGACTCCTCCAGTGGCAAGCGCATCGATGTCCGGCAGGGATTTGTTCAAGGCTGGCGTCATGGTTGTGGCGTACGGCGTGGAAGTCAACCCGCGATTATAGGGGACCGCTTCCCGGCGCTCCGTTCGTTGGCGCAGCCGGGGGGTGGGCATTCCGGCCGGGGGTGCTCAGGGGTCCAGGATCAGGGCCGCCAGTACCGCGCGCCCCTCGCTGGCCAAGACATTGAACGTCCTGCAGGCTGCGCCTGTGTCCATGGCTTCGAAGCCCACTCCCGCCTTGATGAGGCTGCGGCGCAGGGCCGGCGTCGGAAAGCGCAGCCCTCGGCCCGTACCCATGATCACGAGTTCGGGCTTGAGCGCCAGAATTTGAGCGAAATGCGAATCCTGGAGATCGTCGAAGTGCGACACCGGCCAGGGCTGCGCATGGCCCCGATGGGGAACCAGATGGCTGCCCTGTAGACAGGTCTGGTGCACCCAGAGGCGGCCCGGCTCCTGCCGGCTGATCAGGTTGGTGCCCTCGAGGCGGTCTGGCTGCATCTTCATGTGGTCAAATTCTAGTTTTCCCTAAGTCCCTGACGCCCTGTGAACACGATCGCGAAATCCAGCAAGCTGGCCAACGTCTGTTACGACATCCGCGGCCCCGTGCTCGACAAGGCCCGGCAGATGGAAGAAGAGGGCCAGAAGATCATCAAGCTCAACATCGGCAATTTGGCGGTGTTCGGCTTGGAGCCCCCTGACGAGATCGTGCAGGACATGATCCGAAATCTGGCCCATGCAGCGGGCTACACCGACAGCAAGGGCCTGTTCGCCCCGCGGAAGTCGGTGGTGCATTACACCCAGGAAAAGGGCATCTCCGGGGTTTCGGTGGACGATGTCTACTTGGGCAATGGAGCCTCAGAGCTCATCGTGATGGCCCTCAATGGCCTGCTCGACAACGGTGATGAGATCCTGGTGCCCGCGCCGGACTACCCCTTGTGGACTGCAGCTGTCTCGCTTTCTGGCGGCAATCCGGTGCACTACCTGTGCGATGAGCAGAGCGACTGGATGCCCGATATCGAGGACATCAAGCGCAAGATCACGCCCCGCACCAAGGGGATCGTGGTCATCAACCCGAACAACCCCACGGGCGCTCTGTACCCGACTGAACTGCTGCAGCAGATCGTGGAAGTGGCGCGGCAGCACCAGCTGATCGTGTTTGCCGATGAGATCTACGACAAGACGCTCTACGACGGCCATATCCACACCAGCATCGCCTCCTTAGCGGATGACGTGCTGTTCCTCACCTTCAATGGGCTGAGCAAAAACTACCGGAGCTGCGGCTACCGTGCCGGTTGGATGGTTGTCTCGGGCCACAAGAAGCGAGCCGCTGACTACATCGAAGGCCTGAACATGCTGGCCTCCATGCGCCTGTGTTCCAACACCCCTGGGCAGTTGGCCATCCAGACTGCCTTGGGGGGCTACCAGAGCATCAAGGATCTGGTGGCGCCGGGCGGACGGCTGTGCCGGCAGCGCGACCTGGCCCATCAGCTGCTCACCGACATCCCGGGGGTGAGCTGCGTCAAGCCCAAGGCGGCCCTGTACATGTTCCCGCGCTTGGATCCCAAGATTTATCCGATTGCGGACGACCAGCAGTTCGCCTACGAACTCTTGGCGCAGGAGAAGGTGCTGATCGTGCAGGGCACCGGCTTCAACTGGCCTCAGCCCGATCACTTTCGCCTCGTGTTTCTGCCCAACGCGGATGATTTGACGGAGGCGGTCGGCCGTATCGCGCGCTTCCTGGACCAGTACCGGCGTCGTCCGTCGAAAGCCTGAAGATGAAACCGATCAAAGTGGCCCTGTTGGGTATCGGGACCGTGGGGCGTGGCACCTTTGAAGTGTTGGTGCGCAACCAGGAAGAGATCCGCCGTCGAGCCGGTCGTGGGATTGAAGTGGCGGTCGTGGCCGACTTGGACACGGCCCGCGCCGAGGCCGTCGTGCAGGGTCGTGCCGAGGTGGTGGCCGACGCGCGCCGAGCCATCGAACGCCCTGATATCGACATCGTGGTGGAACTCATCGGTGGCTATGGCATCGCGCGCGCGCTGGTGATGGAGGCCATCGCCGCGGGCAAACATGTGGTGACGGCCAACAAGGCGCTGCTGGCCGTGCACGGCTCAGAGATCTTCACGGCAGCGCAAGCGCGTGGTGTGACGGTGGCCTTTGAAGCGGCGGTCGCCGGGGGCATCCCGATCATCAAATCCCTGCGCGAAGGTCTGACTGCGAACCGCATCCAATGGATCGCGGGGATCATCAACGGCACCACGAATTTCATCTTGTCCGAAATGCGCGACAAGGGTTTGGACTTCAATCTCGTGCTCAAGGAGGCGCAGCGCCTGGGCTATGCGGAAGCCGACCCGACGTTTGACATCGAGGGTGTGGATGCTGCCCACAAGGCGACCTTGCTGGCGTCCTTGGCCTTCGGTGTCCCGGTGCAGTTCGACAAGGCGCATGTCGAGGGGATCACCCAACTGCAGGCCACCGATATCCGGTACGCCGAGCAACTCGGCTATCGAATCAAGCTGCTGGGTATCACCCGTCGTCGGGAGGATGCCAGCGGCATCGAGCTTCGCGTGCACCCCACGCTGGTGCCAGCCAAAAGGCTCATCGCCAACGTGGAGGGCGCGATGAATGCCGTCGTCGTGCAGGGTGACGCCGTTGGCACCACGCTCTACTACGGCAAGGGGGCCGGGTCCGAGCCGACGGCCTCGGCGGTGATCGCCGATCTGGTGGACATCACCCGCTTGCACACCGCAGACCATGGCCACCGGGTGCCGTATCTGGCCTTCCAGCCCGGTGAGTTGGCCGATACGCCGGTGCTGCCGATGGAGCAGGTGGTGACCTCGTTCTACCTGCGGCTCGTGGTGGCCGATCAGGCGGGAGTGCTGGCACAGATCACCAGTCTTCTGGCTGCTCATGACATCTCAATCGACGCGGTGCTGCAGCGCGAGTCGGCCGAAGGTGAGAACCAAACCGATCTGATCATCCTCACCCACAACACCATCGAAGGCCGTATGAACAGCGCGCTGGTCGATATGCAGGCCTTGCCCAGTGTGCTGGCGACGATCGTGAAGGTGCGCAAGGAAGAGCTGGCCTGATGCGCTACCTCAGCACCCGCGGCCACCCGGATCGCAAGCGTTTTTCCGAAATCCTGTTGGAGGGACTGGCGCCCGACGGCGGTCTGTATTTGCCCGAGCAGTACCCGCAACTGGATGCGGCCGCCCTCGCAGGGCTGCGGGCCGTGTGGAAGGAGCAGGGTTATGCCGAGCTGGCCTTCCGCATCCTGTCGATGTTCATCGATGACATTCCTTCCACGGATCTGCGCAGCATGTGTCGCCGTGCATACAACCGCGAGGTGTTCGGCACCGACTCGATCGTGCCGCTCAAGGCTTTGGAAGATGGCCTGATGTTGGAGGCGCTGTCCAACGGCCCGACCCTGGCTTTCAAGGACATGGCCATGCAGATGCTGGGCCAGTTGTTCGAATACGAGCTGGGGCGGCGCGGTCGGGTGCTCAATATCCTCGGCGCCACCAGCGGCGACACCGGCAGCGCGGCGGAGTACGCCATGCGCGGAAAGAAGGGCGTGAAGGTGTTCATGCTCAGTCCGCATGGTCGGATGAGCCCTTTCCAGCAGGCCCAGATGTTCAGTCTTCAGGACGCCAACATCCACAACATCGCCATCGAGGGTGTGTTCGATGACTGCCAGGACATCGTCAAGGCGGTTTCCAACGACCTCCCGTTCAAGGCGCATTGGCACATTGGAACGGTGAACTCGATCAACTGGGCGCGCCTGCTGGCCCAGGTGGTCTACTACTTTGCGGGGTACTTCCAGGCTACCGAGCACGATGACCAAAGGGTGAGCTTCGCAGTCCCTTCGGGCAATTTCGGCAATATCTGCGCTGGGCATGTGGCCCGCATGATGGGCTTGCCCATCCGTCGCTTGGTGTGTGCCACCAACGAGAATGATGTGCTCGACGAGTTTTTCCGCACGGGCCGGTACCGGGTCCGCAAGACCGCCGAGACCCACGAGACCTCCAGCCCCTCGATGGACATCAGCAAGGCCAGCAATTTCGAGCGCTTCGTGCACGACCTCTTGGGCCGTGACGGGGCGCGAACCCGCGAATTGTTCGGTCACCAGGTGGAGCGACAAGGCTCCTTCAGCCTCTCGGCGGCAGAATTCGGGCGGATAGCCGGCTATGGATTCGTCTCTGGGGCCAGCACCCACGCCAACCGGCTCGAGACCATTCGCGACACGCACCGCCGATACGGTGTGATGATCGACACGCACACGGCCGATGGACTGAAGGTGGCTCGGCACTGGACCGAGCCGGGCGTGCCGATGCTCGTCTTGGAAACCGCACTGCCAGCCAAATTCGCACAGACCCTGGTGGAAGCACTTGGATGTGAACCCGAGCGCCCCAAGGGCTTGGAAGGCATTGAGAATCTGCCGAAACGATTTACCGTGATGGCGCCCGATGTGGCGCGTGTCAAGGCCTACATCGAGGCGCACGCCTGATCCTGGCGACGATCCTGAACGCACGCACGGTGCCCATCAAGTTGTCTCACCGATGAAACCCGCCGCACCCCTGATGAGCCTTGAGGAGGCACTGGACCGGCTCGTTGTCGGGGCGCAGCCCTGCCAGATTCGCGAAACGGAGACGGTTGCGCTGTTTGACGCCTTGCGCCGCGTCCTGGCCCGGCCCATCCATTCCCTGATCGATGTGCCGCCAGGTGACAACACATCGATGGACGGATACGCCGTGCGAGTGGCCGATGTTCCGCAGCCGGGCGTGCGCCTGCAGGTGGCCCAGCGCATTCCGGCCGGGCAAGTGGGTCGGGCCCTGGAGCCGGGTACGGCGGCCCGTATCTTCACCGGTGCTCAGGTGCCCCCTGGGGCGGATGCCGTGGTGATGCAGGAACTGTGTGAAGGCATCGCGGGGCCTGGGCTGGGTGAGGTGATCGTCAATACGGTCCCGCAGGCGGGTCAATGGATTCGCCGTCGCGGTGAGGATGTGCAAGAGGGCGCGGTGCTGCTGGAGGCCGGCACCCGTCTGAGCCCCCAGGCCCTGGGTTTGGCAGCCTCGGTGGGTTGTGCTGCCGTGGTGGTGAGGCGTCGCCCACGCGTGGCCCTGTTTTCAACCGGCGACGAACTGGTGATGCCCGGCGATGTGCCTCCCCATCAGATGCGCCCCGGGGCCATCTACAACTCCAACCGCTACACCCTGCGGGGACTGTTGCAGGCCGCAGGCTGCGACGTGACCGATTGGGGCATCGTGCCGGATCGACTGGATGCCACGCGCACGGCGCTGCGAGATGCGGCCGCCGATCACGACCTGATCCTGACCTCGGGTGGCGTCTCGGTGGGTGAAGAGGACCACATCAAGCCGGCGGTCCAGGCGGAGGGCCAACTGGACTTGTGGCAATTGGCGATCAAGCCCGGGAAGCCGCTGGCCTTCGGCTCGGTGCGCCGTGATGCCGCTTGGCCTTGCCTGTTTGTGGGTCTGCCCGGGAATCCGGTGTCGAGCTTCGTGACCTTTCTGGTGGCGGTGGCGCCCCTCTTGCGTGTGCTGCAAGGCATGGAACCGCAGCCCTTGAAGCCCCAGTCCTGGCGGGCGGACTTTCAGTGGCAGAAACCCGACCGCCGTCGGGAATTCCTGCGCGCGCGCCCGAACGGAGAAGGCGGATTGGCGCTGTTCCCCAACCAGAGCTCGGGCGTGCTGACCTCGGCGGTCTGGGCCGAGGGGCTGATCGACAACCCTCCCGGTGCCACCATTGAGCGGGGACAGATGGTGTTGTTCCTGCCGTTTGCCGACCTGCTCGCAGCCTGAAGAACCCCTGCCATGAACCTGACCGTCCGCTACTTCGCTTCGCTCAGAGAAGCCTTGGGTGATCAGCAGCAACTCACCGGCGTGCCTGGACCGATCACCGTGGCTGGGCTGCGCCGTCACCTCGCAGCCGGTACACCCGCGCATGCCGAGGCGCTGCGCGAGGGGCGTGCAGTCCGCTGTGCGATCAACCAGGTGATGGCCGCTGACGATGCCATGGTGCCCGACGGCGCCGAGGTGGCTTTCTTCCCACCGGTGACCGGAGGTTGAGTTGGGTACGCCCCGCGTTCGCATCCAAACCGCTCCGTTCGACCTCGGGGCCGAAGTTCGTGCGCTGCACGAAGCCGACCTTGGTGTCGGCGCGGTCACCAGCTTCGTGGGGACGGTGCGCGACCGCAATGGCGTGGTGCCGGTGGGGCAGGGTGGCCCCATCCAGCGCATGGAACTGGAGCATTACCCGGGCATGACCGAAGCGGCTATTGAAGGGATGATCGATGAGGCCTACAAGCGTTTCGACATCCGTGCGGCTCGTGTCATCCACCGGGTGGGGCCGCTGGAGCCTGGCGATTCGATCGTGCTGGTGGCGGTTGCATCTGCACATCGCGGCGAGTCCTTCAAAGCCTGTGAATTCCTGATGGACTATCTCAAGACGCAGGCGCCTTTCTGGAAGAAAGAGCACACGCCGCAGGGCGCTCAGTGGGTCGATGCGCGCGTGAGTGATGACCAAGCCCTGGCGCGTTGGGGCATACGCGTGGACAACGCCTCGGGCCCCGCCCCGAGCCAAGGACCGGTTTGAGGATGGGGACCGTCGCTGCCTGGGCGCCGTTGTGGGTGTTCGCGGGCGCGGGGTGTGGCGCCCTGCTGCGTTGGGCATTCGGCCTGTGGTGGAACGCTGCCGAGCCTGGTTGGCCCTGGGGAACCCTGGCGGCCAATCTGGTGGGTGGAGTCGGCGTTGGTTTGCTGGTGGCATTCCTGGGTTCGCCCCACCCGTGGGAATGGAGCGATGCGACGCGCCAGGCGATCCGCCTGTTTGCGGTGACCGGCTTCCTTGGCGGCTTGACCACTTTTTCCAGCTTTTCCGCTGAGGTGGTGACCTTCGCCGCGACAGGCCGATGGTCCGAGGCGATTGCTTGGGCGGTGATGCACCTCGTCGGTTCGCTGGCCTTGACCGCGCTGGGCTGGTGGGCCGGGCTACAACTGTTCGAGGCTTGGACCCGGGTGGGTTGAAGGGGGCCTGTGCCGGGCCGCTGCGCCGATTCGCATCGGCGCCCCGCGGTTCAATTCAGCACGCGAGGGGGCGCCGCATGGGCCGCCGGGTTCTGGCCGGGCGACTGCGTGGTGCCCAACGCGCCCCACTCGGACTGCTCCAAGGCGCGTTCCATCAAGGTCAGCAGGTTGTTCAAAAGATCGGCGCCGACGCAGAAGGCCAATCGCCGCTGAGCGGCATCCCGCCAAGCCAGTTCCACCTGTTGGTCCTTCAATGCCGTGATGTCAATGGCCGTGACCAGCATCGGTGCGTCGCCCAGTGGGCGCTCGCGAACGTCTTCTTCAAACGGTGTCTTGAAGTCCGCCGCCTGACCGCTTCGTTGTCGCAGCGTCTCCGACATCATCTCGCGAGCTTCTGGCAGCACGGTGGAGCCGGACGACAGGCCGTTGAGGCTGATCGCGCTGGCGGTATCCTGAAGAGGCCGCCACAGCCGGGCCAGGAGGCGCCGGGTCAACCACAGCTCATAGAGCTGCCCGTCGTGGGTGCGAACCCGCACGAGCAGGCGGTCCTGGTCGGCCTGGTAGGCCACGGAGAGCTGGTGGATGGACATCGCCTGATTGTGCACAAGTGCGGAGCATGTCCCTTGCGGGGGCCTTGAATTCTGCGCCTGCCCCTCCAAATGAGAGGCAAAGGAGTCGACCCATGCGACTGGACAAGCTCACCACGACACTGCAACAGGCCCTGCAGGAAGCGCAGAGCCTGGCGCTGTCCCGAGACAACCCCTACATCGAACCGGTTCACTTGCTGGCGGCCATGCTGGCCCAGCCCGATGGCCCCCGCTCACTCCTGGAGCGTGCCGGCGCCAATGTGGCGGCCCTCAAGACCGCAGCGGACACGGCCTTGAGCAGCCTTCCGCAGGTGCAGGGAGGTCAGGTGCAGGCAGGGCGCGATCTGGTGCAGTTGTTTCAGCAGGCGGAGAAGGCGGCTGCTCAGCGAGGCGATCAGTTCATCGCCAGCGAGATGCTGCTTCTGGCCCTGGCCGATGCCAAGTTCGACTTGGGCGCCGTCGTTCGCGGCCACGGCCTGACTCGAAAGGGCCTTGAGGCCGCCATTGCGGCGGTTCGAGGCGATTCAACGGTGGACTCTGCCGAGTCGGAGGGGCAGCGTGAGGCCTTGAAAAAGTACACCCTGGACCTGACCGAACGCGCGCGACTGGGCAAGCTTGACCCGGTGATCGGCCGGGATGACGAGATTCGCCGTGCGATCCAGGTGCTTCAGCGGCGCAGCAAGAACAATCCGGTTCTGATCGGCGAGCCTGGCGTGGGCAAGACCGCCATCGTGGAGGGTCTCGCCCAACGCATCGTCAACGGTGAGGTGCCCGACACCTT
This sequence comes from Burkholderiaceae bacterium, assembly GCA_049423145.1. Classification (GTDB taxonomy): domain Bacteria; phylum Pseudomonadota; class Gammaproteobacteria; order Burkholderiales; family Burkholderiaceae_C; genus RFTU01. The sequence continues at coordinate 28,959 of JBMSQF010000008.1, forward strand.
GCGTGACAAGCGGGTTCTGGTTCTGGACATGGCCGGGCTCTTGGCCGGCGCCAAGTTCCGGGGGGAATTCGAGGAGCGACTCAAGGCCGTGCTCAAGGAAGTGGCCGCTGATGAAGGTCGCATCATCCTGTTCATCGATGAGATCCACACGATGGTCGGTGCCGGCAAGGCCGAGGGAGCCATCGATGCGGGCAATATGTTGAAGCCCGCTCTCGCTCGGGGTGAACTGCACTGCATCGGCGCCACCACGCTGGACGAGTACCGCAAGTACGTTGAAAAAGACGCGGCGCTGGAGCGGCGCTTCCAGAAAGTGCTGGTGGATGAACCGACCGTGGAGGCCACGATTGCCATCCTGCGCGGTCTGCAGGAGAAGTACGAAGTGCACCATGGCGTGGAGATCACCGACCCTGCCATCGTGGCTGCGGCCGAGCTGTCCCACCGCTACATCACCGACCGCTTCCTGCCCGACAAGGCCATCGACCTCATTGACGAGGCGGCCGCCAAGATCAAGATCGAGATCGATTCCAAGCCTGAGGCCATGGACAAACTCGACCGCCGCCTGATCCAGCTCAAGATCGAACGCGAAGCGGTCAAGAAGGAAAAGGACGAGGCATCCCAGAAGCGCCTGCAGTTGATCGAGGAAGAGATCGCCAAGCTGGGCCGAGAGTACGCCGACCTCGATGAGATTTGGAAGGTGGAGAAGGCCGCCGCGCAGGGATCCGCGCAAGTCAAAGAGGAGATTGACCGCATCCGCCACCAGATTGAGGAGCTCAAGCGCAAGGGCGATTTCAACAAGGTGGCCGAATTGCAATATGGCAAGTTGCCGGAGCTTGAGAAGCGCCTACACGCCGCTCAGGCCACGGAAGCCGACAAGGCCGGAGCAAAGGGCGGCAAGGGGCCACGACTGCTGCGCACGATGGTGGGTGCCGAGGAGATCGCCGAAGTGGTGGCGCGCGCCACCGGCATTCCCGTGAGCAAGCTGATGCAGGGTGAGCGCGACAAGCTGCTGCACATGGAAGCGAAGCTGCACGAGCGCGTGGTGGGTCAGGATGAGGCCATCGTGTCGGTGGCCGACGCCATCCGGCGTTCACGCGCCGGCCTGTCCGACCCCAACCGTCCCCTGGGCTCTTTCCTGTTCCTGGGCCCCACAGGCGTGGGCAAGACGGAGTTGTGCAAGGCCCTGGCCGGTTTTCTCTTCGATAGCGAAGACCACATGGTGCGTATCGACATGAGCGAGTTCATGGAGAAGCACTCTGTGAGCCGCCTCATCGGTGCACCGCCGGGCTATGTGGGCTATGAGGAGGGCGGTACGCTGACGGAAGCCGTTCGCCGCAAGCCCTACAGCGTGCTGCTCCTCGATGAGGTGGAGAAGGCGCACCCGGACGTGTTCAATGTCCTGCTGCAGGTGCTCGATGATGGGCGCTTGACCGATGGGCAGGGGCGCACGGTGGATTTCAAGAACACCGTGATCATCATGACCAGCAACCTCGGTTCTCACCGCATCATGGAGATGGCGGGCCAGGACACCGAATTGATCCGGGAAGCGGTATGGGCCGAGGTCAAGGCGCACTTCCGGCCCGAGTTTCTCAATCGCATTGACGAGACCGTGGTATTCCATGCCCTGGAGCCCCAGCACATCGAGTCCATTGCCCGGATTCAGCTCAAGCTGTTGGAGTCGCGGCTGGAGAAGATGGAGATCCGATTGGAGGTGGCTCCTGCGGCATTGTCGGAAATCGCCAAGGTGGGCTTCGATCCGGTTTTCGGAGCGCGGCCCCTGAAGCGTGCGATTCAGCAGCGCATTGAAAACCCGGTGGCCAAGCTCATCCTGCAGGGTCGCTTCGGGCCCAAGGATGTCATTCCGGTGGAGCTGAGCGAGGGGCAATTCATCTTCGAGCGCGTGGTGCATTGAGCCCCGCTTCTAAAATGGCCTGATGACGGTCGACGGACTCAAGGGCGCTGATGCGCCTGTGGTGGTGATCGGCGCGGGCCTCGCGGGCCTGACCACCGCTCTTCATTTGGCCGACCACATGCCCGTGGTCGTAGTGGCCAAGCGCAGCCTGGGTGAGGCGGCTACCGCCTGGGCCCAGGGCGGGATCGTCGGGGTATTGGGGCCCGATGACAGTGTCGACTCGCATGTTCGCGATACGCAGGATGCAGGCGCTGGTCTGGTGGACGAGCACACCGCTCGTTTTGTCGCGGAAAACAGTGCACAGGCGATTCAGTGGCTGGTCGAACAAGGGGTACCGTTCTCCGCAGACCCGGATGGCCCCCTGGGTCTGCACCTGACCCGCGAAGGCGGTCATGCAGTCCGCAGAATCGCGCACGCGGCGGACGCCACGGGGCTCGCGATTCACGAGGCGCTGCTCAAAGCCGCTCGTGCCCATCCCCGCATCACCTTGCGCGAACGCTGGATGGCGGTGGATCTCATCACCTCCCGCTTGCTCAAGCGATCGGAGTCTCCCCGCTGCTACGGCGTGTACGCCCTCGACATCGACCGCGACGCGGTGGAAACGCTGCCTGCGCGAGCGGTTGTGTTGGCCACCGGAGGCGTCGGCAAGGTCTATCGCTACACGAGCAATCCCGATACCGCCACCGGCGATGGCATCGCCATGGCATGGCGAGCGGGCTGTCGGGTGGGCAACATGGAATTCATCCAGTTCCATCCGACCTGCCTCTACCACCCCCAGGAACGAAGCTTCCTCATCACCGAGGCGCTGCGCGGGGAGGGCGCGCACCTGCGGGTGCCGGGGCTGGAGGGTGATGCGGCCCGCTTCATGGCGCGGCACGATGAGCGCGCCGAGTTGGCGCCGCGCGACATCGTGGCCCGCGCCATCGACTTCGAGATGAAGAAGCACGGTGTGGACCATGTGTGGCTCGATGCAACCCACTTGGGTGAGGCGTTTCTGAAGGGTCACTTCCCGACCATCCATGCGCGGTGCTTGTCCTTGGGCATCGACATTGCGCGGCAGCCCATACCGGTGGTTCCGGCCGCTCACTACACCTGCGGCGGTGTGGTCACCGACCTCCAGGGTCGAACCGATCTCCCAGGTTTGTACGCCGTCGGCGAGGCCACCTACACCGGCCTGCACGGTGCCAACCGCCTGGCCAGCAACTCGCTGTTGGAGTGTGTGGTGGTAGGGCGAACTTGTGCGCAGACGATCGGCGGCGCGGAGGCACCCCTGCGGGCGGTCTTGCCGCCCTGGGACGAGAGCCAGGTGGCCGATGCGGACGAGCAGGTGGTGATCGCCCACAACTGGGACGAGTTGCGCCTGATGATGTGGAACTATGTGGGCATCGTGCGGACCACCAAGCGCCTGGAGCGGGCGCGGCACCGCATTGCGCTGCTGCGCTCGGAGATCCACGAGTACTACGCGCACTTCCGGGTGAACCGTGATTTGTTGGAGCTGCGCAATCTGGTGGATTGCGCCGATCTCATCGTGCGCTCGGCCCTTTCACGGCAGGAAAGCCGAGGGCTGCACTTCAGCAGGGACTATCCCCACACCCTGCCGGTGAGCTTTCCCACCATCCTGGTGCGCCAGGAGCGGGAGCGCATTCCAGGTCCGCTGCTGGGCCTGTAGACACCGCTGCGGCGTCTCAGAGGGGCGAGAGCACCCGCATCGAATAGTCGACCGCACGCACATCCTTCGTCAGCTTGCCGATGGAGATGCGGTCCACGCCCGTGGCGGCAATGGCGCGCAGCTGCTCCAGCGTCACGCCACCGGACACCTCCAAGAGCGCGCGGCCGGCGTTGACACGCACCGCTTCGTGCATGTGCTCGAGGCTGAAGTTGTCGATGAGGATGTTGGTCGCGCCCGCTGCGAGTGCCTCATGGAGTTCGTCCAAGGACTCGACCTCGATCTGAATGTCCACGCCGCTGTTGAGCGACAGCGCCTGTGCCATGACCGGTGCGATGCCTCCAGCCGCGGCAATGTGGTTCTCCTTGATGAGGATGCCGTGCCACAGTGCCAAGCGCTGGTTGCTGCCGCCGCCGATGCGCACAGCATACTTTTGGGCCTGCCGCAGCCCCGGTAGGGTCTTGCGCGTGTCCAACACCGCGCAGCCTCGCGGGTTGGGGGATGCGTCCGCAATCGCTTGTACATGCTGACGCGTCAGTGTGGCGGTGGCCGAAAGCAATTGAAGGAAGTTCAGGCAGGGGCGCTCGGCCGCCAGAAGGGCGCGTGCATCAGCCTCGATGTCGCACACCACCGTATCGCAGGCCATGTCCTGACCCTCCGCTGGGTGCCAGCGCACTTCAGCCCGAGGGTCCAAGCTTTGCAGGGTCTGGTCGAACCAATCCCGCCCACACAGCACGGCCTCTTCGCGGACCCGAACCTGTGCGTGCACCCGCCGCCCCTGCGGGATGAGCAGGCCTGTCCAATCGCAGCGTCCGATGTCCTCCATCAGCGCATCCCGCACGTTGCGGGCTCGCGCCTGGTCCAATGTTTCGTTGAGATCGAACATGCCGGTGCGATCAGGCTGCGCCGATGCCACCCACCAGGCCGGCGACGGCAGGGGATCTCGCGGTGAAGGCCAGCATGCGCTCGATGCAGCCCTGCGCGCGGGCCCTGATCGCCTCGGGCAGTTGGATCTCGCCTTGCCCCCGGTCGAGGCACTCGAGAACACCTCGAAGGCCGTTCATGGCCATCCAGGGGCAATGGGCGCAGCTTTTACAAGTGGCGCTGTTGCCGGCGGTGGGGGCTTCGATCAGCCGCTTGCCGGGCGCCAACTGGCGCATGCGGTGCAGGATGCCGTTGTCAGTGGCCACGATGTAGGTAGAGGCTGCACCGTCCATCACCGCCTTGAGCAGGCGACTCGTGGACCCCACGACATCGGCCTGCGCCACCACGGATTCGGGGCTCTCGGGGTGCACCAGGATCAGGGCATCCGGGTGTTCTTGCTTCAGCAGCTCCAGCTCCAGCCCCTTGAATTCGTCGTGCACGATGCAGGCGCCTTGCCACATCAGCATGTCCGCGCCGGTTTCGCGCTGGATGTAGCGGCCCAAGTGCTGATCGGGTGCCCACAGGATCTTGCGCCCCTGCGCGTGGAGGTGCCCCACGATGTCGATGGCACAGGCGCTGGTGACCATCCAATCAGCCCGCGCCTTCACCGCGGCGCTGGTGTTGGCATACACGACCACCTCGCGGTCGGGGTGCGCGTCGCAAAACGCTGCAAAGTCGTCGGCCGGGCAGCCCAGGTCCAGCGAGCAGGTGGCGTCCAAATCCGGCATCAGCACACGCTTGTCCGGACTCAGGATCTTGGCGGTTTCGCCCATGAAGCGAACACCGGCCACAACCAGGGTGCGGGCGGGGTGGTCGCGGCCGAATCGAGCCATCTCCAAGGAGTCGGCCACACAGCCACCGGTTTCCAAGGCCAGGTCTTGAAGGGCACCATCCACGTAGTAGTGCGCAACCAGAACAGCATCTTGCTGCCGCAGCTGCGTCCGGATGCGGTCGAGGGTCAGGGCCCGCTCGGCCGGTGCCAGGGGAGCGGGAACCTTGGCCCAGGCCTGTGCGGTGCAGCTGCTGCCCGCTGCATCAGCCAGACGGTAGTCGAAGAGGACGGACTCGGACATGGCGGGGCGGTGTTGGCAATCCTCTACTGTACGCGGGGCAGCTTTTTCGGGCTGCCTGGCTTAGGATTGGCCTGATGAATGTCGCCACCCTTGAACATTCCGCGGCCCTGCCGCCGGCCCGCAACCAGGATGTGGAGGTCATTTCCCTGGTGGGTTTGGCCCATGGGACCTCGCATTTCTTCCACCTCCTGCTGCCCCCGCTGTTCCCGATGCTGGCGGCCGACTACGGCTTCAGTTACGCGGAATTGGGCTTGCTGGTCACGGTGTTCTTCGTCATATCGGGCGTGGGACAGGCGATGGCGGGCTTCCTGGTCGATCGGGTTGGCGCTTGGCCGGTGTTGATGGCTGCCATGGCGTGCTTTGCGCTGGCGGCCCTGGCCGCATCGGGTGCCCAAGGCTATGGCGGTTTCCTGTTGGCCACCGCCCTGGCCGGCGTGGGCAATGCGCCGTTTCACCCGGCCGACTTTTCCATCCTCAACCAGCGGGTATCGCCACCGCGCCTTGGTCATGCCTTTTCGGTGCACGGCATCAGCGGCAATCTGGGTTGGGCGGCGGCGCCCCTGGTGATCGCCGGCGTGGCGGGGCTCAGCGGATCTTGGCGTTGGGCGATGGTGGTGTGCGCGGCGTGGGCCGTCTGCGTGGCGGGCTTGCTGTGGTGGCGGGCGACTGCGCTGCGGACGGCTGTTGCCGCACCCAGCCGCGTGGCGTCGGTGGGATCGGCGAGTGGCCGTGAAGCCACCGGTCCGGTGGTCCCTCGGGTCAAGGACATGGCGGTTCAGGCGGAGTCGCCCTTGGCCTTCCTGCGCCTGCCTTCGGTTTGGGTCTGCTTTCTCTTCTTTTTCTGGAGCACCTGTTCGCTGGCCGCGGTTCAGAGCTTCATCGGGCCGGCATTGACTCGGCTCTATGAACAACCTTTGGCCTGGGTCGCGATGATGATCACCGGCTACATGGTGGCCAGCGCACTGGGGATGGTGACCGGGGGATTCCTGGTGAAGTTTGCCGCGCGCTTGGAGCGCACCATCGCCTTGGCGCTTGGGGCAGCCGCAGCGTGTTTGCTGTTGGCCGGCAGCGGCTGGCTGCCGGCGGTGTTCGCGGGCGTGATGGTGGCGCTGGCCGGTTTCGGCACGGGCCTGGCCGGCCCTTCACGGGACATGTTGATCCGCAAGGCAGCGCCCGCGGGTGCAACCGGTCGCGTGTACGGGGCGGTGTACTCCGGCCTGGACGTGGGTTTCGCAGTGGCAGCGCCGGTGTTTGGATGGCTGCTCGACCATGGCTTCTCGACGGGGCTGTTCGTGGGCTCCGCGCTGGCCCTGCTGATGGCCGTTGCATCGGCGGCCTGGGTCGGCGGGCGGCTGAAGGGCACCGTGGCTTCCGCTGCAGGGCATTGAGCGATGGAGCGGCAGGTGGGCAGGCTCCGCCCCGGCGGCCACATCATCGTCGAGGCCCTGGTGGCCCAAGGTGTGGACACCGTCTTCGGGGTCCCGGGCGAGAGCTTTCTGGCTGCGCTCGATGGATTCCACGAGCACCGCGGTCGCATTCGGTTCATCGCGTGCCGACAGGAGGGCGGTGCCGCCTTCATGGCCGAGGCCGTCGGCAAACTGACAGGCCGACCCGGCGTGCTCATGGTCACCCGCGGGCCGGGCGCGACCAATGCATCCATCGGTATCCACACCGCCTTTCAGGACAGCACACCCCTGGTGGTCATCATCGGGCAGGTGGGCGCCGATTGTCGCGACCGCGAGGCTTTTCAGGAGGTCGACTATCGGCAGTTCTTCGGCCCTGGGACGCTGGGAATGGCCAAGTGGGCAGCGGAGGTCACCGATCCCGATCGATTGCCCGAATACCTGTCCCGGGCCTTCCACACGGCCCTGCAGGGGCGTCCCGGGCCGGTGGTGCTGGCCATCCCTGAAGATGTGATGTCGGGTCTCAGCGATGCGCCGGTGCTGCCTCGGGCCGAGCCGGCGCGCGTGGTGCCAGCTGCAGACGGGATCGCGCGTTGGCGTGCACTGCTGGAAGCCGCGCAGCGACCACTGGTGATCGCTGGAGGCAGCGCGTGGTCGGCCGCTGGTGTCCAGGCCCTGCAACACTTCGCCGAATCCTGGTGTTTGCCGGTGGCTTGTGGCTTGCGCTTCCAGGACACCTTCGACAATCGCCATCGCCTGTACGCCGGGGATGCCGGTATTGGAATCAATCCCGCCTTGGCGCGCCGCATCCAGGATGCCGATCTGGTCATGGCCCTGGGCGTTCGCCTCGGCGAGATGACCACCAGTGCTTATTCGCTGCTCAAGGCCCCCCGACCTGTGCAAAAGCTGGTGCACCTGCACCCGGGCCCCGAGGAATTGGGGCGCGTGTATGCGGCGGATGTGCTGCTTCAGGCCTCCTTGTCGGCGATCGATGAAGTCTTCCTGCGTCTGGGTCAACCGTCATCGACGCCACCCTGGTCCCGCTGGGCGGCTGATGCGGCTGACGACCATGCCCGCAACCGCGAACACCCGCCCGTGTCGCCGCTGGACATGGCGGTGGTCGTCAAGACCCTGGAGGCGCTTGCGCCGGTGAGCACGGTGTACACCAATGGTGCAGGCAACTTCTCGGGATGGCTGCACCGCTACTTGCGCTATCCCAGCCTGGCTGCACATGGCCGAACGCAACTCGCGCCGACCTCCGGCGCCATGGGCTACGGCCTGCCTGCTGCGGTGGCCGCCTGGTTGACCCAGCCGGGTCGTCCGGTCATCAACCTCGCGGGAGATGGCGACTTCCTCATGAATGGACAGGAGATGGCCACGGCCAGCGGCTATGGGGTGGGCACTGCCACGGCACCGCTGATCAGCATCGTGGTGGACAACGGCACCTACGGCACCATTCGGATGCACCAGGAACGTGAATACCCGGGCCGCACGAGTGGCAGTGACCTGTTCAATCCCGACTTCGCTGCGCTCGCTCGGGCGTTTGGCTGGGAGGCCGAGCGGGTTGACGCCACCGAGCAGTTCGCGCCGGCCTTGGGGCGAGCGCTGGCGCGCACCGGCCCCACACTGTTGCACCTCAAGCTCGACGCCAATGTGAGCACCTCCCGGGCCACTTTGGATGCCATTCGAGCCGCCGCCTTGAAGCGACAGGGCGCCCCCACGCGCTGAAGCCGCGCGGGGCTCTTGTGCTCGCACTACAATGAAGGACATCGGGGCGTAGCGCAGCCTGGTAGCGCATCTGCTTTGGGAGCAGAGGGTCGCGAGTTCGAATCCCGCCGCCCCGACCAACTCCATTTCGGGCCAATGATGAAAAAGGGCCGCCTCGGCGACCCTTTTTCCATTCAGCGCCCAGGCGGCCCAGGGGTCACTTCGGCGGCAGCCGAATGGCCCCGTCCAAGCGAATCACCTCACCGTTGAGCATGTCGTTCTCGATGATGTGCTGGGCCAGTCGCGCATAGTCCTGCGGCGTGCCCAGGCGGCTGGGGAACGGAACGCCTGCGGCCAGCGCATCCTGCACATCCTTGGGCATGCCGAACAGCATCGGCGTGCCAAAGATGCCCGGGGCGATGGTCATGTTGCGGATGCCGTTTCGCGCCAGGTCGCGCGCGATCGGCAGCGTCATGCCCACGATGCCGCCCTTGGAGGCCGAGTACGCGGCTTGGCCGATCTGGCCGTCGTAGGCCGCCACACTGGCCGTGCTGATCATCACGCCGCGCTCGCCAGTGGGTTCCGGCTCGTTCTTGCACATGGCCTCTGCAGCCAGGCGGATCATGTTGAAGGAGCCCACCAGGTTGACCATGATGGTCTTGGTGTAGAGGCCCAGCGCGTGCGCGCCTTCCTTGCCCACGGTCTTGGAGGCGGTCGCGATGCCGGCGCAGTTGACAAGGCCCATCAGCTTGCCCAAGGCGGTGGCTTGAGCCACCACGGCCTTGCCGTCCTCTTCGCTGGAGACATCGCACTTCACAAAGGCACCACCCAGCTCAGCCGCCAACGCGCGACCTTTGTCTTCTTGAAGGTCGGCGATCACGACCTTGCCCCCTTCGGCAGCAATCATGCGCGCCGTGCCTTCACCCAGTCCGGACGCGCCGCCGGTGACGATGAATACCTTGCCTTTGATGTCCATGGATGGTTCCTCTGTGCTCAGCCCAGGGCAGCCAAGGCCCGGGCCGTGATCTCATCCACGGTGCCCAAGCCGCTGATCTTGGCGTAGCGCGGGGCCTTGGTGTCGCCCGTCCCAGCCCACTTCGAGTAGTAGTCCACCAGGGGGCGCGTCTGACTTTGGTACACGTCCAGGCGCTTTCGCACGGTCTCTTCCTTGTCGTCGTCTCGCTGGATGAGGTCGTCACCCGTGGCGTCGTCCTTGCCCGCAACCTTGGGCGGGTTGAACTTCACATGGTAGGTGCGCCCCGAGGCGACGTGTACACGCCGACCGGACATGCGTTCGATGATGGCGGCGTCCGGCACATCAATCTCCAGCACGATGTCCAGTGGCACGCCGGCTTGCTTCATGGCCTCGGCCTGAGGGATCGTGCGGGGGAAACCGTCGAAGAGAAAGCCCCGGGCACAGTCGGGCTGCGCGATGCGCTCCTTGACCAGTCCGATGATGATGTCGTCACTGACCAGGCCGCCGGCGTCCATCACTTTCTTGGCCTCAAGACCCAGTGGGGTGCCGGCTTTGACGGCCGCGCGCAGCATGTCGCCTGTGGAGACTTGCGGGATGCCGTACTTCTGGCAGATGAAGGCCGCTTGCGTGCCTTTGCCGGCGCCGGGTGCGCCCAAGAGGATCAATCTCATGTCGTGTGCTCTCCTCGAATGAGAATAACACGCGACCCCTGACCAGCGCTGACGCTTTGGATGCCTCGCAACCCCCAAGGCGCACCCACCAGCAACTGCAGACCTAGACCGAACGCGACGCCCAAACCTGCCGCACGCGCTCGAGGTCCTGGGGTGTGTCCACCCCGGCCCCGGGCGCAGAGTCGGTCACATGGACCGTGATGCCGTGGCCATGCCAAAGGACGCGCAACTGCTCCAACATTTCCGACTGTTCCAGAGGGCTGGGCGGGAGCGCTGGAAATTGGCGAAGAAAGGCCGCCCGATAGGCGTAGAGGCCCACATGCCGCAGGATGGGTGAGGGGCTTTCTGCCAAGCCCTGGTCCGCGTGCCGGTCTCGCCAAGCGGGAAGGGGACTTCGGCTGAAGTACAGGGCGCGCTGTTGGGCACTGAGCACCACCTTGACGACATGCGGGTTGAGCCATTCCTCGACGGAGTCGATGGCATGCGCAACCGTGGCCATCACACACGCCCGGTCGCTGTGCAGGCGGGCCGCGCACGCGGTGATCAGGGCGGGATCGATCAGGGGCTCATCGCCCTGCACATTGAGCACCACCTCATCGCCGTGCAGGCCGAGGATGTCGCAGGCCTCGGCCAATCGGTCGCTGCCGCTGGGGTGGTCTGCTCGTGTGAGGATCGCGTGCACGCCGTGGGCCGCACAGGCGGCGATCACCTGCGGGCTGTCGGTGGCCACGGTCACCGCTTGCGCCTGGCTCCGTGCAGCCTGCCGTGCAACCCGCACCACCATGGGTTCACCGCCGATATCGGCCAGTGGTTTGTTCGGCAACCGGGTTGAAGACAGACGGGCCGGGATGATGACCTGAAAACTCACGGGGCTGGGCTTTCATCGGGCAAGGGCAGCGCTTCAGACTCCAGCATCACCGGGATCCCATCGCGGACCGGAAAGAGCAGGCGGTCGGCTGCACAAGCCAGGCCGATGGGCCGCTGGTGGTCATCGCGGCGCAGCGTCAGCGGCCCCTTGCACAGGGGGCACACCAGGAGTTCGATCAATCGTTTGTCCATTTGGATGGGGCCCATGGGTTTGTAGGCAGGCCCGAATCAGGTGGGCGGCGGGCCAAGCATCGCATCCACCTGGGCCAGACATTCGGGCGGGAGCACCAAGTCTAGCCCTGCCACCCAGATGCGGGTGTGGGCGTCGATGGACTGATCAGGCCCTTGGCCCCATCGTGGGGCCAGCTTGACGGCGTCCTTTTCCGTCACGATGACGTCGCGGGTCTCGGGCGGCCAGGGGGTCTGGGTCCAGGCGTCGTGATCGGGCAGGGCGTGGGTGGCCTCCAAATCGACTCCCTGGCGCCTGAGCAGGTCGAAAAAGCGCTCGGGCACCGCAATGCCGGCCGCCGCCTGCACGGGATGCGCACCCATCGCCGACCAAGCGGCTTCCGGGGCGAGCGGCAGGGCCGCGGCCCAGTCGCCCAGCCTTTGGGGCGGGCGCAGATGTCGCTGCGCAAGAAAGCCGGGCAGGGGCAAGGTTTGCCGGCCGCCGCTGTAAACGAGAACCATCCGTTCTCCCAACGCCGCCGGAATCGGCTCCCGCAAAGGACCCGCCGGCAGGCACTGGCCATTGCCGGCACCGCGCTCGTCCACCACGACCACCGAGAGGTCCCGGTACAGGCGGTGATGCTGCAGCCCGTCGTCCGCGATCACGATGTTGACTTCCGGGTGCGCCGCCAGCAGCCGGTCACGGGCGGCTTTGCGGTCCCTTCCGACCGCCACGGGTATCCGGGCAGTCCGTGCCATCAGGAGGGGCTCATCACCCACCTCTTCGGCACGGTCCCGAGTGGCGTCCACCAGCCGTACCGATCGGTCGCGACGGCCGTATCCCCGCGAGACCACGCCCGGGTGCCACCCGGCGCCCTGGAGGTGCTGCACAAGGGCCAGGGTCGTGGGGGTCTTGCCCGCCCCGCCCACCACCCAGTTGCCCACCACCACAGTGGGCACCGGAGCCCGACCAGGCGGCGTATCCGGTTTGTCCGCCCGATGGACGGCGCGCTGCAGCCCGATCAAAAGGCGATAGGCCGCTGCGAGGGGTTTCAGGAACACCGCCCACCCGGGAGCCGCCGCGTGGGCGGGGGCCCACCAGTAGGCCAGGAGATCGGCTCTCGATATCATGCTTTTGACGCCCCGCCCATCAGGCATCCGAGAGGCCGGTCTGTGGATAACTTTGTGAACAAGCCTTGATTTTGCAGCCTTTCATGCGACCAGGGGCGATCGGTCACCGTTTGTCAAATTGGTTCCGCAAAGAAAAGCGTTTTCATATCAATGACTTGCTACGTAAACCCTTGTGTTTTGAGGACATTTGCCCGTGAAACGCACAACACTGCGCAATTGTGGACTAGTGCTTGAGTCGTCCCAAGGGGTGCCCCCATGAATCCATCCTTTGAGCGCCCATCCACCACAAGGGTTTGGGCCGTGTCCGCGCTGGTCCAAGCTGTCGGAGACACCTTGCAGGCGCGTTTTGGCACCGTCCGGGTGACCGGTGAGTTGTCGGCTTGCACCGAGGCCGCCAGCGGCCACCGCTATTTCAGCCTGAAGGACGCGCAGGGTCAGGCTGCGCTCTTGCGATGCGCCATGTTCCGCCGCGCCGCCGCAAGCTTGGGCTTTCCCATGCGTGACGGTTTGAAGGTCGAAGCGTCCGGGCGCTTGGCGATCTACGAGCCGCGCGGCGATCTGCAGTTCATCGTCGAATCCCTGCAAGTCGTGGGCAGTGGCTCCCTCTACGAGGAATTCCTCAGGCTGAAGGCACAGTTGACCGCCGAGGGCTTGTTTGACGAGGCCCGCAAGCGTTTGCTACCCAAACACCCCAGGCGACTGGCGGTGGTGTCCTCCTTGCAGGCAGCGGCGCTGGCGGATGTCCTCACCGTGGTGGCGCGCCGCGCGCCGCATGTCGAGGTGGTGGTGGTGCCCTGTCTGGTGCAGGGCGCCGATGCGCCGCCCACGATCGTGGAGGCCCTTCAGGCCGCTGGGAACTGGCCGGGTGTTGAAGCGCTCATCCTGGCGCGAGGCGGGGGCTCACTCGAAGACTTGTGGGCCTTCAATGATGCGCGCGTGGTGCGCTGCGTGGCCCAGTCGCCCCTGCCCGTGGTCACCGGCGTCGGCCACGAGACCGACGTGACGCTGGTGGATTTCGCTGCCGATGTGCGTGCGGCCACACCCACGGCAGCGGCCGAATTGCTCACCCCGTTGGCGCAGGATGAGCAGCAGCGACTGGCGGCCCTGGCACGCCGCATGGCCTTGGCGGCCCATCGTGAACTCGACCGGCGGGCTCAACAGTTGGACCAGACGGCACTGGCGGTGCTTCGTCCCGCGCAGGTCCTGGGGCGTCAGGGGCAAATGCTCGATCGCCTGGCCGCGCGCCTGGCTGCGGCGCTGCGCGACCCCGTTCAAAGAGGACAGTTGGACCTGCAGCAGCGGGCTTCCCGGCTGACGGCAGCGCACACGGCGCAGTTCGTTCGCGCCCAGCGGCGCTGGCGGGACCTTCACTCCAGGATCCTGGCCCAGGACCCGCGCGCCGTCCTTCAAAGAGGCTATGCCTGGGTCAGCGATCAGCAGGGCCGTCCCTTGACCTCGGTCGCCCAGGCCCATGCGGGCGATCGGCTCAACGCGGTGTGGCATGACGGCAGTGCCGAGGTTGAGGTCCAGGCTTTACACCCGCCGCACGATGGGGTTGCAGCGGGCTTGCCTACAATCTGACGCGATACGAGCCCGGGCGCTGGAGCCGTTGCGCGCCTGGGCTGGCTCGCCCTTCAACCCCCCAAAGGATCCCATGGAACATACCCTGCCTGCATTGCCCTACGGCCTGGACGCTCTGGCGCCGCACTACAGCCGCGAAACCCTGGAGTTCCACCACGGCAAGCACCACAACGCCTATGTGGTGAACCTGAACAACCTCCAGAAGGGCACCGAGTACGAAAGTCTGGACCTCGAGGCCATCATCAAGAAGGCACCCAATCCCGGTCCCATCTACAACAACGCGGCCCAAATCTGGAACCACACCTTCTTCTGGCATTGCATGAAGCCCAATGGTGGCGGCGAGCCCAGCGGTGCATTGGCTGCTGCGATCCATGCGAAGTGGGGCACTTATGCCGCCTTCCGCGAGGCGTTTGTGAAATCGGCCGTCGGCAACTTCGGGTCCGGTTGGACCTGGCTGGTGAAGAAGGCCGATGGATCGGTCGACATCGTGAACACGGGCGCCGCCGGTACACCCCTGACCGGTGCCGACAAGGCACTGCTGACGGTGGATGTGTGGGAGCACGCCTACTACATCGACTACCGCAACCTGCGGCCCAAGTTCGTCGAGACCTTCCTCGACAAGCTGGTGAATTGGGAGTTCGCGCAGGCGAACTTCGCCTGAGGACGTCGGGGGCTTGATGCTGTTGCGGTCCGTAGGCCGCCACAGCATGCCAGTTGCACGGGGCCTTGACGGGCCCCGTGTCTTTTTACGGTACCTGGTGGGCGCCCCACATGAAGGCAGCGCGGCAGCGACAGTCTTCACCGTGGACGGAACACCTCCCCACCGATGCGGTCTCCCGGCTTGAGCCCCCGTCGGGAGAACCAGCCACTGTTCATCTCCAGCGCAAAGCGCACCGGCCTCTGGGAACAGTGACTGTCCAGGGTCTGGGGCCTCATCTCCTCGATGTTCAGGATGGTGCCGTCGTCCAATAGAAAGGCGATCGACAACGGGATCAGGGTGTTCTTCATCCAGAAGCACAGCGGCTCCGGCTGCTCAAACACAAACAGCATACCGGCATGGGCGGACATGCTCTTGCGGTGCATGAGGCCGGTGGCACGCTGTTCGGGGGTGCGCGCCACCTCGGCGCTGATTCGGTGCATGCCGGCCGTCAAGGTCATGGCCGGCAACTGCTGGGGCGCGTCCTGCGCCCGAGTCGTCCGCACCGGCCCGAAGAAGGCCAACAGCAGACTGCATAGCGAGGCGAATGCCATCCGACGTGCCCAAGGGGTGGGGCGGGAGGTGGCGCAGGCAGGTCGGGTTTTGATCGGTTTCATTTGATCTGCGTCAGAGCGTGGGGGAGTCGGTCAACCGAACAATCGTCGCATGCCCGGGCCTTGCCTGGGCGTACGCAGCCCCGAATGCCCACATGCCACCCGAAGGATCCACGCCGACCGACACCACCGAAGCGGCGCTGTGGTTGCAGGGCATGCACTGTGCGGGCTGCTCGGGCCTGATCGAGTCCGCGGTCCTCACCATTGCAGGCGTCGATGACATTCGTGTCAGCGCCGCCCTGCAGCGGGCCCAGGTCAGCTGGAATCCCGATCGAACCAATCTGAGCCGCATCCTTTCGGCCATCGAAGCAGCCGGCTATGGCGCCACGTTGGCCACACCTCAAGGTGCACAAGCGGCCCGGGCCCAGGAGAAGCGCACCCTGTTGTGGCGCCTTTTCGTGGCTTGGTTCTGTGCGATGCAGGTGATGATGCTGGCCACGCCGGCCTATGTGGCCGCGCCTGGGGATATTGCGCCCGACCTGGCCCGTTTGATGAATTGGGCTCAGTGGTTGCTGTGCCTGCCCGTGATGGCCTTTTCCGCCTGGCCCTTCATGCAGCAGGCGGTCCGGGCCCTGCGCCAGCGGCGCATCGTGATGGAGGTGCCGGTCGCCCTGGGAATGGTGGTCATGTTCATCGCCAGCACCGCAGCCACTTTCGTGCCGGACGGCGCGCTCGGCTCGGAGGTGGTGTTCGATTCCCTGGCCATGTTCGCCGCCATTCTGCTGACCGGGCGCTGGGTGGAAATGCGCCTGCGCCATGAGGCGGCGCAGGCCCTGGACCGATTGATGGACCGTCCAGCGGCACCCGTGCTGCGCGTGGACGAAGGGGGGGGCACCGCCTGGGCGATGCCGTCCGAGTTGGCCGTGGGCGATCGGATCCGCATTCGACGGGGTGAGGCCCTGGCGGCCGACGGCCTTGTCGTCAAGGGCCGAGCACTCGTGAGCGAATCGCTGATGACGGGCGAGTCGCTGCCCCAGCTTCGCGAACCCGGGCAGCCCGTTCTGTGCGGCAGCGTCAACTATGGCGATCCCGTTGATGTGTGCGTCACGGCTCTGGGCGAAGACACCCGTTGGTCCCGCTTGGTCAACCTGGCGCAGCGCGCCGCGCTGGAGCGCCCGGCCCTGTTGCAGGTGGCCGATCGGTGGGCAGGGCCCTTCCTCTGGGGCGTTCTGGTGCTGTCGATCTTGGCCGGAATTGCCTGGTGGTTCATCGATCCCGCCCAGGTCCTGTGGGTCGCGGTCGCGGTCCTGGTCGTCACCTGCCCCTGTGCCTTGTCACTGGCCTCGCCCGCTGCGCTGGCCGCTGCCGCGCGGGCCTACGCAGGGCAGGGGGCCTTGCTGCAGCGGCTGGGCTCCATCGAAGACTTGGCACGGGTGGATGTGGTGGTGCTGGACAAGACGGGCACCCTGACGGAGGACCATCTCGCGGTGGAGACGGTTCGCGGACCGCTGGGTGAGCCGCTGTCCGACTCGTGCGCCACACAGGCGCTGCGGCATGCGGCGTCACTGGCGAGCTGGTCACTGCACCCGGCCGCACAAGCCCTGGTGGAGGCGGCTTGCAAGGGCGGTGCGCCGAAGCCTGAATCGTCGGCCTGGACGGAGGTTCGCGAACGACTGGGGCTTGGCGTGGAGGCCCTTGATGCGCGAGGCGTGCGCTGGCGCCTGGGCCGCATCGGATGGGTTCGGGGTGCGGTAGAGCCGACGGCATCGACGGACGATTCGGCTGGCTTGACTCTGGCCTTCGGACCGGCGGGCTCAGTGGCGGCGACCTTCACGCTGAGCGACACCTTGCGCCCGGATGCGGAGGAGGCCGTCGCGGCCCTGCGCGCTTTGGGTATCCAGGCCCGAGTGCTTTCAGGCGACGCACCGGCCCGCGTGGCGGTGACGGCTGCGCGCCTGGGCCTGCCTGTGCTGCAGGCCGGCGCCTTGCCCGAGGACAAGCGTGCGGCAGTGGAGATGCTTCAGTCCATGGGCCATGTGGTGGCGATGGTGGGCGACGGCACCAATGACGCACCGGTGTTGGCCCAGGCCCAGGTGTCGCTGGCCATGGGTCATGGATCGGCTGCCAGCATGGCGCGCGCCGATGTGGTGATTCACCCGGCCCGTCTGGACGTGCTGCCCCGGCTGATTGCACAGGCCCGCCGTGCACAGGCCGTGATCCGCCAGAACCTCGCTTGGGCCCTGTTCTACAACCTGGCGGCCATTCCTATGGCCTTGGCGGGCTACCTGCCGCCCTGGGCCGCCGGCCTGGGCATGACGTTGAGCTCCCTGTGGGTAGTCCTCAACAGCCGCCGTGCGGGCACGGTGGCTCGAACACCCATGCACCACGATCAAGGGGCCCCGCGGCCCGCTCTGCAGACCTGAATGGAAATCCTCTACCTGCTGATCCCGCTGTCGGCCGTGCTGGTCCTGCTGATCCTGGGCTTGTTCGGTTGGGCGGTCCACCGCCAGCAATTCGAAGAACTCGAGCGTGAGGGGGAACGGATTCTGGAGGACGGTGCTTGATGAAGATCAAGGCCGCAAAGTTTTCGAATCGAAACAATCAGCTTCATTCGATCACGAACCACTGAGCATTCTCAGTTGAAGGGGAGCGGCATGGCAGAGAGTCCGCAAGGATTGGCAGGATCCGACCACGAGGTTTATTCCGACACCACGGTGCGCTGGTTTGCGCTGGCGGCCGTCCTGTGGGGGGTGGTCGGCATGGCGGTGGGCGTGTTTATTGCAGCGCAGCTGGCATGGCCCGAACTCAATTTCGGCATCCCCTGGCTGAGCTACGGCCGTCTTCGTCCCTTGCACACCAATGCCGTCATCTTCGCCTTCGGAGGATGCGCGCTCTTCGCGACCTCCTATCACGTTGTACAGCGGACCAGCCAGACGCGCCTGTTCGCGCCGGGTCTGGCCCTGTTCACCTTCGGGGGGTGGCAGTTGGTGATCGTGCTGGCGGCGATCAGCCTGCCGCTGGGCATTACCAGCGGCAAGGAATACGCTGAGCTCGAATGGCCCATCGACCTGTTGATCGCCGTGGTGTGGGTCGCCTACGCCGTCGTCTTCTTCGGCACCATCGCCAAGCGCCGTGTGCAGCACATCTACGTGGCCAACTGGTTCTTCGGTGCCTTCATCCTTACAGTGGCCCTGCTACACATCGTGAATTCAGCGGCCATTCCGGTGAGCCTGACCAAGAGTTACAGCGCCTACGCTGGCGTGCAGGACGCGATGGTGCAATGGTGGTACGGCCACAACGCGGTGGGCTTCTTCCTAACCGCTGGCTTCCTGGGGATGATGTACTACTACATACCCAAGCAGGCCGAGCGGCCGGTGTATTCCTACCGCCTGTCGATCGTGCACTTCTGGGCCCTGATCTTCACCTACATGTGGGCAGGTCCGCACCATCTGCACTACACGGCGCTACCGGATTGGGCACAGAGCATTGGCATGCTGTTCTCGCTGGTGCTTCTGGCACCCAGCTGGGGCGGCATGATCAACGGAATCATGACCCTGTCGGGCGCCTGGCACAAGCTGCGCGATGACCCGATCCTGAAGTTCCTCATCGTCAGCCTGTCCTTCTATGGCATGAGCACCTTCGAGGGCCCGATGATGTCGATCAAGACCGTCAACGCCCTGAGCCATTACACCGACTGGACCATCGGCCACGTGCACAGCGGCGCCTTGGGGTGGGTGGGTCTCATCTCGATGGGTGCGCTGTACCACCTCATTCCCCGCATGTTCGGGCAGACCAAGATGTTCAGCACCCGCGCCATCGAGCTGCACTTCTGGGTGGCCACCATCGGCATCGTGCTGTACATCGCCGCGATGTGGATGGCCGGGGTGATGCAGGGCCTGATGTGGCGGGCTGTGAACCCAGACGGCACCCTGGCCTGGAGCTTCGTGGAAAGCGTGAAGGCGACATTCCCCTTCTACGTGATCCGCCTGGCCGGTGGTCTGCTGTACCTCGGCGGCATGTTGATCATGGTGTGGAACGTGGTGAAGACGGTAAAGGCCGGTCGGCCCCAGGCGGTGGCAGTGCCGCTGCGCATGGCGCACGCCTGACGTGAGGCCGATTCCGGATCGCGTCGAACACCCTGTGCATGGAAGGATTCCTCATGGCTGCGATGAACAAACCCACGGGTCACGAACGAATCGAGACCAACAATTTCCTGATGATCGTGCTCATCCTGATCACCGTGGCGGTGGGCGGGATGGTGGAGATCTTGCCGCTATTCTTCCAGCGGTCCACCACTCAGGCCGTCGAGGGGCTCAAGCCCTACGATGCGCTGCAATTGGCCGGACGCGACATCTACATCCGCGAGGGTTGCTACAACTGCCACTCGCAGATGATCCGCCCCTTCCGGGCGGAAACGCTGCGCTACGGACCCGCTTCCGTCGCCGGCGAATTCGTCTTCGACCGTCCCTTCCAGTGGGGCAGTAAGCGCACGGGGCCGGACCTGCATCGCGTGGGCGGCAAGTACAACGACGAGTGGCACCGCGGCCACCTGATCAATCCGCGTGACCTGGTGCCCGAGTCCAACATGCCTGCCTATCCCTGGCTCGAGACCGCCAATGTCGACGCCGAGGCGATGCCGGTCAAGATGCGCGCCCTTCGCACGCTGGGCCATCCCTACAGCGATGAGGAAATCGGCGCGTCGGTGGCGGCCGTCAAGGGCCGAACCGAACTGGATGCGCTGGTGGCCTATCTGCAGGCACTGGGTACCTCGCGCCGTTGAGCGCAGGAGGACATGATCTCGGAAAGGATCAACCATGGACATTAACGATCTTCGCAGTCTGATCACCGTGTTGGGCTTTGCCTTGTTCCTTGTGTTGGTCGCCAGGGTCTGGAAACGGCATGCCCTGCCTTCGCATGAGCGCGCGGCGCGTCTCGTGTTCGAGGGTGAGTCGGAGGCGGGCGGTTCCGGCGTGCGCCACCAAGGTGCCAGGCAAGGCAGAAACAAGGAAGTGCAACATGGCTGACTTCGTCTCCCCATCCTGGTCGCTATTCGTGGCGGCCGTCACCGTGCTCGGTCTCTTGGCCTGCCTGGTGCTCTTGCTGGTCGCCTCTCGCCGCAAGGTCATGGCTACCGACAACACCACTGGGCATGTATGGGACGAGGACCTGCGGGAACTCAACAACCCACTGCCGCGTTGGTGGATGGGACTCTTTGTGCTGACGGTGGTCTTCGCGGCCATCTATCTCACCCTCTACCCGGGCCTCGGGGCCCACCAGGGCTCGCTGCAATGGTCCAGTCAGGCCCAATTCGAGCAGGAACAGAAGAAGGCGCAGGACGCCCTCGTGCAGACCTATACCCGCTTCGTGTCCATGGATGCCGCAGCTCTGGCGGCAGACCCCCAGGCCCGAGCCATCGGTGAGCGTCTTTTCGTCAACAACTGCGCGGCCTGCCACGGCTCCGACGCACGCGGCAGCAAGGGGTTTCCCAATCTCACCGATTCCGATTGGCTGCACGGCGGCTCACTGGAGCAGATCAAGGAGACGGTCACCAAGGGTCGCATCGGCAACATGCCCCCCATGGCCGCCGCCGTGGGGACCGCCGAAGATGCTCGCAACTTGGCGCACTATGTGATGAGCCTATCGGGGAGCCCGCACAACAGTCTGGCCGCCCAGGCCGGCAAGGCGAAGTTCGGTGCCTGCGCCGGCTGTCACGGTGCCGACGGCCGCGGGAACACCACGCTTGGTGCGCCGAACCTGACGGATAAGGTGTGGTTACACGGCTGGGGTGAGCAGGCCATCGTCAACATCATCCAGAAGGGCAAGGTCAATGCCATGCCAGCCCAGGACAAGCTGCTCACCGCAGATCAGATCCACGTGCTGGCTGGCTACGTCTGGGGCCTGTCCAACACCCCATTGAAGGTGACTGCGCGTTGACCCGAAGGGCCACTTCTTCGTGGGCTGGAAAGCCCTCCGGAGGCCGCCAGATGCCGGCCGGCTCCAATGCTGCGGCCGCCGTAGCGGTGGAAGTGCCGGTCAGGCTCGTCTCGCTGTACCAGAAGCATGAAAAGGTCAAGCC
>JBMSQF010000009.1:0-48931 GCA_049423145.1 Burkholderiaceae bacterium
GTCCCGGCGCCGGGCCGGAGTCCGCCGCCAAGAGCGCAGTCGAGGCCACCGGGCATGCCCAGGCGGGCCCAGCCGGCGCGAGCGCCAGCCCCGTCCAGACGGTGCAAGTCCCTGCCGCCCAACAATTCAGCGGGCGCCTGAGCCTGCGGGTGCACCAGCCGCGCACGGGTGCCACCGACGGCGGGACCCTGCTCTTCGAATTCGATGGCAGCCCGGAAGCGGGCACACTGGTTCTTCAGACCGTGATCGGCACGGCTGTGGCCACGGCACGTTGGAATGCCCAAGGAGCTGAAATCGTCACCGCCAAGGGGCGGCAGACCGGTCCGCGCCTGGATGATCTGGCCGGCGCCCTCTTGGGACAGGCACTGCCTTTGGCTGCCATCCTGCAGTGGGTCAGGGCGGAACCATGGCCACTGGCGCCCCATCGGGTGCGGGCAGCGGGTTTCGATCAGCTGGGCTGGTCCATCTCGCTGGAAGCCTGGCATGAAGGCGTGGTCACGGCACACCGCAGTGCCCAGCCCGACCGCCCTGGAGAACTCGACATCACCGTGCGCGCGCGGCTGGATCTGCCGGCTGCGGCCGGTGAAGCCGGTCGGCCATGAGGCTCGACAAGGGGCGGGGGTGATGCACGCGCAACCATCGGCCGCCAGCCTGAGCGACTTGGCTGCGCCGGCCAAGCTCAACCTCTTCCTGCGGGTGGTCGGGCGCCGCAGCGATGGCTATCACCTGTTGCAGTCGCTGTTCGTCCTGCTGGACTGGCACGACACGCTGCACCTGGAACGCCGCTCAGATGGTCGCCTGCGCCGCCACGACCTGGGCCTTCCCCTGCCCGCGGACGATTTGTGCCTGCGGGCCGCAAGGCTCCTGCAGCAGCACAGCGGCTGCGCCTGGGGTGCGGACATCAGCGTGAACAAGGTTTTGCCATCCGGGGCCGGGATGGGCGGCGGCAGTTCTGATGCCGCCACGGTCCTGCTGGGGCTGAACCGGTTGTGGGGACTGAACTGGCCCCGAAGCCGGCTCTTGGGGCTGGGTCTGCAGTTGGGTGCCGATGTGCCGTTCTTCATCGGCGGACGCAACGCCATCGTCGAGGGCATCGGGGAGCGCCTGACGCCCGTGGCCGTCCGGCCGCGGCGCTATGCCGTGGTCAAGCCCCCCGCAGGGGTCATGACGGCGGCGATTTTTGGGGATCCCGGCCTTACGCGGGACTCTGAACCTGCTATACTTGAAGGCTTTCTTGCGGACGGTTCCGTACTGGACAAACTGCTGGATATCGATTCAGGTGGCGGACTTTCTCGCGCACTTGAGGGGGCTTCAGCAGTGCCTGCCACGGCATTCAGGCCGGTGAACGATCTCCAAGCCGTGGCCGTGCGCCACGCGCCAGAGATCGGTCAGGCGGTCGAGTGGTTGGAAGCCCGTTTGGGCAACGGCCAGATGACCGGTTCAGGCAGTGCGGTGTTTGCAAGGGAAACGGCTGCGAACGCGCCTTTGATGGCGACCGCTCAGGGCGATTTCTTCAAGGAGTTGCCCGCCGGGTGGGAGGCGCGTTGGTGCCGGAGTCTGTCGGAGCATCCGCTGAGGGCTTGGGCAGACTGAAAAAGCCGGGGATCTCGGTCCCCGCAGGGTTTGAGGGCTCGGCGCAAGCTGCGGCCTGTGTAGGGGAGTCGCCAAGTTGGTTAAGGCATCGGATTTTGATTCCGACATGCGAGGGTTCGAGTCCTTCCTCCCCTGCCAAAGCTTCTGACACGCCGGAGAATCCCGTGCTTTTCAACACCGTCCTGTTCACCGGCAACGCCAATCCCCAGCTGGCGCAGGAGATCGCGTCCCATTTGGGCGTGGAACTCGGCAAGGTGCACGTGGGCCGCTTCTCCGACGGCGAAGTCACCGTCGAAATCCAGCAGAACGTCCGCGCACGCGACGTGTTCGTGGTGCAGCCCACCTGCGCGCCCACCAATGAGAACCTGGTGGAACTGCTCATCATGGTCGATGCCCTCAAGCGCGCCAGTGCGCGCCGCATCACCGCCGTGGTGCCCTACTTCGGCTACGCCCGACAGGACCGCCGTCCGCGCAGCACCCGCGTGCCCATCAGCGCCAAGGTGGTGGCCAACCTGCTGGAAACGGTCGGCGTCGAGCGCGTGCTCACCATGGACCTCCACGCCGACCAGATCCAGGGCTTCTTCGACATCCCGGTGGACAACATCTACGCCTCGCCCGTGCTGCTGTCCGATCTCAAGAGCAAGAACTACAAAGACCTGGTGGTCGTGTCGCCCGACGTCGGCGGCGTGGTTCGCGCCCGCGCGCTGGCCAAGCAACTCGGTTGCGATCTGGCCATCATCGACAAGCGGCGCCCCGCGGCCAATGTCTCCGAAGTCATGCATGTGATCGGCGAAATCGAAGGGCGCAACTGCGTGATCATGGACGACATGATCGACACCGCCGGCACGCTGTGCAAGGCCGCTGAGGTGCTCAAGGAGCGGGGCGCCAAGAGCGTGTATGCGTATTGCACGCATCCCATCCTTTCGGGCCCGGCCGTGGAGCGCATTGCAGCCAGCCAGATGGACGAGGTCGTCATCACCAACACCATTCCCTTGTCCCCTGAGGCGTCTGCATGCGGCAAGATCCGCCAGCTCTCAGTGGCCTTCCTGTTCGCCGAAACCATCCGCCGCATCAGCGACGGGGAGTCGGTGACATCCTTGTTTGCGGAGCAGAACAACAACTTCTGAAACGCAATCACCAGAGACTCGCACGACGCGCGTCTTCTGGTTTCGTCGGCCCGGCGGCTTTTTCGCCCAAGGGCCTTGTTCCTTGAAGCCTGGTCGCGGGCTTCAAACTCAACTGGAGTGAGTCATGAAATTTGTCGCCTTTGAGCGCACCCTGCAGGGGACCGGAGCGAGCCGCCGCCTGCGCAACGCCGGCAAGGTGCCCGGTATCGTCTATGGCGCTGGTGAGCCCTCGATGATCGAACTCGATCACAACGCGCTCTACCACGCACTCAAGAAGGAAGCCTTCCACTCGTCCATCCTGGACATGGAGCTCAGCGGCAAGGCGCAGAAGGTGCTCCTGCGTGACTTCCAGATGCACCCCTGGCGCCAGCAGGTGCTGCACATCGATTTCCAGCGTGTGGACGAGACCACGCGCCTGCGCAAAAAGGTGCCGCTGCACTTCGTGGGCGAAGAGAACTCGCCTGCGGTCAAGACCGACAAGTGCGTGGTCTCGCATGTAGCCACTGAAATCGAGATCGAGTGCCTGGCCGTTGCGCTGCCCGAATACATCACGGTGGACCTGTCGAACCTGGTGCGCGGCAAGTCGCTGCATGCCTCGGACGTGGTGGCTCCCGAAGGCGCCAAGATCGTTCGTCACGGCAGCCTCAACCCGGTGATCGTGTCCGTGGCCGAGGCCAAGGCCGAAGAAGAGGTCGTTGCAGCCGCTGCGCCTGCAGCCGCTCCCGCCGCCAAGGGCAAGGGCAAGAAGGACGAGAAGCAGAACAAGAAGTGATCGCGTTGCCAGGGGTGGCCCCCTCAGGGCACCCCCAGCACGCATGAGCCGACTGTTCATGCAGCCCGGGCACCACACGGTGCCCTTTTTCTTTGCTGCGGCCCGCCCGGGATAATCCGATCATGATCCGCCTGATCGTTGGTCTGGGAAACCCCGGGCCGGAATACGAAGACACCCGACACAACGCCGGCTTCTGGTGGGTGGACGGGGCCGCCCGCGCGCTCAAGGCCTCACTGCAAACCGACAAGGCTTTTTTCGGCTTGTCAGCCCGTGTCTCGGCGCCGCTGCCCGGAATCCCCGGGCCGGTCTGGCTGCTGCAGCCGCAAACCTTCATGAATCTCAGCGGCAAGTCGGTGGGCGCTCTGGCCCGCTTCTTCAAGATTCCCCCTGAGGACATCCTGGTGGTCCATGATGAACTGGATCTGCCGCCAGGTCAGGTCAAACTCAAGCAAGGCGGCGGCTCGGCCGGCCACAACGGCTTGAAGGACATCAGCGCCCAACTGGGTTCACCCCACTACTGGAGGCTTCGTCTGGGGATCGGTCACCCGGGAGACCGCGCGGAGGTTGCGGGCTATGTGCTGCGCAAGCCTCCGGCTTCAGAGCGTGAGTTGATCGAAACCGCGCTGGCCAAATCGCTTGGCGCCCTGGCGCCGCTGCTGCGGGGTGAATTCGAACAGGCCACCCGCCTCATCCACGCCCCGGCGCAGCGGCGCGGCGCGCCTCCTCCTGCAAGCGGCGGTAGCGGGCCCAAAGAGACGCCTGATCATCCTTGATCAGGGGGTTGAGCGGGATGCAGTCCACCGGGCAGACCTGCCGGCACTGCGGCTCCTCGAAATGCCCGACGCACTCGGTGCAGCGCTCGGGGTCGATGTCGTAGTGCTCGGCCCCCATGGCGATGGCGCTGTTGGGACACTCGGGCTCGCAGACATCGCAATTGATGCACTCGTCGGTGATCATCAGGGCCATGGTCGACTGCTCCGCGCTGGCCTCAAACGCCGGCTGCGCCGCTGCCGGCCAGCCGCTTGGCCTGCAAGGCCTGCAGGACGTGGGGCGAGACAAACTTCCCCACCTCTCCGCCGAGCATGGCAATCTCTCGCACGAAGGTGCCACTGACAAACTGAAAAGCATCGCTGGGCGTGAGGAACAGCGTTTCCACATCGGGCATGAGCTGGCGGTTCATGCCGGCCATCTGGAACTCATATTCGAAATCACTGACCGCGCGCAAACCGCGGACCACAACCCGCGCGCCCTGCCCCACCACGAAGTCACGCAAGAGGCCGTCGAAGGGCAGCACCCGCACCTGTGGCAGCACCGCGCAGGCCTGCTGCGCCATGGCCAAGCGCTCCTCCAACGAGAAGAGCGCGCGCTTGTGATGGCCCACCGCCACGGCCACGATCACCGTGCCGAAGAGCCGACTGGCGCGGCGAATCAGGTCCTCATGCCCAAGGGTCATGGGGTCGAAGGTGCCAGGGTAGACGGCGATCACGCCAGGGGATGCACTCATGTCGCGCTCTCGTTGACGCACTT
Source organism: Burkholderiaceae bacterium (assembly GCA_049423145.1). Lineage (GTDB taxonomy): Bacteria > Pseudomonadota > Gammaproteobacteria > Burkholderiales > Burkholderiaceae_C > RFTU01. The sequence goes on from JBMSQF010000009.1 coordinate 5,020, forward strand.
CCACAGATGGGCATGCACCGCACCGGCCCGCAGATGCCGATGCAGCCGAAGGCCAGCAGCCTCCAGGGCCCATTGTGCCGGGGCTTCCAGATACAGCCAGCCCCCCTCTCGCACCAGGGGAATCGCCGCCTGCCAAGCGGGCTCGAAGAGCGGTGAATCGAAGGGGGGGTCCAGCAGCACCAGGTCAAAGGAACGCGCGGCACAGCGGCCCATCCACGCCAGGGCATCCCCGTGGTGCACGGTGACCATGGCAGCATGCAGGCGTTGCGCCGAACCCAGGAGCGAACGCGCCAGGGCCGGATCGGCCTCGAGCATCACCACCCGGCATGCACCGCGTGAGGCCGCTTCAAAACCCAATGCACCGCTGCCGGCAAACGCATCCAGCACCTGCCAGTCGCTCAGGTCCTGTCCCAACCAATTGAAGAGTGTTTCGCGGACGCGGTCGGGCGTGGGCCGCAAGCCCGGCCGGTCGGCCACCGGCAGCTTGCTGCGCTTCCACTGGCCGCCGATCAGGCGAACATCGCCCATGGGCTCACCGGCGCACGGGCACGCCGCGCGCTGCCATCAGCGACTTGGCCTCGGCCACCGTGTGCTGGCCGTAATGGAAGATGCTCGCGGCCAGTACCGCATCGGCGCCGCCGATTTGGATGCCGTCCACCAGGTGCTGCAATTCACCCACGCCACCCGAGGCGATCACCGGCACGGGGACGGCGTCGCTGACGGCGCGGGTCAGTTCGAGGTCGAAGCCGATCTTGGTGCCGTCACGGTCCATGCTGGTCAGCAGGATTTCACCGGCGCCGAAATCCGCCATCTGCCGCGCCCAGGCCACCGCATCAAGGCCGACATTCTTGCGCCCGCCGTGGGTATAGACATCCCAACCGGGGCCTCGAACGGCGGCGTCGTTGCCTTGGCGCCTTTTGGCGTCGATGGCCACCACGATGCACTGCGCACCGTACTTGTCTGAGGCCTCGCGAATCACCTCAGGCCGGGCCACCGCCGCCGAATTGAAGCTCACCTTGTCGGCACCGGCATTCAGCAGGCGCCGTACGTCGTCCACCGAGCGCACACCGCCGCCCACGGTCAAGGGGATGAAGACCTGCGAGGCCACCGCTTCGATGATGTGCAGGATCAGGTCGCGGCCGTCACTGGTGGCCGTGATGTCCAGAAAGGTGAGTTCATCGGCCCCTTGCTCGTTGTATCGTGCGGCGATCTCCACCGGATCACCGGCATCGCGCAACTCGACAAAGTTCACGCCCTTGACGACCCGCCCGCCGGTCACGTCCAGGCAGGGAATGATGCGCTTGGCCAGCATCAACAGCCCGCCGCAAGGGCGCAAACGCAGCTGCAGCCGCAACCCACGCAGTCGGGATCATCAACCATTGAGTTCATCCGCGCGCGACTGCGCCGCTTTGAAGTCCAGCGCACCGGTGTAGATGGAGCGGCCGCAAATCACACCCTCGACACCATCGGATTCCACCGCGCACAGGGCCTCAATGTCGGCGATATTGGAGAGTCCGCCGGAGGCGATCACGGGAATGCTCAGGGCCTGCGCCAGCTTGACCGTGGCCTCGATGTTGATGCCGGTGAGCATGCCATCGCGCCCAATATCGGTGTAGATGATGCCTTCAACCCCATAGTCCTCGAACTTGCGCGCCAGGTCGACCACCTCATGGCCGGTGAGCTTGCTCCAGCCATCGGTGGCCACCTTCCCATCCTTGGCATCCAGCCCGACGATGATGTGTCCACCGAAGGCGCTGCAGGCGTCCTTCAAAAAGCCCGGGCTCTTCACCGCCGCAGTGCCGATGATGACGTAGCTGATCCCGTCATCCAGGTAGCGCTCGATCGTGTCGAGGTCGCGGATACCACCGCCCAGCTGCACCGGAATGTCGTCACCGACCGCCCGCAGGATCGACTTGACGGCGCCTTCATTGACGGGCTTGCCCGCAAAAGCGCCATTGAGGTCGACCAGGTGCAGCCGCCGTGCCCCGGCGTCCACCCAGCGCCTGGCCATGGCGGCAGGGTCTTCGGAGAAGGTGGTGCTGTCATTCATATCGCCTTGCTTGAGGCGAACGCAGTGACCGTCCTTGAGGTCGATGGCAGGGATCAGCAGCATGGCTGGTCGGGATTCAAGGGTTCCAGTGGAGGAAGTTTCGGTAGAGGCGCAAACCGTGCTCGGCGCTTTTCTCAGGATGAAACTGGGTGGCAAAAATGTTATCCCGGGCCACGGCGCAGGACAAGCGGACACCGTAGTCGGTGTGCGCAGCCGTGTGCTCGGATTGCGCAGGGTCAGCATAGTAGCTGTGCACGAAGTAGAACCAGGCCCCATCAGGGATGTCAGCCCACATCGCATGCCGCGCCCAGGCGGCAGGGCGACCGCCGGTGGGCCAGGCGGTGTTCCAGCCCATCTGCGGCACCTTGTAGCGGCTGCCGTCGGGCTGGCGCAGGCCTTCCAGCCGAAAACGGCGCACACGGCCGGGAATCAGTCCCAAGCCCGGCGTGTCCTGCTCCTCGCTGTGGTCCAGCAGCATCTGCATGCCCACGCACACACCCATCAGTGGTTTGGTCGCGGCGGCCTCCAGGACCGCCTCGCGCAAGCCGGTGTGCTGCAGCTCGCGCATGCAATCGCGCATCGCACCCTGCCCCGGCAGCACCACGCGCTCGGCAGCCCGTACCTGCTCGGGATCGGACGTCACCCGCACCGCCGCACCGGTACCGGCCGCCACATGCTGCACCGCCTGTGACACCGAGCGCAGGTTGCCCATGCCGTAATCGACGATGGCCACAGTGCGGGACATGCGAACTCCGTGCAGGCCGCGACAGGAGAACTAGAGGCTGCCCTTGGTGGACGGCACCACGCCGACCATGCGTGGGTCGATTTCCAGCGCCATGCGCAAGGCCCGCGCAAAGGCCTTGAAGATGGTCTCGCACTGGTGGTGCGCGTTGTCACCCTCCAGGTTGTCGATGTGCAGGGTCACGCCCGCGTGGTTCACAAAGCCCTGGAAGAACTCGTAGACGAGTTGGGTGTCCAGGTTGCCGATCATGCCGGCCTTGAAATCCACCCGCATGTGCAGACCCGGGCGGCCGGAGAAGTCCACCACCACGCGGCTGAGCGCCTCATCCAGCGGCACATAGGCATGGCCGTAGCGGCGGATGCCCTTCTTGTCGCCCACGGCCTGCGCGAAGGCCTGGCCCAGGGTGATGCCCACATCCTCCACCGTGTGGTGGCCATCGATGTGCAGGTCGCCCTGGGCTTGGATCACCAGGTCGATCAGGCCGTGGCGCGCGATCTGCTCGAGCATGTGGTCGAAGAAGCCGATGCCCGTGTGCAGTTCTGCCGTGCCGCTGCCCTCCAGGTGGATGCGCACGCGGATGTCGGTTTCGCTGGTGCGGCGGTGCACCTCGGCGATTCGGGCGTTCATGTTCGGCTTTCTTGAAGCGCGGCTTCGAAGGCCGCAAGCAGGAGTGTATTTTCTTCGGGCGTCCCCACGGTGATGCGCAGGCATTGAGCCAGCAGGGGATGCAGGCCCGAGACGTTCTTGATCAGCACCCTTCGAGCCTTGAGACCCGAGAACACCCGTGCCGGCTCGCAGCCATCGGGCAGGCGCACCAGCACCATATTGGCCTGGCTGTCGAACACGCGAATGCCCGCGTGTTGGGCCAATGCACCCATGATGCGCACCCGCTCGGCACGAATGATGCTGGCCTGCCGCGCGTATTCGTCCGCATGCTCCAGCGCAAACAGGGCTGCTTCTGCGTTGAGCACGCTGACATTGAAAGGCGGTCGCAGCTTGTCGAGTTCACCCACCAGGGCCCTGCGGCCCATCAGGTAGCCGATACGCACACCGGCCAGGCCGAACTTGCTCATCGTGCGCATGATCAGCACATGCTCATGGCGCCGCAGCCAGGCCATGGCGTCGCGCTCGGCAAAGGGCTGGTAGGCCTCGTCCATCACCACCAGGCCTGGCGCCGCTTCGATGATCCGCTCCATCGCAGACGCATCCCACAAATTGGCCGTGGGGTTGTTGGGATAGGCCAGCCAGATCAGCGCGGGTTGGTGCTGCTCAATGGCCGACAGCATGGCCGGCAAGTCCAGTTCGAAATCGGCCGTGGTGGGCACGCCCACGAAGCGCACGCCTTGGAGCTTGGCACTCATCTCGTACATGACGAACCCCGGCAGCGGCGCCAGGACCACATTGCCGGGGACATCCAACGCCAGCGTCAACAGACTGATCAGTTCATCCGAGCCATTGCCCAGCATCAGTTCGCAGCCCTCGGGCAGGCCTGCATGCTGCGCCAGTGCACGCTTGAGGTCCTCCGTGCGCTCGGCGGGATAACGGTTGAGCGCCACAGCGGCCAGGCGCTCACCCAGGGCTTGACGCAGGGGCTGCGGCAGACCAAACGGGTTCTCCATCGTGTCGAGCTTGACCAGCCCGGCGCTGGGCTGCACCGCGTAGGCATGCAGGCCTTGCACGTCGGGTCGAAGCAGGCGGGCCATGCGACCTTGCAGGGTTGGACCGCTTGAAGAAGCGGTGGAACGCCCCGGATTCATCGCGGTTCCGCCGGTCCAGGGCGACGAATGGTCGCCGGATCCCCAGGAAGCAGCCGCATCTCCGCGGCCCGTGCATGGGCCTGCAGACCCTCGCCATAGGCCAGCTCCGCTGCCACGCGACCCAGGGTCTGCGCGCCCGCTGGGCTTACCTCGATGAGGCTGCTGCGCTTCTGGAAGTCGTAAACACCCAGGGGTGAGCTGAACCGTGCCGTGCCGCTGGTGGGCAGCACGTGGTTGGGCCCGGCGCAGTAGTCGCCCAGGCTTTCGCTGGTGTAGGCGCCCAGGAAGATGGCCCCGGCATGCTTGAGCAGCGGCTCCCAGCGGTGGGGGTCGCCGCTGCTGACCTCCAGGTGCTCGGGCGCCAGGCGGTTGCTGATGGCGCAGGCCTCTTCCATGGACGCCGTCTGGATCAAGGCCCCGCGCCCCTGGAGGGACGCCCGGATGATGGCTGCACGCGGCATGTCGTCGATCAGGCGGTCGATCTCACGGTGCACCGCATCGATGTACGCCCCATCCGGGCAGAGCAGGATGCTTTGCGCGAGTTCGTCGTGCTCGGCCTGGCTGAACAGGTCCATGGCCACCCAATCGGGCGGCGTGCTGCCGTCGGCCAGCACCAGGATTTCACTCGGCCCGGCGATCATGTCGATGCCCACCGCCCCGAACACCCTGCGCTTGGCGCTGGCCACGTAGGCGTTGCCTGGTCCGGTGATCTTGTCGACTTTGGGCACGGTGGCCGTTCCATAGGCCAAGGCGGCCACGGCTTGCGCACCACCGATGGTGAAGGCTCGCGTCACGCCGGCCACGTGCGCAGCGGCCAGTACCAGGGTGTTGCGCTCGCCGCGGGGTGTGGGCACCACCATGATGATCTCGCCCACGCCGGCCACGTGCGCGGGAACGGCGTTCATCAGCAGGGAAGACGGGTACGCCGCCTTGCCCCCCGGCACGTAGATGCCCACGCGGTCCAGGGGCGTGACCTTCTGGCCCAGCAGCGTGCCGTCCTCATCGCGGTACTGCCAGCTCTGGCCATGGGCCTGCAGTTGGCGTTCGTGGTAGCGGCGGATGCGCTGCGCGGCCTGTTCGAGCGCCGCGCGCTGTGCCGGCGTGATCGCTGCGAAGGCGGCGGCAAAGTCCTGCGCCCGGAGTTCGAGCGCCGCCATGTTCGCCGCATCCAGCCCATCGAACCGCGCGGTGTACTCCAGCACCGCCGCATCGCCTCGCGACCGCACGTCGGACAGGATGGCCGCCACACGCGCCTCGATCGCCTCGTCCTGCTCAGCACCCCAGTGCAGCAGAGCCTGGAACCGGTCTTCGAAGTCCGGCTGGGTGGTGCTGAGGCGGTGTATCGGGGTGTTCATGGGCCGCGGAATTCTCAATTGCTCAATCGCGCGCGATGGCCGATTCCACCGCTTGGATCAGCGGCGCGATGGCATCAACCTTGGTCTTGAGCGCCGTCTGGTTGACCACCAGGCGCGAGGAAATCGGCATGATCGTCTCCACTTCCACCAGCTGGTTGGCCTTGAGCGTGCTGCCGGTGGAGACCAGGTCCACGATGGCGTCGGCCAAGCCAGTGAGCGGCGCGAGCTCCATCGAACCGTAGAGCTTAATCAGGTCCACGTGCACGCCCTTGTCGGCAAAGTGCTGGCGCGCCACCTGGGTGTACTTGGTGGCCACCCGAATACGCGAACCTTGCTGCACCGCCTGGGCGTAATCGAAGTCCTGGCGCACGGCCACACTCATGCGGCAGCGGGCGATCCGCAGGTCCAGGGGCTGCACCAAGCCCTGCCCGCCGTGCTCGAGCAAAACGTCTTTGCCCGCCACACCCAGGTCGGCTCCCCCGTACTGCACGTAGGTGGGCACGTCCGTGGCGCGCACCAGCACCACGCGGACGTCCCCTCGGTTGGTCGGCAGGATGAGCTTGCGCGACGTTTCAGGGTCCTCGAGCACCTCGATGCCGGCTGCTCGAAGCAGCGGCAGGGTCTCTTCAAAGATGCGCCCCTTGGACAGTGCCAGCGTGATCATGGTGCTCAAACCGGTGGCCCCTTGATGCGTTCGATGTCAGCGCCGAGACCGCGCAGCTTGCGCTCCATGCGGTCATAGCCACGGTCAAGGTGGTAGATCCGCTGCACCAGCGTCTCGCCTTCGGCCACCAACCCCGCAATCACCAGACTGGCCGACGCGCGAAGGTCCGTGGCCATGACCTGCGCACCCGAAAGGCGCGGCACGCCCTGGACCACGGCCGTGTGACCATCCACCACGATTTGAGCGCCCAAGCGCACGAGTTCATTGACGTGCATGTAGCGGTTCTCGAAGATGGTCTCGGTGATGGTGGCTGCACCCTCGGCAATGCAATCCACCACCATGAACTGGGCCTGCATGTCGGTAGGGAAGGCCGGGTATTCGCTGGTGCGAAAGCCCACCGCCTTGGGCCGTCCTTGCGCCGCAATGCGAATGCCCTCGGGTGCCGTTTCGATCTTCGCACCGGTCTGTCGCAGCTTGTCGATGACCGCCTCCAGATGATCGGCCCGCGCCCCGCGCAACAGCACCTCGCCACCGGCTGCGGCCACCGCACACAGAAAGGTGCCGGCCTCGATCCGATCGGCGATGATCTCGTGCCCCAGCACTTGGGCGCCCACGCTGCTGCGTGGGGCGTGCAGCCGATCCACGCCCTGGACCACCAGGCGCCGCGTCCCGATACCCTCGATGCGGGCACCCATGGCCACGAGCATCGTCGCCAGGTCTGACACTTCCGGCTCCTGCGCCGCGTTGTCCAGCACCGTTTGTCCTTCGGCCAGCGCAGCGGCCATCAACAGGTTCTCCGTGCCGGTCACGGTCACCATGTCGGTGGTGATGCGCGTGCCCTGCAGGCGGCCACGGGGCCTTGGAACGCGCGCTTCGATGTAGCCGCGCGCCACCGTGATCTCGGCCCCCATGGCCTGCAGCCCCTTGATGTGCTGGTCAACCGGGCGGGACCCGATGGCGCAGCCCCCCGGCAGGGACACGCGCGCACGGCCAAAGCGGGCCAGCAGCGGCCCGAGCACCAAGATGGACGCCCGCATGGTCTTGACCATCTCGTACGGCGCTTCTGGCTTGTCCAGCCCTGCCGCATCGAGGTGAAGGTCGCCTGAATCCGGCTCGGGCCGTTGCGCCTGCACCCCCATGTGCCGCAGCAGCTTGATCATCGTGGCCACATCCTGCAGGTGGGGCACATTGCGCAGGACAACCGGCTCGACGGTGAGCAGGGCGGCGCACAACTCGGGCAAGGCCGCGTTCTTGGCGCCGGCGATGCGGACTTCGCCCTGGAGCGGACGGCCGCCGCGGATCAGCAGTTGGTCCATGACTCAGCCCTGGGCCTGCCACTCGGCCGGTGTGAGCGTCTTCATGGAAAGGGCGTGGATCTGTTCGCGCATGCGGTCGCCCAGGGCCGCATAGACCCGTTGGTGGCGGGCCACACGCGAGCGGCCTTCAAACTCGGCCGACACGATGGTGGCGAAAAAATGGCGGCCATCACCCTCGACTTCCAGGTGGTCGCAGGGCAATCCCTGCGAGATGTAGGTGCGGACTTCTTGGGGCGTCGGGTCGGCCATGATGGCCTTCATTGTATCGGCCGCGGGTTAACCCGAACTTCCACCGGTTTCAGGCGCGTATCTTGTATCCACGGGCCAAGAGGCTCAGGGTGAAGCCCGCCACCAGCACGAAGGCCGTGCCCACCACGCCCAGACTGAACCAGGGTGACACGTCGGACTGACCGAAGAATCCCCGGCGAAATCCGTCGATCATGTAGAAAAAGGGATTGAAGCGGCTGAGGTGTTGCCAGAAGGTGGGCAGGGAGTGGATGGAATAGAACACACCCGCCAGGAAGGTCATGGGCATGATGATGAAGTTCTGGAAGGCGGCCATCTGGTCGAACTTCTCCGCCCACAGGCCTGCGACCAGGCCCAGTGAGCCCAGCAGGCCCGAGCCCAAGACAGCAAAGGTGAGGATCCACCACGGTTCGGCAAACGACACCGGGACGAAGGCCGCCGTCATGATGAAGACGCCCAGGCCCACTGCCAGGCCGCGCACCATCGAAGCACCCACATAGGCCGCGAACCAGGCCCAATGCGACAGGGGCGTGACCAGCAGGAACACCAGGTTGCCGGTGACCTTGCTCTGGATCAGCGAACTGCTGGTGTTGGCAAAGCTGTTCTGCAGCACGCTCATCATCACCAGTCCCGGCAACAGGAATCCGGTGTAGGCCACGTTGTCATAGACCTGCACATGGTCTTCCAGCACATGGCCGAAGATCAACAGGTACAGCAGGGCCGTCAGCACCGGCGCGCCGATCGTCTGGAAACTGACCTTCCAGAACCGCAGCACCTCCTTGCGGAAGAGCGTGCCAGCCCCCTCGAGTGAAAAACCAGCGCTCATGCTGGGGCCTCTTTCGCGGCCGCATCGGCGGTGCCCCTCGCCCCGCCGCCATCGACCAGCGCCGGGTTCTGCATGATCTCCAGAAACACATCCTCGAGGTCCGCTCGGCCGATCTCGAGGTCCTGGATGTGCACACCCTGCTCGCGCAGGGCCCGCAACTGGGCCTCCACCTCCTGCGCATCGTGCGCCTGCAGTTGCACGCTGCGGCCCGTCACGCGCGCCTGCGAGGCGATTGCAGGCGGCAAGGCCTGGTCGGTCTTGAAGCGCAGCATCGTGCTGGCCGTGCCCGCCAGGAGGTTTTCCGTGCGGTCCAGCGCCACGATGCGGCCCTTCTTGAGCATGGCAATGCGCCCACACAGCGCCTCGGCTTCCTCGAGGTAGTGCGTGGTCAGAAGCACGGTATGGCCCTGCTTGTTCAGACGCGCGATGAACTGCCACAAGGTTTGCCGCAACTCCACATCCACGCCGGCCGTCGGTTCGTCCAGCACGATCACGGGGGGGCGGTGAACCAGGGCCTGCGCGACCAGAACCCGGCGCTTCATCCCTCCGGAGAGTTGGCGCATGTTGGCGTTGGCCTTGTCGGCCAGACCCAGTCCCTCCAGCAGTTCATCGATCCAGGCCTCGTTGTGCCGCACGCCGAAGTAGCCGCTTTGGATGAGCAGCGTCTCGCGCACACTGAAGAAGGGATCGAACACCAGCTCCTGCGGGACGATGCCCAACGACTTGCGGGCGGCCGCGTACTCACCGACCACATCGTGACCCATCACGCGGACGCGCCCTGCGCTCGCACGCGCCAAGCCGGCCAACACGCTGATCAAGGTGGTCTTGCCGGCTCCATTGGGGCCCAGCAGGCCGAAGAATTCGCCGGGCTCGATACTGAAGGACACGCCGTCAAGCGCCTTGAGCGAGCCGCGTGGGCCGTGGTAGGTCTTCTCGACGCGATCAAAGATGACAGCCGACATCCCACCATTTTAGGAAGGTCCGGCCACCGTCTCCTGGGTGGAGGCGCAAGATGGGCACAGCGCGGCCAGTGCAGCCCGCCGCTCCGGGGCTGGGCGATCGGCCAAGGCCTTGACCGCAGCATGCCAGCGGGCGAACTGGCGGCCCTCGCGCTCAAAGAGGGCCACGAATGCCGGCACCCAATCCTCATAGCTGCCCAGCAGCGCCAGCGAGGCGTTGTTGAGCCCCTGCACCCAAGCATCAAAGGCGGGGTCACCCGCCCATCGTTCATCCCGCAGTTGTGCATAGTGTTGGCCCAACTCGCCTTGGAGTTTGCGCTTTCGCTCCACCCGTGTCTCATCGTCCAGCCGCGATCGGTAGAGGGCGGCCAACGCCGTCCTGTGCACACGAATCAGCGCCATCAACTCCCGACGCTGCGCCTGACGCCGCTGCCATGCGGACCAGGCGGCCGGACTGACTGCGGCCGAAGCGGCGTGCTGGGCCCAGTGCGCCAGGCCCAGTTGCTCGACGGCGCTGGCGTAGGCTTCGCTGAACGCCATGTCACCGGACACGTAGACCACCTGATGCGCCAGTTCGTGGAAGATGAGGCGAGCCATCTCGATCGGTGAACCGCGTGCAAAGGTGTTGAGCACCGGGTCGCCACCCAACCAGTTGGTCCAGCCCAGCGTGGAGTAAGCCGAGACGCCATACACATGGACTTCCCATCCCTGCTCGCGCAGGTGACGGGCCTCTTCCTGCGCACGGCGCTCCTCGAAATGGCCCTTGTATCCCACGCAGCCTGTCACGGGGTAGCACCAGGTCTTGAGTTCCAGGGACAGGACAGGAGCGGCCACCACGTTCCACAGCACCGCGGGACGGCCGAGATCTGCGTAGCGGCGGTAACTGGCGTTGTCGGGCAGGGCCAACTCACGCGTGGCGAACTCGCGCACCTGCTGGGCCAAATGCAGCCGCTCACCCAGTTCAGCCGGCGTGGCCGGGTCCGACAGCCAGTCCTCGATGGGGCGCGCGGCCTGCATCACCGACCAGTGGCCGGCCACCGCCCGACCCAGATGGCCCCAGTGACCCAGGTCCGCCGCGCAACCGGCCAAGAACAGGCCCGCCCCCATGAGCAGCGCGGCCCGCGCTGATCTAAGCCGCATCGTCCGCTTCCACCTCCACCAGGCAGTCGTAGAAGGTCGGGGCGCGGCCCAGGTCGGTGAGCCCTTGGTGGGTGACTTCGTTGACATTGGTGCCGCGCAAGCCCAGCTTGCGCCACCAGATGCCCAGCCCATTGACCACGCCAGGCCGCGCACGGGTGCTCACCCGCAGGCGGCAGTGATAACGCCCACGGTCATTGAAGACGCACACGATTTGTCCATCGGACAGGCGCCGCTGCTGGGCATCCTGTGGGTGCATCTCCAACAGCGGCTCACCCTCAATGTCCCGCAGGCTGCGCACATTCACGAAGGTCGAGTTGAGAAAATTCCGCGCCGGCGGAGAGATCATCGCCAAGGGGTAGCGCAGCGCCCGCTCGGGGCTCGTGCGCGGACTTTCGTGGTTCGGGATGTAGTCCGGCACACCGAACTCGGGACTGTCCACCCGGGCGCGGCCATTGGGGGTCGGAAAGCCCCCTTGTGCAAAGGGCGCATCGGGCACACCCAGGGATTGCCATCCCTGCTGCCGCAAGGCGCCAAAGTCGATCCCTTGGACAGCCCCTCGGGTCAAGGTCTCGTCGTCCTCCAGGAAACAAGGGTCGTCGTAGCCCATGTGGCGGGCCAGATCGCGGAAGATCTGGGCATTGCTGCGGGCCTGACCGCGAGGCTTGAGCGCAGGCTCATTGATCACCACGTCGGTGTGGCCGTAACTCGTGTGCACATCCCAATGCTCCAGCTGGGTGGTGGCGGGCAGGACATAGTCGGCGTGGTCGGCGGTGTCGGTCAGGAAGTGTTCCAAGACCACGGTGAAGAGGTCTTCACGCTGGAAGCCGCGCACGACCTTCGAGGATTCGGGCGCCACGGCCACCGGGTTGCTGTTGTAGACCACCACGGCCTGGATGCGGGGGCCGAATTCGGGGCTGGACTCGCGCAGCAGGTCATCACCGATGGTGCTCATGTTGATGGTGCGCACCGGCCGACCCGCCAGGAGATCAGGCCGCTGCAGCCATGCATCGCGCCGCGCGCGGGCGAACCAACCGCTGCTGGACAGCAACAGGCCACCACCCGGGTGGCGCCAGGCACCGATCAGACACGGCAGCAGGGCGGCCAGTCGCACCGCATTGCCGCCACCGTGGACCCGCTGCATGCCGTAGTTCAGGCGGATGGCCGCGGGGGCCAAGCCGGTGCCGTGACGCGCCGCGCCGTAGTCTCGTGCGAGTTCACGCAGGTCCTCCACTGCCACCTCGCACTCCTGCGCCGCCCGCTCAAGCGTCCAGGGCATGGCCTTTTCGCGGAGCACGGCAAAGCCATCGAGGTGGTCACGGATGTAGTCATGGTCGAGTTCATCGCGAACGATGAGCTCACGCGCCATCGCCAGTGCCAGGGCACCATCGGTCCCGGGCCGAATGGCCAGGTGGCGATGGCACTTGTCGGCCGTCTCGGTTCGGCGAGGATCGATGCACCACAGCTTGGCGCCCTCGCGCTTGGCCTGCTGCGCAAAGGTCCAGAAATGCAGATTGGAGCCGATGGAGTTGCTGCCCCAGATGATGATGAGCTTGCTCTGCGCGAAGTGCTCGGTGCGCATGCCCACCTTGCCGCCGTAGGTGGCCATGAGACCCGCCGCCCCGGCACTGGCGCAGATGGTTCGGTCCAGCAGGGACGCGCCCAGCCGATGGAAAAAGCGCGCGGCCATGCTCTCCCCCTGCACCAGGCCCATGGTGCCGGCATAGCTGTAGGGCATGATGGCCCGGGGGTCGCGCGCGGCGATGGCCTTCAGGCGGGTCGCAATGTCCGCCAAGGCCTCGTCCCAGCCCACGGCCTCGAAGCGGCCCGCGCCTTTGGGGCCTATGCGCCTGAGGGGGTGCAGCACGCGGTCGGGATGCTCCACCCGTTCCGCGTATCGGGACACCTTGGTGCACAGGGCACCATGCGTGGGCGGATGATCCGCATCACCTTGGATCTTCAAGACCCGGTCGCCCTGAACCGTGACCCGCATGGCGCAGGTGTCTGGGCAATCGTGGGGGCAGGCCGCGCGCACCACGCGCGCAGTCGGCGAATCCTGGGTGGGCAGCGCGGCGGTCGGGCTCATCTCTGAATGATGTCACAGCAGCGTCGCCACGGCCGGCTTACACTCGTTCGGCAGGAGATCCTCATGAAACTCATCGAGTCCATCCTGGCCGACGTCCCGGCCATCACCGCGATCCGTCGCGACATCCACGCCCACCCGGAATTGTGCTTTCAGGAAGTCCGCACCGCGGACATCGTGGCCCAAGCCCTGCAGTCTTGGGGTATCGAGGTGCACCGAGGCCTGGGCACCACCGGCGTGGTCGGCACCATCCGGCAGGGCAGCAGTCCTCGCAGCATCGGCTTGCGTGCCGATATGGATGCCCTGCCCATGACGGAACACAACCGTTTCCCGCATGCCAGTGTGCATGCCGGCAAGATGCACGCCTGCGGACATGATGGCCACACGGCCATGCTCCTGGCCGCAGCCAAACACCTCTCGCGCCACCGCAACTTTGACGGTACGGTGCACTTCGTTTTCCAACCCGCGGAGGAAGGCGGCGGCGGGGCGCGGGAGATGATCAAGGATGGCCTGTTTGAGAAGTTCCCCATGCAGGCCATGTTCGGCATGCACAACTGGCCCGGCATGAAGGCCGGACAGTTCGCGGTCTGCGACGGCCCGATGATGGCCTCAAGCAACGAATTCCACATCAAGATCATCGGCAAGGGTTCACACGCAGCCCTGCCCCACAACGGTATCGACCCGGTACCCGTGGCCTGTCAGATGGTGCAGGCCTTCCAGACCATCATCACGCGCAACAAGCGGCCCATCGATGCGGCGGTCATCTCCGTGACGATGATCCACGCCGGCGAGGCCACCAATGTCGTTCCCGACCACTGCGAGGTGCAGGGCACGGTGCGCACCTTCACCATCGAAATGCTCGACATGATCGAGCGCCGCATGAATGAGATCGCCCAGCACACGGCCGCAGCCTTTGGTGCCACCGTGGCGTTTGAATTCAAGCGCAACTACCCACCCACCATCAACCACAAGGCCGAAGTCGCCTTCCTGCGCGAGGTGATGAAGGACGTGGTGGGCGCCGAGAACACCCTGGTGTTCGAACCCACGATGGGCGCAGAAGACTTCAGCTACTTCCTGCAGAAGGTGCCGGGCGCCTACTTCGTCATCGGCAACGGCGATGGCGACCACCGCACCCCCGGCCACGGCATGGGGCCCTGCACCCTGCACAACCCCAACTACGACTTCAACGACGAGCTCATCGGCCCTGGCGGCACCTTGTGGGTTCGGCTGGTGGAGCGTTTCTTGGCGCCCCAGGGCTGAACCCACGGGGCCCGCCCCCGCGGGGGTGACCCGCTTTCTGAGAGCGCTGCATCAACGCAGACGCGTCAGCAGGCCGGCGGTTGATGCGTCCAAGCCGCTCACGTCACCGCTGTCCAGGCGCGGGAGCAGCTGGTTGCACAAGGCTTTGCCCAACTCGACCCCCCACTGGTCATAGGCATTGATGCCCCATACGGCGGCACTGGTGAACACCCGGTGCTCATAAAGCGCGATCAGGGCCCCGAGCGCAAAGGGGTCCAGTCGCTCCAGCAGGAGCGTGGTGCTGGGCCGGTTGCCCGCAAAGGTGCGATGGCGCGCCACCACATCAGCCGCCAAATCCGGTGAAGCAGTCGGCGGTCTTTCCAAGGCGGCTTCGGCTGTTGTCTTGCCCAGCATCAGCGCCTGGCTTTGCGCCAGGCAGTTGGCCAAGAGTTTGTGATGCAGGCCGGGAATCCCATGCGTGGGCTCCTTGACGGCGATGAATTCCACCGGGATCAGATCCGTCCCTTGGTGCAACATCTGGAAGTAGGCATGCTGCCCATTGGTACCGGGCTCGCCCCACACCACCGGGCTCGTCGCGAAGGGCAGCGCATGGCCCTCAAGATCCACCGACTTTCCGTTGGACTCCATCTCCAGTTGCTGCAGATAGGCCGGCAGCCGCCGAAGACCCTGGTGGTAAGGCGCCACGCTGCGGCTGCCAGCGCCGAGGAAGTTGCGGTACCAGACATCGAGCAGCCCCAATTGCATCGGCAGGTTCTGCTGCGGTGCCGCCTGCTGAAAATGCAGGTCCATCTGGTGGGCGCCGCTCAGGAAGGCTCGGAAGCCCGCATCACCCAGGGCAATCGCAATGGGCAAACCGATGGCACCCCACATCGAGTAACGGCCACCCACCCAGTCCCAAAAACCAAAGGTGGTGGTGATGCCGAATTCCGCGGCGGCCTTCAAGTTCGTGGTCACCCCCACGAAGTGCCGCGCCAGATCGGTACCGCCCTGCGCAAGGAACCAGGCCCTGGCGGCCTGCGCATTGGCCAGGGTCTCTTGGGTGGTGAAGGTCTTGGAGGCCACGATGAACAGCGTCGTGGCCGGATCCAGGTGCCGCAGCACGGCGCCCAAATCATGCCCGTCGACATTGCTCACGAAGTGGAAGCGAAGGTCGGGGTGCACATGGGCATCCAGTGCGGCCACGGCCATCTGCGGACCCAAATCGCTGCCCCCAATCCCCATGTTCACCACATCGCGGATACCGCTGTGCCGCACATCACGGACTTGCTCGGCAAAGACCAGCATCCGGTCCAAGACCTCGTGCACCTCGGCCGAGTGCAGACCCCAGTCCCGCGGCGCGCGCAGCGCGGTGTGCAGCACCGCGCGGCCCTCGGTGGTGTTGACTGCTGCCCCGCCCATGAGCGCGTCGCGCCTGGCCTGGACGCCGCACTGCTGCGCCAAGTCGAGCAACAAGGCGCGTGTTCGGTCATCCCACAGGTTCTTGCTCAGATCAGCAAATACAGCCGGGGCCTGCAGGCTCAGGCGATCAAAGCGCGAGGGATCCTGCGCGAACGCCCGTCGCAGATCCAGGCTTCCAGAGACGGCCTGGGCCTGCGAGGTCAAGTCAGCCCAAGCGGCCGTGCGATCACCGCGGACCAGTGCGGGAACAGCGGGGATGGCGGATTCAGCAGACCTCATCGCCGGCACTCCTGTCAGGCCTTGTGTCCCTGGACCAGGGCATCGAGCTTGGCTGCGTCGGCGGCGAATGCCCGGATCCCCTCGGCCAGTTTCTCGGTGGCCATCGCATCCGCATTGAGGGCATAGCGAAAGGCCGCTTCATCGAAGTGCACCCGCGGCTGGTCCTGCGCACGCGCCTCTTCGGCCTTGAGATGAACCACCAGCGGATCACTCGAGGCCTGCAGTTGGGCCAGCAACTCAGGGCTGATGGTCAGCAGATCGCAGCCGGCCAGCGCCAGGATCTGCCCGACATTGCGGAAGCTCGCACCCATCACCTCGGTTCGGATACCGAAGCGCTTGTAGTAGCGGTAGATCTGCGCCACCGAACGCACGCCCGGGTCGTTCACGCCGGCCATGGCCGATTCGTCCCAGGCCGCACCGGCACTCTTCTTCGCCCAGTCGTAGATGCGTCCCACGAAGGGCGAAATCAGTCGCACGCCGGCGTCACCGCAGGCCACCGCCTGGCAGAAGGAAAAGAGCAAGGTGAGATTGCAATGGATGCCCTCTCGCTCCAGTTCCGCGGCTGCCTGGATGCCTTCCCAGGTGGCTGCGATCTTGATCAACACGCGGTCCCGCCCCACGCCGGCAGCTTCATACAGACGCATGATGGCGCGGGCCCGAGACACCGTGGCTGCACGATCGAAACTGAGCCGTGCGTCGACCTCGGTGCTCACCCGCCCGGGGACCACCTTGAGGATTTCAAGCCCAAAGCGCACCAGCACTCGATCGATGACCTCGTCCAAGGCCAGACCCGGGTGCGCGGCCACCACTTCGGCCAGCAACGGTGCGTATTCGGCTTGCTGGACCGCTTTCAGGATCAGGGACGGATTGGTGGTCGCATCGCGCGGTGCAAACTGCGCCAACTGCTTGAAGTTGCCCGTGTCCGCGACCACGGTGGTGTGTCGCTTGAGTTGGTCGAGTTGGTTCATGGTTGGCATTTGACCCCGCAATGAAACTCATGCATCATTTGGAGTGTAACTTTGTTACATCATCCGATGGTGGCTGCAGGCCATCGTCTGGCCATTCTTGACCGTTCACCATGTCCTTTGACCTGATCCTCTTCGGTGGCACCGGCGACCTCACCTGGCGCAAGCTGATGCCCGCCCTGTTCCAAGCCTGGCGGCACCACAAGTTGCCCGCCGGAGGGCGCATTCTCGCCGTGGCGCGCGACGAACGCAGCGACGAACAGTACCGCCACTTCATTCGCGAACGCTTCTTTGAAGTCGAGGCGGCCAAACAGCCCAAGCAGGAGGAGTTCGCACGGTTCTCGGAGTTGCTCCACTACCGGCGCATGGATCTTTCGAAGGCGAGCGACTACCAGGGCCTGAAGGATTGGGTCGATGCGCGAGGGGCCGATACGGTGGTGCTTTTCCTGGCCACGAGCCCGCACTTGTTCCCGCAGGTCTGTCAGCAACTGGGCCAAGTGGGTCTCAACAGCCCCGATGTGCGGGTCGTGCTGGAAAAGCCGCTGGGGCACGATCTGCAGAGTGCCCGGGAAATCAACCGTGCTGTGGCCAGCGCATTCACTGAACAGCAGGCGCTGCGGATCGACCACTATCTGGGCAAACCGGCCGTTCAAAACCTCTCTGCGCTGCGTTTCGGCAATGCCTTGTTCGAGCCTTTGTGGCGCCGCGAATCCATCTCCAACATCCAGATCACGTTGGCCGAAAGCATCGGGGTCGGCACACGAGGAGACTTCTACAACCGCACCGGCGCATTGCGCGACATGATCCAAAACCATGCGCTGCAACTCTTGACGATGATTGCGATGGAGCCCCCACCCTCCAACGACGCCGACGCCATCCGCGACGAAAAGCTCAAGGTGCTCAAGTCGCTCAAGCCTTTCAATGCCGAAACGGTGGTGCGCGATGTCGTGCGGGGTCAATACCGGGCCGGCATGGTCGACGGCGCCAAGGTGACAGGCTACCTGGAAGAAGAGAAGGTGCCGGCCGACAGCGACTGCGAGACCTTTGTCGCCCTGCGAACCGAGGTACAGAATTGGCGCTGGGCCGGCGTCCCCTTTTTCCTTCGTACCGGCAAACGACTGGCTGCCCGAGAAGCGCAGATCGTCGTGAACTTTCGGCCGGTTCCCCACGCCATCTTTCCGGGTGCTGTGCGCGCCAATAAGCTCGTCATCAAGCTGCAGCCTGAAGACGGACTGGAACTCCACCTGCTGGCGGCCAAGGGCGGCCTGGGTCCTGGCGGCAGCGGCACCGAACAGCTCTCACCGGTTTCGCTGGATCTGGACTTCGACAAGGCTTTTCCGACCGAACGGATCGGCGCCTATGAGCGGCTTCTGCTGGATGCCCTGGCCGGTCGATTGAACCTCTTCGTGCGCAGCGACGAACAGGAGCAAGCCTGGCGGTGGGTGGAACCCATCCTGGACCATTGGGCTCAGGAAACGGAAGGCCCGCGCCCTTATGCGGCTGGCAGTTGGGGCCCACCGGCAGCCAGTGCCTTGGTGGCACGCGAAGGTCATGCCTGGGCCGAAGAGCAATGAGGGAGCGCCGCCCACCATGAGCCTGCTCGACCGTATCCGTGCCTCGCTTCCAGCCCTGCCCCCGGCCGAACAGCGGGTGGCCAAACTGGTCTTGGCCGATCCCCGCAGCTTTGCCACCCTGCCGGTGGTCGAACTGGCCGAACGCTCCCATGTGAGCAAGCCCACCGTGGTTCGCTTCTGCCGCAGCGTGGGGTACGACGGCCTGGCCGACTTCAAGCTCAAGCTGGCTGGCACCGTCAACGAAGGTGTGCCCTTCATCCACCGCGCGGTCGATGAGGACGACAAACCACACGACATCGTGGTCAAGGTGATCGACAACGCCGTCAGCGCGCTGCTGCGCTATCGCAACGAGGCGGCCGATCACGCCTTTGAGACGGCGATGGAGGCCCTCACCGAAGCCTGCCGCCAAAAACGCCGCATCGATTTCTACGGTGTGGGCAATTCAGGCATCGTCGCGCAGGATGCGCAGCACAAATTCTTCCGGCTCGGCGTTGCGGCCACGGCCATCTGCGATGGGCATGTGCAGGTGATGAGCGCCACCATGCTGGGTCCGGGCGACTGTGCGGTGGTCATCTCCAACTCCGGCCGCAGTCGCGATCTGCTGGATGCCGAGGAAATCGCTCACCGCAAGGGAGCCACCACCCTCCTCATCACCGCCAGCGCTTCCCCACTGGCCCATGTGGCCAACGGCCACAGCCGGGTGCTGCTGGCGGCCGACCATCCGGAAGACCATGACCGATACAGCCCCATGGTGTCCCGGATCCTGCATCTGATGATCATCGACATCCTGACCACCGGCGTGGCCCTGCGCCTCGGGCCCGAACTGCGCGGGCCGCTTCAGGAAATCAAGCGCAATCTGCGGGCGCGGCGCTATCTGCCCTCGGGCCGTTGACCCCCAAGCGTTCGAACCCTCGCCGGAGCACCGGCCACTGCAAAGCCGGCACGCGCTGCGCGCTTTTGCTCAGGAACGACCGAAGAGCTCGGCGACGCCGTAGAGGGTCATGAGGGCGCCCAGCTGCGTGGGCACACCATCGACTACGAGGCGAAGCCCACGGGCCTGGACCTGTCGCTGACACTGCAAGAGGATCGCGATGCACGCGGTATCGAGCTCCCGCACGCTGGAGGCATCCAAGCGCACCAAGGGCCCGGGCGCATCGCGCAACAAGGGTTGCAAGGCATCCAGCACCGCGCTGGCCCGCTGCATCGTGACCGAGGACGGCAGGGCAATGCTCACGCCTTGGCCGCCGTCTTGTTGCGCTCGGCCAACTTGTTGATCAGGCCATCGATACCCGACGCCGTGATCTCTTGGTTGAAGCTGGAGCGGTACTGTTCCACCAGCCAAATGCCCAGCACATTGAAGTCGTAGACCTTCCAGGAGGGGCCTGAGCGCTCCAAGCGATAGTCAAGCTGGATCGGGTCGCCACGGCCCTTGATCTCCGTGCGAACCGTGACCTCGTTGTCAGCGGGGTTGGCGCGCAGCGGCTTGAGCGCGATGGTCTGATCCTTGACCTGGGCCAATGCGCCGGAATAGGTGCGCACCAAGAGCAGCTTGAATTCATCCTGCAAACGCTTCTGCTGTTCGGGTGTGGCCGTGCGCCAGTGGCGGCCGACGGCCGAAGCCGTCATGCGCTGGAAATTCACATGGGGCATGACCTTGCTGTCCACCAGCGCCATCACGCGCGAGAGGTCTCCGGCCTGAATGGCCTTGTCGGACTTCACCAGGTTGAGGACTTCGGTCGACAACTCTTGGATGAAGACATCGGGGGCCACGGGGGCCGAGGCCTGGGCCACCGCAGCGCCAGCGGGCAGCACCAGGGCCGTCATCGAAGCCGCCGCAAGGGTGAGCATGCGTCGACGATTGTGGGAATTCGGGGTCATGGAAGCGGTTTTCAGCAAGTGAGGTGCGGCGTCAAAGTTCCCCATCATCAGGGCGCTTCATGATCCTCAGGCTCCGCAGGGGGATTGCCATCGTAGACCAGGCTTCTTCGACGCGTGAGATAGGCGTCTCGCACAAAGGTGTATTTGTCCAGGGCGACGGTATCGAGCATGCGGGTGAAGGGCAGCGCGTCGGTCCGCGCATCGGTCAGCCGAACGCCCACCCAGATTGAACGCTGCGGATCCTTCTGGGTGTAGACGGCCGAGGTGTAGGCCTGGTCGAGTCCAAAACCGGCGGCATCCCGCAGGGTGGACGGGCCAAACAACGGCAGAACCAGATAGGGCCCCGCGGGAACCCCCCAGGTTGCCAGGGTCTGGCCGAAATCCTCGGTCTGGCGCTCCAGCCCCGCTTCGGCTGCGATGTCCAACACACCCCCCAGACCCATTACGGTGTTCAGGCCGACGCGCATCGTCATCTCGGCTGCACGCGCCCCCTTGCCCTGAAGGACCAGGTTCACAGCCGACCAGGCGTCACCCACATTGCCCAGCACATTGCCCACACCCGTGCGAACCAGCTTGGGCACGGCGGCCTCGTAGGCCTCGGCCATCGGCTTGATCAGAAAATGGTCGACCACACCATTGACCAGGAACACCCCTCGATTGAAGGGCTCCAGGGGGTCCTTGCTGCTCGCGGGCGGGGGTGCTGCCGCGCGGCGGGTCGCTTCGCCCGCGGCAGAGGCGGAGGCCGCAAGCGGCGACACCGCACAAGCGGTCAGGACCACCCAGCCGAGCGCAGCCCTCAAGTGCTTCCAGCGTCCCTGCGCTGTGGTTTGCATCGCTTTGACCGTCTTCACTTGGATGCCCCCGTCCCCTCGGCTGCCTTGTTGAAGAGGAACTGCCCGATGAGGTTCTCAAGGATCACCGCCGACTGGGTAGACGCGATCACATCACCGGCAGCCAGATTCTTTTCGTCCCCGCCCGCTTCGATGCCGATGAACTGATCACCCAGCAGGCCTGAGGTCAGTATCTTGGCTGAGGAATCTCGCGGGAACTTCACATCGTTGTCGAGTTCCATCGTCACCACACCTTGAAAGGTTTGGGGGTCCAAGGCAATCGACTTGACGCGCCCGACGGTGACGCCGGCACTGCGAACCGGCGCTCGGGGCTTCAAGCCGCCGATGTTGTCGAAGCGCGCCGACACCATATACCCGTTGCGCTCTCCAAAGCTGGCCAGATTGGCCGCCTTGAGCGAGAGAAACAACAGGCCCGCGAGGCCCAGCAACACGAAGCAGCCGACCAGTACCTCGATGCCCTTCTTGTTCATGGTTCTTTCCTCCTGCAACCCCAGCCGCTGGCTCAGGGCGTCGAAAACATCAAGGCGGTGAGCACGAAGTCCATGCCCAGCACCGAAAGCGACGAGATCACCACCGTGCGCGTCGTGGCATAGGCCACGCCCTCGGGAGTGGCCTGCGTCTCATGCCCTTGATACAGCGCCACGGCGGTGCAGATCACGCCAAACACAAAACTCTTGACGATACCGTTGCCCACATCGCGCCAGACATCGACGCGAGACTGCATCAAGGACCAGAAATTGCCGGCATCCAGACCAATGAGGCCCACCGCCACGGCCCAAGCGCCCAGGATGCCAATGGCCGAAAACAGAGCCGCCAACAGGGGCATGGAAATGACGCCCGCGATAAAACGAGGCGCCAACACGCGGCTGCGCGGGTCCACGGCCATCATCTCCATGGCCGAAAGTTGCTCGCCCGCCTTCATCAGGCCGATCTCGGCTGTCAGCGATGTTCCCGCGCGACCGGCGAACAGCAGCGCCGCCACCACCGGACCCAGTTCCCGCACGAGGGCCAAGTTGACGATCAGGCCCAGGGACTCCGTGGCCCCATAGGTGACCAGCGCGTAGTACATCTGCAGCGCCAGCACAAAACCCACGGCCAGACCGGAGGCCAGGATGATGACCAGCGACAGGTTTCCGATGGCATGGATCTGCCGCACGACCAGTGAGAAACGCTTGAGGGCCGCCGGCGCGTGCACCAGCAGGTCCCAAAAGAAAAAAGCGGCATGGCCGAAGCCCTGCAGGACCTTCATGGCCAGAGCACCCAGGCGCTGCAAAGCCGCGGTCATCGCGTCCATCAGGCCTGCACTCCAAAGTCCGCGCCCAAGCTCGGCGCAGGGTAGTGAAACTTCACTGGCCCGTCCGGCTCGCCACGCACGAATTGCCGCACCTCTGCATCGCTCGAAGCCATCAACTCGGCGGGCGTGCCTTGCGCCACGATGCGACCGCCGTTGGCCATCAGCACCACGTGGTCGCTGATGGCCATGCACTCCGGGACATCGTGCGACACCACCAGGGAGGTCGCACCCGTGATGTCGTTGAGCTTGCGGATGAGGTTGGCCGCCACGCCCATGGAGATGAGATCCAAGCCCGCGAACGGTTCGTCGTACATGATGAGCTCGGGGTCCAGCGCAATGGCACGCGCCAGCGCGATGCGGCGCGCCATGCCCCCCGACACCTCGGAAATCTTGAGCGGCGCGGCCCCCCTCAGGCCCACGGCATGCAGCTTGAGCAGAACGATGTCGCGAATGAGCGCCTCGGGCAGGTCGGTGTGCTCGCGCAGCGGAAAGGCCACGTTTTCGAACACCGTGAGATCGGTGAACAAGGCACCGAACTGGAAGAGCATGCCCATCCGCCGGCGCAGCCGCAGCAGCTGGTTGCGGTCGCGCGCATTGACGACCTCGTCGGCGAAGACCACGCGGCCCCGGTTGGCGCCGTGGATGCCCCCAATCAGCCGGAGCAAGGTGGTCTTGCCGCAACCGGATCCGCCCAGAATGGCCGTGACCTTGCCGCGCGGGAAGCGCAGCGAAATGTCGCTCAGGATGAGCCGGCTGGCGTCATACCCAAAGCTGACATGGTCGATCTCGATCAGGGCATCGGTCACCAAAGCGTAAAGGTCTCGGAAGGCAAACACAACATTGTGTCACGAGGCCCAAAAAAGTTCCGGGTTTCCCCTGAGAGCCTCGGCGCCGGCCGGCCATCCCGACCTCACCGCGGGAGCTCGGATACCCCCATCAGGAATTCGTCCACGGCCCGCGCTGCCTGCCGGCCCTCGCGGATGGCCCATACCACCAGCGACTGGCCACGCCGCATGTCGCCTGCTGCGAATACCTTGTCCACGTTGGTGGCATAGCCGCCGAGGAAGTCGGTGCTGGCGCGGGCGTTGCCGCGGGCATCCTTGTCCACACCAAAGCTGTCCAGAATCGAGGCGACGGGCGAAACGAAACCCATGGCCAGCAAGACGAGATCGGCCTTCCACTCCTTTTCGGAGCCCGGCACCTCGACCATCTTGCCGTTCTTCCACTCCAACTCGACCGTCTGCAGGCCGGTGACCTTGCCCTTGTCCTTGCCGGTGCCACCCATGAAAGCCTTGGTGGCGATGGCGAATTCGCGCTGGCAACCTTCCTCATGGCTCGACGAGGTGCGCAGCTTGTAGGGCCAATAGGGCCAGGTCAGCGGGCGGTCCTCCACTTCGGGCGGCATGGGCATCAGTTCGAACTGGGTGACGCTGGCTGCACCGTGACGGTTGCTGGTACCCACACAGTCGCTGCCGGTGTCGCCACCACCGATGACGATGACGTGCTTGCCATCGGCGCGCAGCTGATCCTTGAGCTTGTCGCCGGCCACCACCTTGTTCTGCTGGGGGAGGAACTCCATGGCGAAGTGGACCCCTTCAAGGTCACGGCCCGGCACCGGCAGGTCGCGGCTTTGCTCGGCACCCCCACACAGCAGCACGGCGTCGAAGTCCTTCTGGAGCTGTTGCGGCGACACGATGGCCAGTGCATCGTTGGTCACCTTCGAATCTTTGGGCATGTCCCCCACCAATACACTGGTGCGGAACACGACCCCCTCGGCCTTCATCTGGTCCACGCGACGGTCGATGTGCGACTTCTCCATCTTGAAGTCGGGGATGCCATAGCGCAGCAGCCCGCCGATGCGGCTGTTCTTTTCGAATACGGTCACATCGTGACCCGCCCGCGCGAGCTGCTGGGCCGCCGCCAGACCCGCCGGGCCCGACCCGATCACCGCGACCTTCTTGCCGGTCTTGACCTTCGGTGGCTGCGGCTGAACCCAGCCCTCCTGCCAGGCCCGGTCGATGATCGCGTGCTCGATGGACTTGATGCCCACTGCGTCGTCGTTCACATTCAGCGTGCACGCCGCCTCGCAGGGCGCGGGGCAGATGCGGCCGGTGAACTCGGGGAAGTTGTTGGTGCTGTGCAGCACCGTGATCGCATTGTTCCAGTCGCCCTGGTACACCAGGTCGTTGAAGTCCGGAATGATGTTGTTGACCGGACAGCCGTTGTTGCAGAAGGGCGTTCCGCAGTCCATGCAGCGCGCGGCCTGCACCTTGGCCTGCTCGTTGTTGAGCCCGATGACGAACTCCTTGTAGTTCCTGACGCGCTGCGGCACGGGCTCGTAGCCCTCTTCAAGCCGCTCGTATTCCAGGAAGCCAGTGACTTTTCCCATGGTGAATCCTTCGTGTCCGTATCCAGTTGGATGGTCGTGGTGACGGGCGTTCGCTCAGTTGGTTTGCACGCTCACTGGGCCGGGGTCTTCTTGCCCACAGCCGCCGCTTTCTGGGCCGCAGCCGGCTTGGCCGTCAGGCTCGCCGCGGTCTTCGCGGCCAGTTCCGTCAAGGCCCGGCGGTACTCGGTGGGGAAGACCTTGACGAACTTCGCACGTGCGTTGGCCCAGTCGTCCAGGATCTCGCGGGCGCGCAGCGAACCCGTCCAGCGGTGTTGCTGTTCGACCAGGGACTTCAGAAGGGCCTCGTCGGTCTGGCCCTTGTGCATCGGAATACCGGTCGCTTTCTGTTCGTCGGCGGCCAGCACCTTCTCCAGGGTCACCATCGAGGTGTTGCAACGCTTGCCGAAGCTGCCGTCTTCATCAAACACATAGGCCACGCCGCCGCTCATGCCGGCGGCGAAGTTGCGGCCCGTCTTGCCCAGCACCACCACCGTACCGCCGGTCATGTATTCGCAGCCGTGGTCGCCCGTGCCTTCCACCACCGCAGTGGCACCCGACAAGCGGACGGCGAATCGCTCGCCGGCCACGCCGCGGAAAAAAGCCTCGCCGCTGGTGGCTCCGTAGAGCACGGTATTCCCCACGATGATGTTTTGGGTGGCGTCGCCGCGGAAGTCGATGCTCGGACGCACCACCACACGGCCACCCGAGAGACCCTTGCCGGTGTAGTCGTTGGCTTCACCGATGAGGTACAGGCAGATCCCATTGGCCAGGAAGGCACCGAAGCTTTGGCCGCCCGTGCCTTCCATCTGGATGAAGATGGTGTCGTCGGGCAGGCCCTCGGGGTGGTGGCGCACCAGTTCGCCCGAAAGCATCGCGCCCACGCTGCGATTCACATTGCGCGCGGTTTCCAGCAACTTGACCTTTTCGCCCTTCTTGAAGGCCGGCTGGCACTTCTCGATCAGGCTCACGTCCAGCGCTTTGGAAAGACCGTGGTCCTGCGTGTCCACGTGCAGGCGAGGTACTTCGGCGGGCGCGGCCGGCTGGGCCAGCAGGCGGCTGAAATCAAGTCCCTTGGCCTTCCAGTGGGCGATGCCCTTCTTCATGTCCAGCAGGTCCGAACGGCCGATGAGATCGTCGAACGTGCGGATACCCAACTGCGCCATGATCTGGCGCGCCTCTTCGGCCACGAAGAAGAAGTAGTTCACCACGTGCTCAGGCTTGCCGCTGAACTTCTGGCGCAGCACCGGATCCTGAGTCGCTACCCCCACCGGGCAGGTGTTCAGGTGGCACTTGCGCATCATGATGCAGCCTTCGACCACCAGCGGAGCGGTGGCAAAACCGAATTCATCGGCGCCCAACAATGCACCGATCACGACGTCGCGTCCCGTCTTCATCTGGCCGTCGGCCTGCACACGGATACGGCCTCGCAGGCGGTTGAGCACCAGGGTCTGCTGCGTTTCCGCCAGGCCCAGTTCCCAAGGCGTGCCGGCGTGCTTGATGGACGACCAGGGCGACGCACCCGTGCCACCGTCGTGGCCGGCGATCACCACATGGTCGGCCTTGCACTTGGCCACGCCCGCCGCAATCGTGCCCACGCCCACTTCGCTGACCAGCTTGACGCTGATGTCGGCGCGCGGGTTGGCGTTCTTCAGGTCGTGGATCAGCTGCGCCAGGTCTTCAATTGAATAAATGTCGTGGTGGGGCGGCGGACTGATGAGGCCCACCCCTGGCACCGAGTAGCGCAGGAAGCCGATGTACTCGCTGACCTTGCCGCCGGGCAGCTGGCCGCCCTCGCCGGGCTTGGCGCCCTGGGCCATCTTGATCTGGATCTGGTCGGCGCTGGCGAGGTACTCGGTGGTCACGCCAAAGCGGCCCGAGGCCACCTGCTTGATCTTCGAGCGCAGGCTGTCGCCGTCCTTCATTTCGTAATCGGTTTCGATCACGCCCTTGCCCACCACGTCCGACACCTTGGTGCCCGCAGTGATCTTGATGCCCTTGAGCTCGTTGCGGTAGCGCGCCGGATCCTCGCCGCCTTCGCCGGTGTTGCTCTTGCCGCCGATACGGTTCATCGCCAATGCCAAGGTGGAGTGCGCCTCGGTGGAGATGGAGCCGAGCGACATCGCACCGGTGGCGAAGCGCTTGACGATCTCGGCGGCCGGCTCCACTTCATCCAGCGAGATGGCCTTGGAGGGGTCCACCTTGAACTCGAACAGGCCGCGCAGCGTCATGTGGCGGCGGCTTTGGTCGTTGATGATCTGGGCGTATTCCTTGTAGGTCTCGAACTTGCCGGCGCGCGTGCTGTGCTGCAGCTTGGCAATCGCGTCCGGCGTCCACATGTGTTCCTCGCCGCGCACGCGCCAGGCGTATTCGCCGCCGGCGTCCAGCATGGAGGCCAGCACGGGATCGTCGCCGTAGGCGGCCTTGTGCATGCGCAGCGCCTCTTCGGCGATCTCGAAGACACCGATGCCACCCACCTGCGAAGCGGTGCCACGGAAATACTGGTCAACGACTGCCTTGTCCAGACCGATGGCCTCGAAGAGTTGCGCACCACAGTAGGACATGTAGGTGCTCACGCCCATCTTGGACATGATCTTGGACAGCCCCTTGCCGATGGCCTTCACATAGTTGTAGGTGGCCTTGTCGGCCGATAGATCACCCGGCAGATCGGCGTGCATGGAGGCCAGGGTCTCCATGGCCAGGTAGGGGTGCACGGCTTCTGCACCGTATCCGGCCAGCGTGGCGAAGTGGTGCACTTCGCGCGCGCTGCCGGTCTCCACGACCAGGCCGGCCGTCGTGCGCAGGCCCTCGCGCACCAGGTGCTGGTGCACGGCGGAGAGTGCCAGCAGCGCCGGGATGGCGACGTTGTGCCGGTCTGCACGGCGGTCGGTGATGATGAGGATGTTGTGTCCACTCTTGAGCGCGTCCACCGCTTCAGCGCACAGGGAGGCCAACTTGGCCTCCACGCCCTCGCGGCCCCAGCCCAAGGGGTAGGTGATGTTCAGCTCGTAGCTCTTGAATTTGCCGCCCGTGCTGCGCTCGATGTCACGCAGGCGCGCCATGTCACCAAAGTCCAGTACCGGTTGGGTCACTTCCAGGCGCATCGGCGGATTGACCGCGTTGATGTCCAGCAGATTGGGCTTCGGGCCGATGAAGGACACGAGGGACATCACGATCGCTTCGCGAATCGGGTCGATCGGTGGGTTCGTGACCTGAGCGAAGAGCTGCTTGAAGTAGTTGGGCAGCGGCTTGTTGCGGTCGCTCAGCACGGCCAGGGGCGAGTCATTGCCCATCGAACCGGTGCCCTCCTCGCCGGCCGCAGCCATCGGGCTCATCAGGAACTTGAGGTCTTCCTGGGTGTAGCCGAAAGCCTGCTGCCGGTCGAGCAAGGATTCGGTCGAGGCCGGCGCCGCTGCCGCAGGCTCGGGCAGCGACTCCAGCTTGATGCGAACGTTCTCGATCCACTGACGATAAGGCTTGGCCGAGGCGAACTGGCTCTTGAGTTCCTCGTCGTCGATGATGCGACCCTGCTCAAAATCGATCAGGAACATCTTGCCGGGTTGCAGGCGCCACTTCTTGACGATCCTGCTTTCCGGAATGGGCAGCACGCCGGACTCCGAACCCATCACCACCAAGTCGTCGTCGGTGACGATGTAGCGGGCTGGACGCAATCCGTTGCGGTCCAGCGTGGCGCCGATCTGCTTGCCATCGGTAAAGACCATCGCGGCCGGGCCATCCCAGGGCTCGATCATGGCCGCGTGGTATTCATAGAAGGCGCGGCGGCGCTCGTCCATCGTCGTGTGCTGTTCCCAGGCCTCCGGAATCATCATCATCGCGGCCTGCGCCAGCGGATAGCCCGCCATGCTCAGCAGTTCCAACGCATTGTCGAAAGTAGCCGTGTCGGACTGGCCTTCGAAGCTGATGGGATAGAGCTTTTGCAAGTCCTCGCCCAATACCGGCGACTTCATCACGCCTTCTCGGGCGCGCATCCAGTTGAAGTTGCCCTTGACGGTGTTGATTTCACCGTTGTGGGCCACGAAGCGGTAGGGATGGGCCAGTGGCCATTCGGGGAAGGTGTTGGTGGAGAAGCGCTGGTGCACCAAAGCCAGGGCCGAGGTGCAGCGGGCGTCGCGCAGGTCCAGGTAGTACTCGCCTACCTGGTTGGCCAACAACAGGCCCTTGTAGATCACCGTGCGGCAGCTCATGCTGGGCACGTAGTACTCGTGGCTGTGGGTGAGCTTGAGGCGCTGGATGGCGGCTGAGGCCGTCTTGCGGATCACATAAAGCTTGCGCTCCAACGCGTCTGGGACGATCACATCCGCGCCGCGGCCGATGAAGATCTGCCGGATCACCGGCTCTTTTTCGCGAACGGTCGGCGACATCGGCATCTCGCGGTTCACCGGCACATCGCGCCAGCCCAGCAGCACCTGCCCCTCTGCCTTCACGGCGCGCTCGAGTGCCTGCTCGCAGGCCAGACGGGACGCGTGCTCCTTGGGCAGGAAGATCATGCCCACGCCGTACTCGCCCGGAGGCGGCAACGCCACGCCCTGGGCCGCCATTTCATCCCGCAACAGTTCGTCCGGTATCTGGATCAGGATGCCCGCGCCATCCCCCATCAGAGCGTCCGCCCCCACCGCACCGCGGTGATCCAGGTTTTCCAGGATCTTCAGGCCCTGTCCCACGATGGCGTGCGCCTTTTGCCCCTTGATGTGCGCCACAAAGCCCACGCCGCAGGCGTCGTGCTCGTTCGAGGGGTCGTACAGCCCCACCCGGGCCAGGTTCTGGATTTCGGCGGACGTGCTCATGCGGCGCTCCAAGATTCGGGTTACCCCGAAAGGATACGCCAGCACAAAATTAAAAAAATGGGGTCAGAGTCATTTTTTTTGCGAACAAATCCACTCTTAAAATAAATGGGGACAGAGTCATTCGCCTTCCGACCCGCCCTTTCGAGGCCGGCCGCGCAGCCGGGGCACCAGCGGTCGATTAGAAGTGAGCGCATGCTTTGAAACGAACTCTGGTGATCCCAAAGCCCAACCCTTCAAGGCGGCTTCGGTGATGAGCGTCGCCTCCCGCTCGCCCGAACCGGCTTCCAACAGGGCTCGGTACCGGCTCTCCCGCTCAAATGGCGTATTGCCCAGTGACCAATAAAGGGCGTGTTCGCTGACCAACCGGTCCTGTCGCAGGCCCAGATGGTGGCCGACGCTCGACCAGGGGTACTCCTCGGCCCGCGCCACCATCCCCGCTCGAACCGGGTTGAGTTCGATGTAGCGCATGCAGGCCATGAAGTAGCGCTCGGTCTCGATGGGGGAGCATTTGTAGCGGCCCTCCCAGAGCGTGCCGCTGCGACCATGCACCGCGTTGTGGGCCCCGACATAACGGCGCCCCAGGGCCTGCATCATTCGGCTCAGCGCATGGACAGAAGGCGGGGTGACCAGCAAATGGAAGTGGTTGTCCATCAACACGTAAGCCTGCAGGCTCACCGAGTAGGCCTCCAGGCAATCGGCCAGGATGTCGCGCCAGGCCCGACGGTCTGCGTCGGTGCGCACAATGGCCTGGCGGTTGTTGCCGCGCTGGATGACATGGTGGGGCCAGCCAGGCAACACCAGACGGGGGAGTCGAGCCATGATGGGCCCAGTCTAGGTCGGAAAAATGGGGTCTGACCCCATTTTTCGGGTGGCCCCGAGGCGGGTCAGGGGATCACACGAACACGCGCTGCCCGGTGAGCCGGTGGTGCTCGCGCAGGGCAAAGCGGTCGGTCATGCCGGCGATGTAATCGCACACGGCGCGGGGCAGGTCGGGGCGCTGGGCGTATTCGGTGGGCAGTTCCCCAGGGAAGTCGGTGTAGGCCGCAAAGAGATCACGCACGACGCCCTGGGCCCGCCGCGTCGTGGCCACCACTTGCGGATGACGGTAGAGCGCGCGGAACAAAAAGCGCTTGAGTTCGGTGATGCCTGCGCGCATGGCGGGGCTGAAGGCCACCAGGGGTGTGCCCACCCTCGCCTGCTGATCATTGGCGGGCTGTGCGCGCGAAAGCCGTTCACGGGTTTGCGCCATCAGGTCGTGCACCTGGCTCGACAGCATCCGCCTGAGCACTTCGGACAACAGACGGCGACCGCCCTGGCGGGCCAAGCCCGGATGCACCTGCTCCGTTTCCTCATGGAAGCGAAGCACCAAGGGCACCTGCAGCAACTGCTCCAGGCTGATGAGCCCGGAACGCACCCCGTCGTCCACATCATGGGCGTTGTAGGCGATCTCATCGGCCAGGTTGCACAACTGAGCCTCTAGGCTGGGTTGCAGGCCTTGGATGAACCGATGCGCGACACCATGGGGCTCCAGGGCCTCAATGTGTCGCGCCACCCGCATGGGGCAGTGCTTGAGGATGCCCTCACGCGTCTCGAAGCACAGGTTCAAGCCATCGAAGTCGGGATAGCGCTGCTCCAGAACGTCCACCACGCGCAGGCTCTGAAGGTTGTGTTCAAACCCACCATAGGGCTTCATGCAGGCGTTGAGCACATCCTGTCCGGCATGCCCGAACGGCGTATGGCCCAGGTCATGCGCCAGGGCCAATGCCTCCACCAGATCTTCATGCAGGGCCAGCCCCCTGGCCATGGAGCGCGCCAATTGCGCGACTTCCAGACTGTGGGTCAACCGCGTCCTGAAGAGATCGCCCTCATGGTTGAGGAAGACCTGCGTCTTGTAGACGAGGCGGCGAAATGCGGTGCTGTGGACGATGCGGTCACGATCCCGCTGAAAGTGGTTGCGATCGGAAGCCGCCGGCTCCCACACCCGCCTGCCGCGAGACCGAGCAGGGTGGGAGGCGTAGGGCGCGAGCTCAGCCCACATGCGCCCGGATGACATCGCCGACCAGTTCATCGGGTGCTGGGCGCAGGGCCGCACGGCCCAGCGCCTCGATCACCACGAACCGGATCGCACCGTCCTCGGCCTTCTTGTCCACCCGCATCAACTCCAGGTAACGCGGCAAACCCAGGTCCGGCGCCTTGACCGGCAAACCGGCGCGCTCGATCAAGTCCGCCATGCGCCTCACAAATGAGGCCGGCATGAGGCCCAGCCGATGGGAGAGCTCCGCAGCCATCACCATGCCGCAGCCCACGGCCTCGCCATGCAACCACTGCCCATAGCCCAGCCCGGCCTCGATGGCGTGACCAAAGGTGTGACCAAAATTGAGGATGGCCCGAAGGCCGCTTTCGCGCTCGTCCTGCCCCACGACCCAGGCCTTGATCTCACAGGAACGCCGAACAGCATGGGCCAAGGCATCGACATCCCGCCTCATCAAAGCGTCCCATGAGGATTCGATCCATTCAAGGAATTCCGCATCGGCTATCGGGCCGTACTTGATGACCTCCGCCAAGCCCGCGCTGTACTCGCGATCGGGCAGAGTCGCCAAAACATCCAGGTCACACAGTACCCGCTGCGGCTGATAGAACGCGCCAATCATGTTCTTGCCCAAGGGATGGTTGATGGCCGTCTTGCCACCGACCGACGAATCCACCTGGGCCAAGAGCGTCGTCGGAACCTGCACGAATGGAACGCCCCGCATGTAGCAGGCGGCCGCAAATCCGGTGAGGTCGCCGATCACGCCGCCCCCCAGCGCGAACAGCACCGTGCGCCGGTCACAGGCCTGCGCCAGCAGCTGGTCGAAAACGGTGTTCAGGCTGTTCCAGTCCTTGTGCGCTTCTCCATCGGGCAGTACCACCGTCAACACACGTCCATAGTGTTTCGATAGGGCTTGAACCACGCGGTCCATGTACAGCGGCGCAACAGTGACATTGCTCACCACCACCGCCGTGGCGGCACGGGGCAGTCCCGCCCAGCTTGACGCAGCCATCAGGAGCCCGGACCCGATGAGGATCGGATAGGAGCGGTCCCCGAGCTCGATCTGCAGGGTCTGCGAAGCGCCGATGGACGGGTTCATGGCGGGAGTTTAAGGCGCGGGGTCCACGCGCGGGTCCACGGGCGACGGCACTTGCGCGGGGTCGATGCGACCAGCGAGTTCCAGTTGCATGAGGATCATCCCTGCCAGCCCCTGCACCGTGGGCCGTCCGGTCTCGATGATGAAGTGGGCCGTGCGCCGGTACAGCGGATCCCGCTCACGATACAGCTCGCGCAACTTGCGCAGTGGATCGGGCACCTGAAGCAGCGGTCTTTGTCTGTCGTGCCGCAAGCGTCGAAACAGTTCCTCGGGGCTGGACCGCAGATACACCACCGTGCAGTTCCGATGAAGGGCGTGGCGGTTGGGTTCACGCAGCACCACCCCCCCGCCCGTGGCCAGGACCATGGGCCGGCCGCAGGCCCACTCGGCGATCACCGACTGCTCAATATCGCGGAAAGCCGCCTCGCCGTGTTGCGCAAAGTAGTCCCTCACGCTCGTGCCCACACGCCGCTCAACCTCATGATCGGCATCGACGAAGGGCAGATCGAGTTGCCGCGCCAACAGGCGACCCACGGTGGTCTTGCCCGCGCCGGGCATGGCCACCAGGGCGAGGCTGAGCCCCGGGGCAGGGAATGATGAGGCTGCGTTCAAGAGACCGTTTCAGCGGGCAGGCGTCTGGACATCAGGAATCACGGTTGGCGTGAGGAACACCAACAACTCGGTACGGCGAATCTCGCGGGCCGTCTTTCTGAAGAAGCTGCCCAATGCCGGCAGGTCACCCAAGAGGGGCACCTTGAATCCTGAGCCCACTTCTTCATGCTCGTAGATGCCCCCCATCACCACCGTTCCACCATTTTCCACCAGGACCTTGGTTCTCACCTCCTTCGTGTTGATCTCGCGACCATCCGGCGTCAGGGCTCCCAGGCTGTCCTTGTTCACCAAGACATTGAGGATGACATGGCTCTGTGGCGTCACCTGCGGCGTGACGGTCAGTTTGAGGTTGGCTTCCTGGAACTGCACCTGTGCGGCAGACCCAAAGCCACTCGCGTTGCCCCGATACGGAACGCGGAATCCCTGCTTGATGTGGGCCTCCACCTGATCGGTGGTGACGATCCGGGGGCTGGAGACCACCTTGCCACGGCCGTCGGCCTCCATCGCAGACAGCTCCAGGTTGAGAAAGCGACTGGCCGACGCACCGAACAGCGACATCGCGAAGGTGGCCGGATCCACCCCCTGCAGGGATGCGGCCGGCAGGTTGACGAACTGCGTGTTGGCGTAGGCGGCGCTTGGCGTTTCACGGGCCGATCCCGGCGCGTCAAGTGGGGCCCCGGGCTGCAGGGTTTGCGTGCCCACTCCGGCGTAATTGCCGCCCACGACCACACGAGGGCCCGCCGCAGAACCTGAAGGCAAACCCTGCTGCATGCGCAGATCATGGAACCCCAGCTTCACGCCCAACGACCGGCCGAAACTGTCGACCGCCTCGACGATGCGAGCCTCGATCAAGACCTGCTTGACCGGAATGTCGATCTTCTCGATCAGGGCCCTGACCTGCTCCAGCTTGGCCGGGATGTCGGTCACGAAGAGTTGATTGGTTCGCGCCACCGCCATGGCGCTGCCTCGAGAGGACAGCAGGCGAGGCGAGGCCGCCCCGGGGGGCGCACCGCCCGCTGGTGGCGCCGATGGTGGTGAGCCACTGCCCGCACCCGCGCCCTGCACGGCGCCAATGCCGCTCCCCAGCAGGCCTCGCGCCACCTCGTCGGCGCGGCTGTAGTGCAGTTGAAAGGCCTCGGTGCGCAGGGCCTCCAGTTCACCGATGCGGCGCCGCACCTCAAGCTCGGCCTGGTCCCGGGCCGCCCACTCTTCGCGAGGTGCCACCATCAGGATGCTGCCGCTGCGCCTGAATCCAAGACCCTTGGTCTGCAGGATGATGTCCAGCGCCTGGTCCCAGGGCACATCCTGAAGCCGCAGCGTCACCGCACCACTGACGCTGTCACTCGTCACGAGATTGAGCTGGGTGAAATCGGCGATCACCTTCAAGGCTGCACGAACGTCGATGTTCTGAAAATTCAGCGAAAGCCGCTCTCCGGTGTAGGACGCAGCCGTCTGCGGCATCGACCGCGCAAACTCACTGCTCACCTGCGCCCTGACGGCATCCGGGGCCGCGGCCAGGATCCCCGCACAAAAGCCGCTCAAGAGGCCCGAGGCCCAGACACCAAAGCGCGGATTCATGGCAAAGCCTCCTTGAGCTCCACCACCACGGGCTCAGATGCCGATGCACGATCGCGGCGCAGGGGCCCGCTCACGGTGAACGACCGTTCCTGGATCTGCTCAATCACGCCACCCTTGGGGCCCAGGCGCTGCCCGGCCCCCACTGGGTGAAGCTGGCCCTGCAATTGAAGCAACGCCAGGCGCTGTGTGCCGCGTTCGAGGGTGCCGACAAATACGATGGACTCCAAAGGCGTGCGCTCCAGCAGGGGGGCCTCCGCAAACCCCGTCTGGTCGGCTGGGCTCGCGGCCGTCTGCGCAGCCGGATCACGGCGCATCGCGGCGAAGGGGTCGCGGTGGGCGCGACCCTGGTAAGGGGGCGGCGCCCGGTGAGCGACCGGCTGTCGCCCGCCCATCCGCAAGGTGCTCTCCGACAGCGGCGCAGCCGGCGGGCCCAGCGTGGCTTCCATCACCAGGCCTGGTGAATCCATCGAAAGGGCGTCTTCCCCCGGCTTGCTTGGGCCCGGTGGCGCCAGCGTCAACTGTCGGAGCGTGAGGGGGTGTGGCATGCGGATGAAGTCTTCCCAAAAGGTGCCCAGGTCGTGGAAGCTGCCGACCAGTCGCCAGGCCACCGATCCGTCGGCGGGGTGTGCCCCCGGGGACGACGGTGCGGGTCTGAACCACACCAGTTGCAGCCCACGGGCCCGACTGGCCGTGGCGACGGCCCGCAACAGGTCCTCCGCATCCCAAGGTGGCCAGGGATCGTCATCGAGCCGGTCCCCTTCTCGCTCCAAAGCAGTCTTGCGGGCCAAGAGCGCCTGGAGGTCCTCTTCCGGTTGCGGCGCGGAATCATCGGCCGTGGGCGTCTGCGACTCCGCTGCGCGCTGCTGTTGAGCCCACCAGCGCATCGTGGGCTCGGACAACATGAGGTGCCAGGCCAGCACGAGGACTGCCGCAAAGGTCAGCAACCAGGCCAGGCCTTGCAGCTCCATCGGCCAGGTGCCGGGATCCGAGAGATCGACGCCACCGATGACGCGCCGATTCACCGCGTGTTCTCCGTCGCCGTGGCCGGCTGGTGCATCCGCACAGTGAGCGTGAATTCCCATGGCCAGTCGCTGCGGCGGGCCCCATCCGAGCGCTGCAACCGAGCAGCCTCCACGGCACGCACCTCCCTCAATTCGGGTCGATGCAGCACGGCTGATCGGAACTGGAGCCGGCGCACAAAATCGTGCAGGCGCTCACTCGACTGCGCCCAGCCCTTCAAGGTCACGCCAGTCCCGGTCTGCCCGATGTCGCTCAGGGTCACCCCATCGGGCGTGAGGATGGCGAGTTCATTGAACAGCGCCAGCGGCCACTGCCGCTCGGCCTGCAGCACCCGGGCAGCCGCCTCGGCCTGCTCCAAGACCATCAGCTCCTGGCGAAGGCGCTGCGATTGGGCCCGGTGCTCGCGAAGCCCTGCAGCGGCCTGCTCGAGCGCCGCATGGCGCGCGGCCTGCTGCGACTGCGCATGATCCAGCATGAACGCGAGAACCGCCGCCACCGCGAGGGCCAGCAGCGAACTCAGGCCCAGGCCGGTGCGGAAACGCCGCCGACCTTGCTCGGCGCGATGCTGCCGGTGCGGCATGAAATTGATCGGGACCATCAACCCAAACCCCGCAGGGCAAGTCCGCAGGCCTGAAGGTAGCCAGCGGCACCGACTGCGGAGTCGCCCAGGTCGGCGGCCAGACCGGGCTGCCTGTGCTCGAAAGGGTCGATCCACTCCGCCTTCACACCGGTGGAGGCCGCAACAGCCTTCGACAAGGCCTCAGGGCTGTCGCTCTCCCCAGCCAGCAGCACGCGTGAGATCGCACACGCCGGAAATCGCGCGTAGTAGAGCTGCAGCATCCGCGCCCACTCGAGGGCCACCGCCCTGGCGGGCCCCAGCCCCGGCTGACGCCCCCAGTCCGCTGGGAATTGCACTGCAGTCTCGAACAACAGCTCATCATCGGCCATCACATGGAGGACCAGGGAATCGGGCCCCAACTCGAACAGTGCCTGCACCGGGTCAGCTGCCGAGGGCTCACGCCGACGAGACCAATCGAGCAAGGCCCAACGCGTGGCGTTTGGCCCGGACTCCACCGCCAACGGCTCCAGACCCAGCGCCTGGGCCAGGGCCACACGCTCGTCCACGCGGTCCTTGCGGGTGGCCGCCATCTGCACATCCCATTGCGCGGGTGAGCCCGCCACCGCCCCGATCACCGCGAAATCCACAGCCAGTTCCTCGACCGGGATGGATGCCAGGCTGGCCGCCTCGGCCTCCAGATGCACGGCCAACTCGGCATCATGCATGCGAGCCGGCAGATGGGTCCGCCGCTGGATCACGTTCTTGGCAGGAACAGCCATCACCACCCCTTGCGATTGGGGATGGGCGCGCTCAAGCAAGGCGCGAACCGCCGCGGCCACCGCATCGAACTGGAGGATCTGCCCATCCACCACGGCACCATGGGGCAATGCCGCCCGGTGGTGGCTCCTCAGAAACCAAGGGCCACGACCCCGACAGCCCAGTTCCACCAGCTTGACCGCACGAGATCCCAGGTCCAGTCCCAAGGCCGTCCTGGCCCATCCCCATCGCCACCCCCTTCCGCCTCCCCTTCCCATCAGCACGCCGCCCCCTCGCCTCCTGCTGCGACACGCCTGCACAGCGCCGCGGTTCCTATAATCGCTGCAGTCCTCAGGCCTTCGGTATTGCCCTCTTGGGTGCCCCCTCGGAGGTGTATGAAGGCTCCCCATGCCAGACGCCCCTCCTCCACCGACGCCTCCCTCTGACAACAACGTGCCCGTAGCCGAGCCTGCGCTGCGCTCACCCGGCCGTCTCTTGCTGCGGTTCTTCGTGATCACGGGCTTCGCGGCGCTGGGTATCGCCGCTGCCGGTGTCTTGGCCGGTGGGCTGGCGCTGGCATTGGCCTACCCCAACCTGCCGGACATCAAAGGCCTCGACGACTACCGCCCCAAGCTGCCGATGCGCATCTACAGCGCGGACGGTGCATTGCTGGGTGAGTTCGGCGAAGAGCGGCGCAGCTACACGCCGATCGCCGAAATCCCGGCCCTGATGAAGCATGCAGTCCTGTCCATCGAAGACGCGCGCTTCTACGAGCACGGAGGCATCGATTACGTCGGCGTGCTGCGCTCCGTCGTGGCCAATCTCGGACAGGCGCGCAGCCAGGGTGCGTCCACGATCACCATGCAGGTGGCACGAACCTTCTACCTCTCCTCGGAAAAGAAGTACATCCGCAAGCTTTATGAGGCCTTGCTCGCCTACAAGATCGAATCGCAGCTCAGCAAGGACGAGATCCTGGAGCTCTACCTCAACCAGATCTATCTGGGACAGCGCGCCTACGGTTTTGCCGCCGCGGCCGAAACCTACTTCGGCAAGCCCTTGAAGGACCTCACCGTGGCCGAGGCGGCCATGTTGGCCGGGATCCCCAAGGCGCCCTCCGCCTACAACCCCGTGGCCAATCCACGTCGGGCCAAGGCGCGACAGCGCTACATCATCGAGCGCATGCTCGACAACGGTCACATCACGCCCCTGCAGGCCCAGCAGGCACAGCGTGAGCCCTTGCGCCTGCGCAGCGGTACGACGCTGCCGGTCCATGCCGAGTACGCCGCCGAGGTGGCTCGACAGCTGGTGTTCAGTCAGTATGGTGAAGACACCTACACCCGCGGTCTGAGCGTCACGCTGACCATCGACTCGGGCGAACAGATGGCCGCCTACCGCGCGCTGCGGCGCGGGATCCTGGAGTACGAGAAGCGACAGGTCTACCGCGGGCCCGAAGGTTTCGTGGCCTTGCCCAGCAATCCCGACGAGGTCGACGCGCGTGTGGCCGAAGCCCTCACCGACCACCCCGACAATGACGAGATCAAGGCGGCTGTGGTGCTGGAAGTCGGCCCAGGCAAGGTGGTAGCGGCCCTGCAATCAGGCGAAGAGGTGGTGGTGAGCGGCGACGGCCTCAAACCGGTGGCCTCGGGTCTGGCCGAGAAGGCCCCCGCACAAAAGCAGATCCGCCGCGGCTCCATCGTTCGCGTGGTGCAGGAGAACAAGCGCTGGGTGCTCACCCAACTGCCCGAGGTCGAAGGCGCCTTTGTTTCCTTGGATCCGAAGACCGGTGCCGTGCGTGCCATGGTGGGCGGCTTCGATTGGCGCAAGAACAAGTTCAACCACGTCACTCAAGCGTGGCGCCAACCCGGCTCGAGCTTCAAGCCCTTCATCTACTCGGCCGCGCTGGAGAAGGGCTACACCGGCGCCACCGTGATCAATGATGCGCCGCTGTTCTTCGATGCCGGCGCCACGGGCAGCCAGGCCTGGGAACCCAAGAATTACGACGGCAAGTTCGACGGCCCCATGAGCTTGCGCACCGCATTGGCCAAGTCAAAGAACATGGTGTCGATCCGTATCCTCCAGGGCGTTGGCGCAGCGAATGCGCAGGAGTGGGTCACGCGCTTCGGGTTCGATGCCGAGCGGCATCCACCCTACCTCACGATGGCCCTGGGTGCCGGCTCGGTGACGCCCATGCAGATGGCCACCGGCTATGCGGTTTTCGCCAACGGCGGCTACCGCATTCCACCCCTGTTGATCAGTCGGATCGCCGATGACCGGGGCCGCGCGCTGGTGGACTCTCCACCGAAGGCCCCAGAGGAATCGTGGCGCGTCATCGACGAGCGCAATGCCTTCGTGATGAGCCACCTCCTGCAGGAGGTCACCCGGTCCGGGACCGCTGCCAAAGCGCAAGCGGCCCTGCAGCGCAGTGACCTGCACGGCAAGACCGGCACCACCAACGACTCGATGGACGCCTGGTTTGCGGGCTGGCAGCCCAGTGTGGTGGCCGTGGTGTGGATCGGCTACGACCAACCCCGCAAGCTGGGTGACCGCGAAACCGGCGGGGGGCTGGCGCTGCCCGTGTGGATCGAGTACATGCAGCAGGCCCTCAAGAAGGCCGCACCAACGGAACCCAGCGTCCCGCCGGGCGTGGTTCAGGTCGGGGCAGAGTGGATGTACGAGGAATTCGCTGCCGGCAAGGGCGTGCGCAGTGTGGGCCTGGGAGACAAGGCCGATGGTGCCGCCGAAGAGGAAAAGAAAAGCATCCTCGATCTGTTCAGGCGCTGAGCGCCCAATCGGAGCCGGCGCTCAGCCCCATGGCCCGCGCAGCCGAACGGCCTACACCACCCCCAAGCCTATGTCGCCGGCGGATCGAACCTCAGCGGCTGACCCGCCTGCTCGCTGGCGCGGCGGGACAGCAATTCAAAGAACTCTTGGCCTTCCCGCTCGGTCCACCGACCCTGGCGATGGCGGAAGTGGTAGCCGCCTGCACGGGCGGCCAACCACAGTTCGTGCAGCGGTGGCTGCGTGTTGAGGATGATCTTGCTGCCACCGGGAAAACTCATCTCGAGCAAGCCACCGGTGCGGCGCGCGTCAATGTCCACCACATCGTCCTGCAGCCATTGGTCCAGGCGCGCTTCAATGCTGCCCAGGATGCGGGCGGTGAGGTGGTCGAACTCCAGGTCGGTGAGTCCTGAAGCCGGGAGAATCGGTTCGGGCGTGGCGCTCATGCAGGTCGATAGAATCTTCGAGTGAAGCGAAGGATCATAGCCACTGAGCAGACCCCCAGCCGCCTTGTGGTCAGGGCGTGGTCGGGCCTGTATGCCGTCTTGATCTCAGCGGTGGCCCTGGGCCTGAGCGCTTGCGGTCAAAAGGGCCCGCTGCGTTTGCCGGATGCGGCCAAGCCGGTGGCGCCGGCAGGCACAAACGGTGCGCCATCCGGCGCCGTGGAGGCTGCGGTTCGCCCCGCGCTGCCTGCATCCGGTGTCGGCCAACGCGCCAGCACCATCACCCCATAGCAACCCCAGGGCCTGCCCGTCTCCATGAATGCTCTGCCTGGCGCTCCGCATCTGGCCTACCAGCAAGGCCGCCTGACCCTGGACGGCGTCGACCTGCAACAACTGGGTCAACAGTTCGGAACCCCCTTGTACGCCTACTCGGCTGCGGCGATGCGCGAGGCTGCAGGCGCCTATCAGCGCGCACTGGTCGGCCAACCGCACCTCTTGTGTTACGCGATGAAGGCCAACAGCAACCTGGCGGTCTTGCAGCTCTTCGCAAGACTGGGCCTGGGCTTTGACATCGTCTCCGGCGGTGAACTGCAGCGTGTGCTGGCTGCCGGTGGACAGGCCTCCAAAGTGGTGTTCTCCGGTGTGGGCAAGACGCGTGCAGAGATGGTCATGGCCCTGCGTTGCGGCGTCCGCTGCTTCAATGTCGAGAGCGAGGCCGAGCTCGAGGTGCTCTCCGAGGTGGCCCAACACGAGGGCCGCCCCGCGCGCATCAGTGTGCGTGTCAATCCCGATGTCGATGCCCGCACCCATCCCTACATCTCCACCGGCCTGAAAGGCAACAAGTTCGGCGTGGCGCACGACCGCGCCTTGGCGCTCTACGCGCAGGCCCGGCGCCTGCCTGCACTGGAGGTGGTGGGTATCGACTGCCACATCGGCTCACAAATCACCGAGATCGGCCCCTACCTCGATGCCCTGGACCGGGTGCTGGATCTCGTCGAGGCCATCGAAGCGCAGGGAAACCCACTGCAGCACCTGGACCTCGGGGGCGGCTTGGGCATCACCTACACCGACGAACGCCCCCCCACGCCACAGGCCTTGGTGGGCGCCATGCTCGACCGCATCCAGGCGCGTGGGCATGGCCACCGGGAACTGCTGCTGGAGCCCGGCCGATCGCTGGTGGGCAACGCCGGCGTGCTGCTCACCGAGGTGCTCTACCTCAAGCCCGCGGCACCCGAGGAGATCCCGCAAGGCGGCCGTCACTTCTGCATCGTGGATGCCGCGATGAACGACCTCATGCGCCCGGCCTTGTACGAGGCCTGGATGGGCATCGTCGAATGCGTACCGCCTGCACCATCGCAGGTGACCCCGCAACGCTGGGACGTGGTGGGGCCTGTGTGCGAATCGGGTGACTGGCTGGGCCGCGACCGTGCGCTATCGGTGCGCGCAGGCGACACGCTGGCCGTCCTGTCCGCGGGCGCCTACGGCATGACCATGGCCAGCAACTACAACACCCGCGGCCGCGCCGCGGAGGTCATGGTCGATGGCGGCGCGGTCCACCTCATCCGTGAACGGGAACCCGCCCACGCGCTGTTTGCCCAGGAACGCTTGCTGCCTTGATGCGCTGAGCGCTGCGGGGCTGTCTCTCAGGGGTGGGTCCGCCCCTCTTCCACGGCGTGGCACGCCACCTGCGTACCCGCTGCATCCACCACGCGCATCTGGGGCCGCTCGGCTGCGCATCGCGCGTTGGCCAAGGGGCAACGCGGATGGAAGGCACAGCCGGTGGGTGGGTTCAAGGGGTTGGGAACCTCACCCTGCACCGGTGTGCGCGAGCGTCCCGTCATGGCAATGTCG
The DNA here is from genome assembly GCA_049423145.1 of Burkholderiaceae bacterium. Taxonomy (GTDB): domain Bacteria; phylum Pseudomonadota; class Gammaproteobacteria; order Burkholderiales; family Burkholderiaceae_C; genus RFTU01. The sequence goes on from JBMSQF010000009.1 coordinate 47,567, forward strand.
GGAATCGCGTCCAACAGCATCCGCGTGTAGGGATGGCGGGGCTGACTGAACAGCACCGGCTTGGGCGCACGTTCGACCAAGCGGCCCAGGTACATCACCCCCACGGCATGGGCCACATGACGCACCACCGCCAGGTTGTGCGAGATGAAAAGGTAGCTCAAGCCATGCTGGGCCTGCAGGTCCATCATGAGGTTGAGCACCTGCGCCTGCACGCTGACATCCAGGGCCGAGGTCGGCTCGTCGCAGACCAGAAATTCGGCCTGGGTGGCCAGCGCCCGAGCGATCGAAATCCGTTGCCGCTGGCCACCCGAGAACTGATGGGGAAACTTGCCCACATCATCACCGGACAAGCCCACCTGCTGGAGCAGAGCGGCCACGCGCTCGCGCAGGGCTTCGGGGCTGTCCACCATGCGGTGCTCCCGCAGCGGTTCACCCACGATGTCCAGCACCTTCCAGCGGGGGTTCAGACTGGCATAGGGGTCCTGGAAGATCATCTGCATGCGCCGCCGCAGGGTGCGCTGCGCCGCCACTTCACGGCCAGCCGTCACGCTGTGGCCGTCGAAGCGCACTTCACCCCGGGTGGGTGCATACAGGCCCACCAGCAGGCGCGCCACGGTGCTCTTGCCGCAACCCGACTCTCCCACCAGGGCCAGGGTTTGACCGGCTGCAATCTCGAAGCTCACCCCGTCGACCGCATGGACGAACTGCCGGGGCTTGCGCTCCACCAACCGGTTCAGCCAGGGTGCGGACACATCGAAGACCTTGGCCAGGTCCTTGACCTGCACCAGGGTGCGGGTCGAATCGGCCATCGCACTCATCGCGGTTCCTTCAGGCATCGGCGTGGATCCAACAGGCGGCCCGGGTTGGCCCCGCCGACATCAGTTCAGGCCTGTGCTGCCGGCAGCGATCGGTGGCACGGAGGCACCGGGGGTTGAAGGCGCAGCCCGTCGGAATCGCATGGAGCCGGGGCATCGCGCCATCGATCTGCGCGAGGCGCTCGCTGTGGCCGTCCATGGATGGAATCGAGCCCATCAGGCCCAGGGTATAGGGGTGTGCCGGGCAGTGGATCACGTCGTGCACCGGCCCGATCTCCACCACACGCCCGGCGTACATCACGGCCACGCGGTCGCAGGTCTCGGCAATCACACCCATGTCGTGCGTCACCAGCATCACGGATGCCCCATGCACCTTGCACAGCTTGCGCAGCAGGCTGATGATCTGGGCCTGGATGGAGACATCCAGCGCTGTGGTCGGTTCATCGGCCACGATGAGCCGCGGTTCGGCAGCCAAGGCCAGCGCGATCACCACACGCTGGCGCATGCCGCCGGAAAACTGATGCGGGTACTGGTCGATCCGCGCCTCGGG
>JBMSQF010000010.1:0-48442 GCA_049423145.1 Burkholderiaceae bacterium
CCCAGTGCGTGGGCGGCCGAACCGGTGGCGATGTTGCCGCCGATCACATCCACGCCCGGAAAGTTCGATTTCACCCAACGCACCCGCTCAATCACGCCAGCGCTGTGCCCGTGCGCCGTGTCCACCACGAGCGCATCGGCGCCCGCCTTGACCAGCAGTTCCACGCGCTCCTCGGTGCCCTCTCCCACGCCAACGGCCGCACCCACGCGCAACTTGCCTTGGGCATCGCGGGCGGCATTGGGAAAATTGGTCTGCTTGGTGATGTCCTTGACCGTCATCAGGCCGCGCAATTCAAAAGCGTCGTTGACCACCAGCACCCGCTCGAGCTTGTGTTGGTGCATCAGGGCCTTGCCTTCTTCCAGCGAGGCCCCCTCTCGCACCGTGATGAGCCTCTCCCGAGGCGTCATGATGTCGCGCACCTGGGCATCCATTCGGGTCTCGAAGCGAAGGTCACGGCCCGTGACGATGCCCACGACGCGCCCGCCTTCGACCACGGGGAACCCAGAGACACCATGTTGGTCGGAAAGTGCCTTGACCTGACGCACCGTGGCGTTCGGATCGATGGTGATGGGGTCGCGCAGGATGCCTGACTCGTAGCGCTTGACCCGTGCGACCTCGGCGGCCTGTTGCGCCGGTGTGAGGTTCTTGTGCACGATGCCAATACCGCCTTCCTGGGCAATCGCAATGGCCAGTCGGGCTTCGGTCACGGTGTCCATCGCCGCCGACACCAAGGGGAGGTTCAGCGCGATGTTGCGGGTCAGGCGGGTGGAGAGGCTGGTGTCCCGCGGAAGCACCTTCGAGAAGGCGGGGACCAATAGCACGTCATCGAAGGTGAGCGCTTTGCCGATCAGGCGCATTGGGAAAGTCTCCGGACGCAAAAACGAATTATAGGGAGGCGCATGCCCTCGGTCCGACGGGAAGGATCAGGACCCGCGGTTGTCGGAAGAGCCTTTAGGGGCCGCAGCCTGACGCTCCGCCCGTCGCTTCCCCTCCTTGCGATAACGCTGCCGACGGGCCTCCTTGGGGTCCACGCGCAAGGGCCGGTACACCTCCACCCGGTCACCGTCGCGGAGCCGGTGCTCCAACGGATGGATCTTGGCCCAGACGCCGCACACGAGCTCATCGGTGAGCAGCAGTCCATGCCGTTCCAGCAGACCGCTGGCGCGAAGCGCATCCGCCACTGTCGAACCGCTGGGCAGCTGAAGATGAACAAGGTCCACCGACTCCGGCGCCGGTGAATAGGCCACTGCCACCTCCAGGGCGGCGTTCCCAGTGGCCGTACCGGACGGATCAGCGGGCGCCATAGACAGCCTCAGCCCTTTGGACGAAGCAATCAACCAGCGTGTTCGCCACGCGGTCGAACACCGGACTCAGGACGATTTCCAGCGGCCCGGCACTCAAGGCGTACCGAAGATCCAACTCAACCCGACAAGCGGCGGCTTCGGCACCATCACCGGCATCGCCGCCATCGGCGGGTGTGCCACCCACCGGGGTGAAAGCCCATCGACCTTCAAGCTTGGAAAAGGGGCCGTCAACGAGTTCGACCGACACCAGACGGCCTGCTTCATGGAGATTGCGTGTGGTGAACGCATGCCGCAGACCCGAAATAGCCAGCCCCAAGCGGGCCGTCATGCCGTTCTCAGACTCTTCCAAGACTTCGGCGCGGTCGCACCAGGGGAGGAACTCGGGATAGGCCTGCACCCGGGTGACCAGGTCGTACATCTGCCGGGCGGAGTACCACAGCAGGACGGATTTCCGCACGTGCTTCATAGAATGTTGGGATTTTAAGTTCATGACGTCCCCCAACCCGCTCATCGCCGAGAACCGTCGCGCCCGGTTCGACTATCACCTCGAAGAACGACACGAGGCCGGCGTGGTGCTGGAAGGATGGGAGGTGAAGGCCATCCGATCGGGGCAGGTGCAGCTCACCGATGGCTACGTGGTGATCAAGGGCGGCGAACTGTTCCTCATCGGCTGCCGCATCAATGCCTTGCGAACGGCGTCCACCCATGTCCGGGCAGAAGCGGATCGGACCAAGAAACTCCTGCTGCACAAGGCGGAGATCAAGCGACTGGTGGGCAAGGTTGAACAGCGTGGCTACACCCTGGTACCCCTGAATCTGCACTTCAAGAACGGCCGTGTGAAGGCCGAGATCGCACTCGCCAAGGGCAAGGCTGAACACGACAAGCGCGATGCCATCAAGGAACGCGAGGGTCGGCGTGAAGTGGAGCGGGCCATGAAGACGCGCTCACGCTGAAACGTCAGTGGCGGCGCAAGACGTCCAGGGCTTCAGAGAGATCGGCCTGGAGATCCTGGACGTCCTCTAAGCCAATGCAAAGGCGAACGAGGTGCCCTTTGAGGTGGGCACGGTTCAGTCGCATTTGATCGAGCGCATAAGGAACGGCCAAGCTCACCGGCCCGCCCCAGGAATAGCCGATGCGGAAGACGCGCAGGGCGTCCACAAACGCATCCACCGCCCCGGTGCTCAATGACTCATCCAGCAGGATGGCGAAGATACCGGCTGCACCGGTGCACAGGGCAGCCCAGTTCTCATGGCCCGGTGAACCCGTAAGAGCCGGATGCAGCACCCGCGCCACTCCCGCCTGGTCGGTCAGCCACTGAGCGAGCTTTCGTGCCGCCAAGTCCTGCGCCTGATAACGCAGTGCAATCGACGGCAGTGCGCGCAGCACCGCCTCGGCGTCGTTGGCACCCACGCCGATTCCAAGCCGCATGTGGGCCATCAGCAGGCGCTCATGCAGGCGATGGTCCACCGTGGTGACCGAGCCCATCAGCACATCGCCACCGCCCGAGGGGTACTTGGTCAGCGCGTGCATGCACACATCCACCGCCAAGCCGTCCCCCAGATCAAAGGGCTTGAACGCGAGCCCAGCGCCCCAGGTGTTGTCCAGCGCCGTGGTGATCCCACGGCTATGCGCCATCCGCACCAATGCCCGGACATCGGGAAACTCCATCGTCACCGAGCCGGCCGCCTCGATCCACAGCAGCTTGGTGGCCGGTCCCATCAGCGCCGATGCGGAATCCGGATCCAAAGGGTCGTAGACGCGATGCCCAATGCCCCATTGCGCCAGGAGCGTGCGGGCCAATTCCTTGGACGGCCCATAGGCGTTGTCGGGAAGAAGAACCTCGTCGCCGGGCTGAAGCACAGCGATGTTGACCAAGCCGAGCGCGGACAGGCCACTGGGTGCCAGAACGCAATGGCGCGCGCCCTCGAGATGCGCGATCCGTTCCTCCAGCACGAACGTGGTGGGTGTTCCGTGCAAACCGTAGGTGTAGCCCTCTTTGTGGCGCCAATCCCGAGACCGCAGGGCCGCCACATTGGGGAAGAACACCGTCGACGCCTTGTGGATCGCCGGCAAAACGGCCTCGAATCCGTCCGGGGCGCGGTACGGATGATGGATCAGCGCCGTCGAGTCGTGCTTCATGGACACGGTCTCTTCAAAGGGGTTGGGCCACCAAATCGTGCCCCTCAACGGCCACCACCCGTGCACGGGCAAATTCACCGACTTTCAGCGTGGTGGAAAGCTTTTGCGGTGGCAGCAGTTTCACGACGCCGTCGATCTCTGGCGCATCAGCGTACGACCGCCCCACGCCTCCCTTGCGGCCCATGGCCGGCGCCTGATCCACCAACACCTGGATCGTGGCGCCCACTCGCCTTGAAAGCCGCTCGATCGACACCGCTTCGGCAAGGGCCATGAAGCGGGACCGCCGCTCTTCGCGCAGTTCGTCGGGCAAGGCGCCGTCGAGCGCATTGGCCGCTGCGCCAGGCACCGGAGAGTAGGCAAAACAGCCCGCACGGTCGATCTCCGCTTCGCGAACAAAATCGAGCAAGGCCTCAAACTCCGGCTCGGTCTCGCCGGGAAATCCGGCGATGAAGGTGCTGCGGATCACCAGCGCCGGGCAGGCGGCACGCCAAGCCTGAATCCGCTCCAGGTGTCGCTCTCCCGAGGCGGGCCGCTTCATGCGTCGCAGGACATCGGGGTGCGCGTGCTGAAACGGAATGTCCAAATACGGCAGGATGCGACCCTGCGCCATCATGGGGATGAGTTCATCGACATGCGGGTAAGGGTACACATAGTGCAAGCGCACCCAGGCACCGAAAGGCTCAGCGAGCCGCGCCAACCGCTCACACAGCTCCACCATGCGCGTCTTCACGGGCTGCCCATTCCAGAAGCCGACTCGGTATTGCTGGTCCACCCCGTAAGCACTGGTGTCTTGGCTCACCACCAAGAGCTCTTTGACCCCGGCGTCAAACAGTCGCCGGGCTTCCTCCAGGACGTCACCGATGGGCCGGGAAACCAATTTGCCCCGCATGCTCGGGATGATGCAGAAGGTGCAGGCATGGTTGCACCCTTCGCTGATCTTGAGATAGGCGTAATGACGCGGTGTGAGCTTGATTCCTTGCGGGGGTACGAGATCGGTAAAGGGGTCGTGCGGCTTGGGAACATGCCGGTGCACCGCATCCATCACTTCGTGAGTGGCGTGCGGTCCGGTCACCGCCAACACCTTGGGATGAACCTGCTGCACCAGGTTGCCCCCCCCCTCCCCCGTCTTGGCGCCCAGGCACCCGGTGACGATCACCCGTCCGTTTTCCGCCAAGGCTTGTCCAATGGTGTCCAGGCTCTCCTGCACCGCATCGTCAATGAAGCCGCAGGTATTGACGATGACGAGGTCCGCGCCGGCATAGTCCCGTGAGGTTTGATAACCCTCGGCGCTGAGTGCCGTGAGGATGAGTTCGCTGTCGGTCAGCGCCTTGGGGCATCCCAAGCTGGCAAAGGCGATGCGAGGGGCAGCAGCGGCCGAGGTGCCGGTTTCGGTGATGGGCGTGTCGTGGGATGCAGGACTCATCACCGGATTGTCGCCGCAGGGGGGCGGCTACTTTTTTGCTGGCGGAAATCCCGAAAAGCCGGGCACGGCCTGGAACATCTTGGTCCACTGGCTCCACGCCTCGGTGTTGAACTGGGTGGGATCGTAGAGGGTCTTGGATTGCTCCGTCCACTGCCGTTGAAGATCGGCAAATGCCTGCAGATTCTGCTCCAGGTAATGGCCCATCATGCCCTGCATGGCATGACCGTAGAACCGGATGATGTTGGCCAGCATGGCCGTTGAAAACATCGGCACACCGTCAGTTTCCTCTTCCAGAATGATCTGCAGAAGAATGCTGCGGGTGATGTCTTCCGCCGTCTTGGCATCCAGCACCTGAAAGTCCTGGCCCTGCAGCACCATGTCCTTGACATCCTGAAGGGTGATGTAGGTGGAGTTCTGCGTGTCATAGAGCCGCCGATTGGGGTACTTTTTGAGAACACGCTTTTGCCCCATCGCCGAAGACGGCGCGGTGCCGGGTGTACCGGGGGCCGAGGCGTGCGCCTCGGCGCTGCGACTGGTGCGTCGGCGTGATGTGGCCATGGTGCGTCCAGCTCCTGAGCAGTCATTGCTGCGGTTCCCGCAATGTAAAGCCCATAGCCGGCCGCAGCGATAGGGGGAAGTGCGCGTAGCAGCCCGTGGGAAAGAAGCCACAGGAGCGAAAAAGCCCGGAGCGTTGCGGCCCCGGGCTCTTGTTGGTCAATGGTCGGGGTGGCGGGATTCGAACTCGCGACCCCTTGCACCCCATGCAAGTGCGCTACCAGGCTGCGCTACACCCCGACGAACCTCACATTATAGCGCTTCAATCGGACAGCAACCTTCGGATGGCCATCAGTTCGCGCCGCAGATCCACACCGCCCGTACGCATCTGCTCGACCTGGTCCAGCACCGCGGGTACCGAGGACTCTCCCCCGGACACTGCCGATGCTCCCCAATCCTGCGCGCCCTCTTCGCCGCCCGCTGGAGATGGCCACTCCGGTGCGCTGCCACGGGGCTGTGCATCGGCCCTCCAGGACCGCTCCGTTCCTGCACGGACAATCGCTTCAGCCAAGCGATCTCTTGCGCCGCTGATGGTGAAGCGCTGCTCATACAACAACTCACGGATACGGCGAACGAGCAGCACTTCATGGTGCTGGTAGTAGCGGCGGTTGCCCCGCCGCTTCATCGGGCGCAGCTGGGTGAATTCCTGTTCCCAATAGCGCAGCACATGGGGCCGGACCCCACATAAATCGCTGACCTCACCGATGGTGAAGTAACGCTTCGGCGGGATGGGGGGCAAGTCGGTACTCACGGTGCAATGTCGTGTTCAACGTATTCAGTGGCCCGGATCGTGTGCAAGCCGATCAACGCTCATCGGCGGGAACCTCGTCGCCCTGCACCACGGCCTTGAGCTTGAGACTGGCATGGAAGGTGACCACACGGCGCTCCTCAATGGGGATGAACTCGCCGGTGCGGGGGTTGCGGCCTGGGCGCGCAGCCTTGTGCCGGATGTTGAAGTTGCCGAAGCCTGACAATTTCACGTCGCGTCCCTGTTCCAGCGTCTTGCCCAGGATATCGAAGAACGCATCGACCATGTCCTTCGATTCCCGCTTGTTCAGGCCCAAGCGCTCAAACAAGAGATCCGAAAGCTCGGCCTTGGTCAGCGTCGGGGTCACCAGTGACGGCAGTATCACGCGTTCGTTCACGGTTGATTGTCCTCGTCCTTGTGGCTCAGCCAACGGTCCTCAAACGCGCCCCGGCTGCCGACACACGCGCCAGCGCCTGCGCGATCGCCTCATCGATCCGTTCATCAGTCAGTGTCGCGGCCTCATCCAGCAGTTCCAGCCGAACGGCCAAGCTGCGATGACCCGCCGCCACCTCCGACCCGCCCGCCTTGGGCTTGTAGACATCAAACAAGCGGGCCGAGCGTACCAATCCTAACGGGTCGGCCTGCAGTGCTGCAACCAATTCGTCGTGGGAAACCGATTCTGCAGCAACCAAGGCCAGATCACGCCAAACCGCCTGCTGCCGAGAAACGGGTCGCGCCTGGGGTACGGGGCGCTGAAGAACGGCTTCCAGATCCAGTTCAAACAGTGTCGGGGCGGACGGTAATTCATAAGTCTGGCGCCACTGCGGATGCAGTTCCCCGACATAACCGACCAGGCGCCCTTCCACCATCACCCCAGCGCAACGGCCGGGATGCAGCGCCGGGTGTTCGGCCTTTACGAATGTTGGTCTCAGGGGCCAGAACAGCGACTCTACATCGCCCTTGACGTCGAAGAAGTCGACAGGCCGTGCCGATACGCCCCACTGCAGCGCCTCGGATGGGCCCAGAGCCAAACCGGCCACCATCAAGGGCTGGCGCACGCCGGCCACACTGGTGGGGCTGTCGGGCACCGAAGCGTCCCGATGGAAAACCCGCCCGATCTCAAAGAGCCGGACCCGACCCGCCCGGCGCGCCAGATTGCCTCGAGCCGCCTGCAGCAGGCTGCCCATCAAGCTGGAACGCATCACCGCCAGCGGGGCGGCAATCGGGTTCAAGACGCGGATCGGGTGGGCATTGCCGGCCAGTTCCCGCTCCGAGGCTTCTTCCACAAAACTGAAGTGGATGCCTTCCTGGTAATCCAGACCCGCCAGAATGCGTCGCACGGTGTGGCTGCTGCGCTGGGACTCCGGGCGAACGCGAGCCGTAACCGGCGCCACCGGCGGCGTGTCGGGCAGGCGGTCAAATCCCAAGACGCGGGCCACTTCCTCGATCAGATCCTCCTCGATCTGAATGTCGAATCGATGGCTCGGCCGCGTGACCGCGAATACGCCCGCAGCCTCCTGCACCGAAAAGCCCAATCGGCTGAAGACAGCACGGCAATCAGCCACCGACACGGGCATGCCCAGTACCTTGGCTGCGCGCTCCACTCGCATGGAAACCGGCTCGGTGGCCGCCTTTGCCGGCCACTGGTCATCGATGGGTCCACAGGCCGTCCGGTCCGTGCCGCACACGGCCACCAGGAGCTCGGTGATGCGTTCAATCGCACGCACCGTGTGGGCGGGATCGACACCACGCTCGAAGCGATGCCCGGCATCCGTGGCGAAGTTGTAGCGGCGCGCGCGACCCGCCACGGCCTTGGGCCACCAAAAGGCCGCTTCGATGTAGACATCCTGCGTGCCGTCGCCGACTGCCGTGGCGTCCCCGCCCATGATGCCGGCCAGGGATTCCACGCCTGATTCGTCGGCAATCACGCCCACCTGTGCATCCAGCTCCACGGTTTGTCCATTGAGCAGCTTCAGCGTCTCCCCTTCACGCGCCCAACGAACCTGCAGGTGCTGCCCCACCTTGGCCAGATCAAAGATATGGGTGGGCTGGCCCAGTTCGAACATGACGTAGTTCGAAATGTCCACGATGGCATTGACCGGTCGCTGGCCGCAGCGGGCCAGGCGCTCGATCATCCAGGCCGGTGTGGCAGCGGTCGGGTTGATGCCCCGCACGATCCGTCCAGAGAAACGGCCGCACAGGTCGGCGGCCTCAATCGTCACGGGCAGCCGATCCGGCAGGGTGACGGCCGCAGCCGGCACCGTGGGTTCCTGCAGCGGCGCGCCGGTGAGCGCCGCGACCTCGCGCGCGATGCCCAGTATCGACAGGTGATGCGCCAGATTCGGCGTGAGTTTCAATGTGAACAGCGTGTCGTCCAGGCCCAGTACATCGCGGACATTCGCACCCAGCGGCGCTTCCGGCGCGAGTTCGAGCAAACCACCATGGTCTTCGCTGAGCGCCAGCTCACGAGCGGAGCACAGCATGCCGAAGCTCTCCACACCGCGCAGCGTGCCGACCTTGATCTCGAAAGGTTTGCCGTCCTCTCCAGGCGGCAACTGCGCACCGACCAGCGCCAGGGGCACCTTGATGCCCGTTCGCGCATTGGGCGCACCGCAGACGATCTGCAACGGCCCTTCCTTGCTGTGTGGGCCTGCATCCACTTGGCACACGCGCAGACGATCGGCATTCGGATGCGGCTCGGCGGCAACGATCTCAGCGACCACGATGCGGCTGAACGGGGGCGCCACCGCTTTGAGTTCCTCCACCTCCAGCCCGGCCATGGTCAGGCGCTCGGCCAATTCGGCCGTGGTGAGGCTCGGGTTGCAGAAACTGCGCAGCCAGGATTCGGGGAATTGCATAGCAGGTCAGTTGAATTGCGACAGGAATCGCAGGTCGCCTTCAAAGAACTGGCGCAGATCATCCACGCCATAGCGGAGCATGGTCAGCCGGTCCGGACCCATACCGAAAGCGAAACCAATGTAGCGCTCGGGGTCGAGGCCAAAGTTGCGCACGACATTCGGATGGACCTGGCCAGATCCCGCCACTTCCAGCCAACGGCCCTTGAGCGGACCGCTCCCAAAGGCAATGTCTACTTCTGCGGAGGGCTCGGTGAAGGGGAAGAAGCTGGGCCGAAAGCGAATCTGCAATTCTTCCGTTTCAAAGAAGGTGCGGAAGAAGTCGCCGAAGACGGCCTTGAGGTCCTTGAAGCTGACGTTCTCTCCGATCCACAAGCCCTCACACTGGTGGAACATCGGCGAATGCGTCGCATCACTGTCTACGCGGTAGGTGCGGCCGGGCGCTATCACGCGGATTTCCGGCATCGCTTGCCCAGCCTGCAGTTGCGCCTGGTGGCGTTTGACGTGCTGCACCGCATGCCGCACCTGCATGGGGCTGGTGTGTGTGCGCAACAGATAGGGCGAGCCATCCGCACCATTGAGGTCGACATAGAAGGTGTCGTGCATCGAGCGCGCGGGATGATCCGCCGGGGTGTTGAGCGCGGTGAAATTGAACCAGTCGTTCTCGATTTCGGGGCCGTCGGCCACTTCGAATCCCATAGACCCGAAGATGGCCTCAATGCGCTCGAGTGTTCGAGAAACCGGGTGCAGGCCGGCCGTGCCGCGGCGACGGCCAGGCAGCGTGACATCCAATGCTTCCGCCTGGAGCTGCGCCCGCAACTCGGCATCGGCCATGGCTTGTCGACGGGCATGAAGCGATGCCTCGATCTGCGACTTGGCCGCATTGATCTCGGCACCGCGTGCCTTCTTTTCCTCAACCGGCAGGCTGGCCAAGGCCTTCAGCAGCTCCGTGACCCGCCCGGCTTTGCCCAAGTAGCGCGCTTTGGCGTTTTCCAGATCAGCAGCCGATGGCGCGGATTCAAAGTCCGCTGCCGCGGCAGCCACCAGCGATTCAAGCTCGTTCATGCAATGGACAGAAAGAAAAAGGCCGTCACAACCGGGTGACGGCCTGGGTGCCGATGGGCCCATGGCGGCGGCCAAGAGCCGCCCCCACGGGCAGGATCATCAAGCCAGCTGGGCCTTCACCTGAGCCACGATGCTGCCAAAGGCAGCCGGGTCGTTGACGGCCATATCGGCCAGCACCTTGCGGTCGATGCCGATATTGGCTTTCTTCAAGCCCGCCATGAACCGGCTGTACGTGACACCCAGCTCGCGGGACGCGGCGTTGATCCGGGCAATCCAGAGCTGTCGGAACACCCGCTTCTTGGCGCGGCGATCGCGGTAGGCGTACTGACCGGCCTTCATCACCGCCTGCTTGGCGATGCGGAAGACGTTCTTGCGGCGGCCCCGGAAACCCTTGGCCAGGGCCAGAACCTTCTTGTGACGGGCGCGTGCGGTGACACCACGTTTGACGCGAGGCATATCGAATCCTTTCCTTGAAGTTGACCGGGCGGCTTACAGACCTGCGAAGGGCAGCATCTGAGCCATGTGACCCATGTTGGTCTCGTGCACGTTGACCGCGCCGCGGAGCTGGCGCTTGTTCTTCGTGGTCTTCTTGGTCAGGATGTGGCGCTTGAACGCTTGACCGCGCTTGACGGTGCCACCCGGACGAACGCGAAAACGCTTCTTCGCGCTGCTCTTGGTCTTCATCTTGGGCATGACTGCTCCTTTTTTAAGTGACCCCTGCAGGCGATCCGAATTCATTTCGGATGCTTGTTGGCCTGCAACGGCTTCTTCGGTCGAACATCCGGCGACCAGACCGGATGCCCGCGAAACGGTGTGCTTAGCGCTTCTTGGGCGCCAGCACCATGATCATTTGACGGCCTTCGAGTTTGGGCATGTGCTCGACCACCGCCACATCGGCCAACTCATCGCGTATCCGCTCCAACAAGCGCATCCCGATGTCCTGGTGCGTGATCTCTCGACCCCGAAAGCGCAGGGTGACCTTTCCCTTGTCGCCATCGTCTGCGATGAAGCGACGCAGATTGCGCATCTTCACCGCGTAATCACCTTCATCGGTACCGGGACGGAACTTGACTTCCTTGATCTCGATGACGTGTTGCTTGGCTTTCGCTTCCGCTGCCTTCTTTTGCTCCTGGTACTTGAACTTGCCGTAGTCCATCAGGCGGCATACGGGAGGATCTGCCTGGGCCGCGATCTCCACAAGATCCACGTCGTACTCGCCCGACAAGCGCAAGGCTTCCTGGATGCTGACGATGCCTAAAGGTTCGTTTTCCGGCCCGTTCAAACGCACCGTGGGTGCGGTGATCTCGCGATTGAGTCGATGCTTGCGCTCGACGTTGGGCATGCGGCGATCGAGAAACGTAGCGATGGTTTAAATCCTTTCAGCACATCAACAGAAAAACGCCCAGGGGCCTTCAGGCCTTGGCGGCGATGCCAGTCAGCACCTTTTCACAGAATGCTGATACCGGCATGACCCCCAGGTCCTGGTTGCCTCGGGCGCGCACGGCCACGCTCTCAGACGCCAGTTCCTTGTCACCGACCACGGCGATGAACGGCACCTTTTGCATGGAGTGGGCGCGGATTTTATATGTGATTTTCTCGTTTCGCAAATCAAGTTCGCACCTAACGCCTTGTTTTTGCAACGTTTTAGCCACATCCCGGGCGTAATCGGCCTGGGAATCCGTGATGTTAAGCACCACCACCTGGGTCGGCGCCAGCCAGGCCGGCAAGGCGCCTGCATGCTGCTCAATGAGGATACCGATGAACCGCTCCAGGCTTCCAAGGATGGCGCGGTGCAGCATGACAGGGGTCTTGCGCTCCCCGCTTTCCGCGACGAATTCGGCCTCCAGGCGTTCGGGCAGCGAGAAATCGACCTGAATGGTGCCGCACTGCCACTGGCGTCCCAAGGCATCTTTCAAGGTGTATTCAATCTTGGGCCCGTAGAAGGCGCCATCGCCAGGCGAGACCACGAATTCGCAGCCAGTCTTGCGCAGGCTCTCCATCAGGGCATGTTCGGCCTTGTCCCAGAGTTCATCGGCCCCAATGCGCTTCTCCGGCCGGGTGGCCACCTTGTAGAGGATCTCAGTGAAGCCGAAATCGGCGTAGACCTTCTGCAGCAGCGCCGTGAAGGCATTGCACTCATCGAGGATCTGGTCTTCGGTGCAGAAGATATGGCCATCGTCCTGGGTGAATCCGCGTACGCGCATGATGCCGTGCAAGCCGCCGCTGGGCTCGTTACGATGGCACTGGCCGAATTCTCCCAGGCGCAGCGGCAGGTCGCGGTAGCTCTTGATGCCCTGCTTGTAGATGAGGATGTGTCCGGGGCAATTCATCGGCTTGAGCGCGTAGTCGCGCTTTTCCGATTCCGTGGTGAACATGTTCTCACGGTACTTATCCCAGTGGCCTGTCTTCTCCCAGAGGGATTTGTCCAGAATCTGCGGGCCCTTGACCTCCTGGTAGCCATTGTCCTGATAGACACGGCGCATGTACTGCTCCACCTGCTGCCAAACGGTCCAGCCCTTGGGGTGCCAGAACACAACGCCCGGGGCGTGGTCGTCCACATGGAAGAGGTCGAGTTCGCGACCCAGCTTTCGGTGGTCGCGCTTCTCGGCCTCTTCCAGCATCGTGAGGTACTGCTGCAACTCGTCCTTTGTGGCCCAGGCGGTACCGTAGATGCGCTGGAGCATCTCGTTGTTCGAGTCACCGCGCCAGTAAGCGCCCGCCACCTTCATCAACTTGAAGTGCTTGAGCCGGCCGGTGGAGGGCACGTGCGGCCCACGGCAAAGGTCTTCGAAGCCACCTTCCCGATACAGACTCACGTCTTCGCCGGCGGGAATACTGCCGATGATCTCGGCCTTGTAGTGCTCGCCCATGGCCTTGAAATGGACCACAGCCTCATCACGGGGCAGCACGCGGCGCACGACGGGTTCGTCCTTCTTGGCGAGTTCGCCCATGCGCTTTTCGATGGCCTCGAGGTCCTCGGGGGTGAAGGGGCGTTTGTAGGAAAAGTCGTAATAGAAACCGTTCTCGATGACCGGCCCGATGGTGACCTGCGCCTCGGGGAAGAGTTCCTTGACGGCATAGGCCAGCAGGTGCGCGGTGGAATGGCGAATCATCTCCAGACCATCCGCATCCCTCTCGGTGATGATCGCCAGCGACGTATCCGATTCGATGCGGTGGCTGGTATCCACCAGACGCGCCGCCTCGCCTCGCCCGATCCGGCCACCCAGTGCCGCCTTGGCCAGCCCAGCGCCAATGGAAGCCGCCACCTCGGCCACCGTCAGCGGCTGGGGAAACTCACGACGGGAACCGTCCGGCAAGGTGATGGTGATCATGGGAACACTCCGAAACTGAAAAGAAAAAACGCGGCCAAGGCCGCGCTCAAGGTGACGATCACAGTGATCAGAGACCGGGCGTCGCGGCGCAGCCGGGCATGATGCCGGCGCTACGAGTTCGCGGTGTCACAACCATGGTGCCTTTCCCGTTCCCTTGTTGATTCAAGAAGCCTTCATTGTAGTGGATCGTCCACTGTCCATCGCGCGGGCCATGGTCTGGGCAGCCAGAATCCGGTCACGGTAGCGGCTGCGCGGCGATGGAAGGCCGGCTCACCAACTCGGCCCATTCGTCGGCCAGCTGCTGGCTCGCAGACAGCGCCTGGCTCCACAGGAGCTCGCGGGTGTTCGGCTCATGAAGGAAGCGTTTGAAGTCCGAGCGATCGGGAATCTTCCCACCGGGTAATTGCGCCAACCAGGCGGGACTCGGGCTCAGGACGATGGTGTTGTCCAGATAACTCGTGGCGCCATGCCGGTGGCGCAAGGGTTTGTCGAGCCAACCGGGAACCAATCGCGGCTGGAAGTGGGGTACCAAGGCCAAACCCTGGTCGAGTCGGTGGTAGGGCAGATGCACGTGGTAGTCCGTCAGGCCACCATCCCAATACGGTCCGGCAGGCCCACCCGCAATGTCCATCACGGGCTGCAACCAGAATGGAATGCTGCAGCTGGCCACCAGAACGTCTTCAAAATTGACCGCATCTAAGGGCGCCTCAACCGTGTGCAAATCCGGACGGGGACGCATCAACCAGTCGGGCGCCTTTGCGGTGGCCGAGAACCACACGCGCTGCAGGCTCTGATCCAGTAGCCGCCGGTCCAGGGCGTTGCCCAACACCGCAGTCGCAAAGCCCATCCCCATGCGCCAACGGTCCGGACGGGCCAACAGACCTCGGCCACGGGCAGTGATGATGTGCAGCCGCCAGCGGGGATGCTGCAGCAGATCAGCGCAGTGGCTTGGCGGGAAATGTTGATTCAGCGTGTCCCGAAATCGACGGCTCACCACCTCGGGACCGGGCAAGCGTCCATCGACCGTTCCGTAGCGTTCGTGGATGTAGTCGTGTCCCAGCCGACGCAAGGCCTCCTCGGGCCGCTTCAGGCAGGCGCATGCCAAACGCCATGCACCGATGGATGCGCCCACCAGGTCGATCTCGTGACCGCCCCCAGGCAACCAGTGGCCGAAAAGGAAGGCATCCAAGGGCAGCAAAATGAGGCCCTTGGGCCCACCCGCTGCCCCCGCCACGACGCGGATGTCTCGGGGCTGCAGTCCCCGCTCCAGCAGATGCGCGCGGGCACGCGGCCCTGCGTGCACCTGCAGAGCGGGCATCCGTTCAGACATGCGCCGTGATGGGGATGATGGTGGCGATCATCGGCGCTGGGTCAGCTTGGCGAAGGCCACTGCCATGGCACCTTGGGAAGCCGGCTCCCGTCGGGCGGTATCCCGCCCTGCCCGTCCGCCATCGGACCGGGCACGCTCATCCCGCCCTGCGGGCTGGAAACGGTTGCCGGTGGGGGAGCATCCACCGGCCGGCTCTCGGCCACCGCGACCCGTGGCGCGGTGTGCACCGGCCTCGAGCTTCATGGTCAGGGAGATGCGCTTTCGGGCCAAATCCACCTCCAGGACCCGTACCTGGACCAGGTCTCCGGTCTTGACCACCTCACGGGCATCCTGGACGAAACGATGGGCCAATTGGCTCACATGGACCAAGCCGTCCTGGTGAACACCCAGGTCCACGAAGGCACCGAACTGGGCGACGTTGCTGACGGTGCCTTCAAGGGTCATCCCCTCTCGAAGGTCCTTGATGTCGTTGACGCCCTCGTTGAACCGTGCCACCTTGAAGTCGGGCCGCGGATCGCGTCCGGGCTTTTCCAACTCCTGCAGCACGTCGCGCACGGTGATCACGCCGAAACGCTCATCGGTGAACCGCTCGGGCAAGAGCCGACGCAGGACGTCCTGCGCACCGATCAACTCCTCGATGGGACGACCAGCGGCGCTGATGATCTTCTCCACCAGGGAATAGGTTTCCGGGTGGACCCCCGAGAGGTCCAGCGGGTTGTCACCACCCCGGATGCGAAGGAAGCCAGCCGACTGCTCGTAGGTCTTGGGGCCCAAACCCGTGACCTCCAGCAACTGCTCACGCCGCCGGAAAGCGCCTTGCGCATCGCGCCACCGGACAATGCTGGCGGCCACACTGGGCGAGAGGCCGGAGACACGGGATAGCAAATGAGGAGAGGCCGTGTTGAGATCCACACCCACGGCGTTCACACAGTCTTCCACCACCGCGTCCAAGGCACGAGCGAGTTCCGACTGGTTCACATCATGCTGGTACTGTCCAACGCCGATGCTTTTGGGGTCGATCTTGACCAACTCGGCCAATGGATCCTGAAGCCGCCGAGCGATTGACACGGCTCCGCGCAGACTGACATCCAAATCGGGCAGCTCACGGCTGGCCACATCCGAGGCCGAGTAGACGGACGCACCGGCTTCGCTGACGACCACCTTGATGGGCAGCGTGACTTCGCCGCCCGCAGCGGCTTCCGACAAGCGCTTGAGCAGATCGCCGGCCAGCTGATCCGTCTCGCGGCTGGCCGTGCCGTTTCCAATGGCGATCAGGTTCACACCGTGCGCGCAGCAGAGCTTGGTCAGCGTGTGCAGGCTACCGTCCCAATCGCGGCGGGGCTCATGCGGGTAGATGGTCGCGGTATCGAGCACCTTGCCGGTGGAGGACACCACCGCCACCTTCACCCCGGTTCGGATGCCGGGATCCAGGCCCATCACCACCTTCGGCCCGGCGGGCGCGGCCAGCAGCAGGTCGCGCAGGTTGTCACCGAAGACCTTGATGGCCGTGGATTCGGCCGACTCTCGTAGGCGACCGAACAGATCACGCTCCAGGCTCAGGCTGAGCTTGACCTTCCAGGTCCAGGACAGACTCTTGCGGATCAGATCGTCAGCCGCACGCTGCTGGTGGCTCCAATTCAACAGGCGTGCCAGATGACCTTCTGCGATGCTCGGCTGGCCAGGCTGCAGTTCTTCATCCAGGCGCAGCTTGGCGTCCAAGATCTCCAAGCTGCGCCCGCGGAACACGGCCAAGGCCCGATGCGAAGGTACGCGGTGGATGGGTTCGTCATAGTCGAAGTAGTCGCGGAACTTGCCATGCTCCGGTTCATCGGGGGACTTGCCCGATGCAATGCGGCTGCTGAACAGTCCCTCGGACCAAAGCCAATCACGGAGTGCGCCGACCACCCGGGCGTCCTCGGCCCACCGCTCGGACAGGATGTCACGCACACCATCGAGTACGGCCGGTACATCGCCAAAGCCGGCCTCAGCATTGATGAAAGCCTGGGCTTCGGTAGCCGGCAGAAGGCTGGGATCTTCAAACAATCGGAGGGCAAGCGGCTCGAGTCCGGCCTCCCGCGCGATCATCCCCTTGGTGCGGCGCTTGGGCTTGAAAGGCACATAGAGGTCTTCGAGCTCCTGCTTGGTGAACGCGGCCTCCAGTGCTGCGCGAAGCTCAGGAGTGAGCTTGCCCTGCTCGTCGATGCTTTGGATGACGACGGCACGCCGCTCTTCCAACTCGCGCAAGTAGGTCAGGCGACTCTCCAATTCACGCAGCTGTACATCATCCAAGCCACCGGTGGCCTCCTTGCGGTAACGGGCGATGAATGGAACGGTCGCGCCGCCATCGAGCAGTTCAACGGCGGCTTCAACTTGACGGACATGCACCGACAACTCGTCGGCGATCTGCAGGACGATCTTCTTCAAAACGGGCTTCCAAGCGGAGAGGAATGGGGAAGGCCGGTTTCCGAGGGGCCACTAGGCCCTGCGCAGCGCTGCCCGCAAGCGCTCACCGATTTCAGGCCGATCTTTGAATGGGTCAGAGGGGTTGCGCGACATCAGCACATCTTCCATGCGCGTCTGGACAGGCGCCAATGCGTGCGGGTGGCTGTAGATATAGAACTGACCGGCTTCGATGGCGGCAAAGGTCGCCTTCGCCACATCGGCCGCACTGACCTTGCCCGACCCAACGGCCTTCTCGCTCATCGCCTGCGCGATCAACTGGCTGGGCGTGGGCTTTTGCTCACTGCGCAAGGCGGGGGGACGGTTGCGGTGGCTGTGGCTGATGCCGGTGGGCACAAAGTAGGGACACAGCACCGAAGCCCGGATCCGATCGGTAACCAGGCAAAGGTCCTGCTGCAGGGTTTCCGTGAGCGACACCACCGCGTGCTTGGTCACGTTGTAGACGCCCATGTTAGGCGCGTTCACCAGACCGGCCATGGACGCCGTGTTGACGATGTGAGCGTGGAAGCTGGGATCCCTTTGAGCGGCTTCCAGCATGCGCGGCGTGAACAGGCGCACGCCATGGGCCACGCCTCGAAGGTTGACCCCCAAGACCCAATCCCAGTCGCGCTCGGTGTGTTCCCAAATGAGCCCACCGTGGGCCACCCCGGCGTTGTTGAACAGCAGATTCGGCGTGCCAAATCGGTCGAGCGTTTGCTGCAACAGGGCCTCCACCGCAGCCGACTGGGCGATGTCGCCCACGCAGGTGATCACCTGTGCACCCAGGGCTCTGACGCGCTGCGCTGCAGCCTCCAACGCGTCGGCCTGGACATCGCCCATGACGACGTTGAGGCCGCTTTGAGCCGCGCGGAGGCTGAACTCAAGCCCAAAGCCCGAGGCGGCCCCGGTGATGACAGCGGTTTGGCCAGACTGAAGTTTCATAAGGGGGTTTCCGGTTCAAGGAGCATCTCCACATGGGGGATGTCATCCTCCAGATAAGGATCGGTCACCGTTCGAAAACCGAAGTCCTGGTAGAAGCGTTCCAGCCGCGCCTGGGCACTGATGCGGATGGGATGCCCGGGCCAAAGACGCCGACTTTGCGCCAAGCCTTGGGCCATCAATTCTCGCCCGACGCCGGATCGGCGGACCGCCGGGGATGAGATGACCCGCCCAATCGACGGTTCTGCATACTTCACGCCCGGGTCAACGATGCGCAAGACGGCCTGCAAGGCACCCCTTTCATCCCGGCCCAGGAGGTGGTGCGAGTGCTTGTCAACGCCATCGGGGTCCTGAAAGATGCAGGACTGCTCGACCACGAACACAGCGCAGCGCAGCGCCAGCAGGTCATACACATCCAGCGGCCCCAGTTGCTCAAGCCGGCCGAGCGTCCAGCGCAGGCCCATCAGCTGATGCGCACCAACTGCTTGCCGAAGTTGCGGCCCTTGAGAAGACCGAGGAAGGCCTCCGGCGCCCTTTCGAGACCTTCTGCGATGGTCTCGCGGTACTTCAGTTGGCCCTGGGCCACGAGGCCGCCAAGTTCCTTCAAGGCCTGGGGCCACAACGGCATGTGTTCGCTGACGATGAAGCCCTCCATCCGCATGCGATTGACCAGGATCAGGGAGGGATTGGCCATGGGCAGCGGGTTGCCGTTGTAGCCGGCGATCATCCCGCACACGGCGATGCGTGAAAAGGCGTTTGAACGCAGCATCACCGCGTCCAGGATTTGACCGCCTACGTTTTCAAAATGGGCGTCGATACCCATGGGGCATGCCGCCTTCAGCGCCACACTGAGCGCCTTCAGGTCGGGGCAGGCCTTGTAGTCGATGCAATCGTCAAATCCAAGCTCCTCCTTCACATAGGCGCATTTGTCAGGCCCACCGGCAATACCCACCACGCGACAGCCGCGCACCTTGGCCAACTGGCCCACGGCACCGCCCACGGCGCCACTGGCGGCACTCACCGTGATGGTCTGCCCCGCTTGAGGCTGCATGATCTGGGTCAGGCCATACCAGGCGGTGACACCCGGCATGCCTACGGCACCCAGGTAGGCCGAAAGGGGCAGGCGCGGATCGACCTTGCGCAACAGACCGGGTTGGGCACCGTCCACCAGCGAGTAGCGCTGCCAACCGCCCATGCCCACCACCGGATCACCCACCTGAAACCCAGGGTGGCGCGACTGTTCGACCACGCCGACCGTGCCGCCGATCATGGTGGTGTTCAGGGGCTGCGGCTCCGCATAGCTTTTGGATTCGTTCATGCGGCCGCGCATGTAGGGATCCAGGCTGAGGAACTGGTGACGCACCAGTACCTGCCCATCCTGCAGTGCGGGCACCGGAACCTCGACCAGGGCAAAGTTACCGGTGCTGGGCTCACCCAGCGGGCGGGACACCAGGTGGATCTGGATGTTCATGGGGGTCATTCTTGGCCGTCCTTTCGAGGCAGAACGCGTAACCCGCTGGAGGCGGGCAACGCACGGAGGTATTTGAAAGTACCCGTGGCATGCGCACACAGGAGACCGGATGGTGCGTAGACGGAGCCTTCGGTGTAGGCCATGGTGCTGCTGCGGTGAAGCACACGGGCCACGCACCGGAGGTCGCCCTCACCCGGCCGCATGAAGGTGGTTTTCATCTCAACGGTCACCACACCGGGTCCTTTGTCCTGCCCCCTCATGTTGAGGCTGCGCGCTGCGTGCGCCATGGTCACGTCCAGCAGCGTCATCGTCACGCCTCCGTGGGCCACCTGCCAGGTGTTGAGAAGCTCCGGCCGCAGGTTGACGGTGATTTCGGCCTCACCGCCCGCCATGCGAAGCAGCAACAAGCCGAGGTAATCGGCGAAGGGAACGTGGGTTGGCGTCTCCATCATCCACCATTGACGGCGGACACCCCGCCGTCGACCGCCAGAATCTGCCCGGTGATGTGCTTGCCCGCCGCACTGGCAAATAGCAGGGCTGCGCCTTTGAGGTCATCGTCATCACCGATGCGCTTGAGTGGTGCCGCATCGGCCAGGGTGTCGGCGCCGAAATGCTCCAGTGTTCCCTTGGTCATCTTGCTCGGGAAGAAACCGGGCGCCAGCGCGTTGACGGTGATGCCGTATGCGCCCCACTCCGAGGCCAGCGTCCGCGTGAAGTTGACGACCGCACCCTTGCTGGTGCCGTAGGCAATGAACTTCACATGCATGGATCCGGCCAGACCCGCAATCGAAGCCACATTGATGATGCGCCCCTTGCGACGCGGAATCATGCTGATCTTGCCCACCGCCTGTGAGAAGAGAAACACGCTGCGTACATTCAGGTTCATCACCTTGTCCCAGCCTTCCAGCGGGTAGTCCTCAGCGGGCGCTCCCCAAGTGGCACCGGCGTTGTTGACCAAAATGTCGATCGGACCCAGCCGTTGCACGGTCTCGTCCACGATGCGCTGCACCTGTGCCGGGTCACTGGCGTCACCCGCGACCCAGCGGACATCGATCCCCTTGGCGGCCAAGTCGGCCGCTGCTTCCTCCAGATCACTGGCCTTGCGTGACGTCAGCATGACCCGGGCGCCGGCCTCGCCCAAGGCCTCCGCGATCTGAAGCCCCAGGCCGCGGGACCCGCCAGTCACCAGCGCCAGTTGACCGCTGAGGTCGAAGAGTTGTGCAATGGGAGTGCTCATGAAAGTCCTGTCACATCGATCGGGTCGTCAAAACCAGCCATCCTGCATGTCACGGCAGACCGGGTTGCGCTGCGCGACCACCTGCAGCCACGGACCGATCTTGGGCAATTCGTAGTCGAAGAAATAGCGCTGCGCCGCCCTCAGGCCCTGGTGCTGGTCCTTGTCGGTATTGGCGCACAAAGCCACATCCAGCCATATCCAGGCCAGCACCACATGGCCGAAGGCTTGCAGATACGGGGTGGCGTTGGCCAGGGCCTCCTCAGGCTGACCAGTGGCCCAGGCGGCCTTGGTGGCTGCACCGAGTTGCTGCAACGCGGCTGCCAGGCGGTTGGCGGGCTCGGCGCATCCGGCCACGTGGCCGGCACGCTCGATGGTGGTGCTGATCCGGGTGGCCAATAATTTCAAGCCCGCACCACCGTCCATCACCACTTTGCGGCCCAGAAGGTCCAGCGCCTGAATCCCATGCGTGCCCTCATGAATCATGTTGAGCCGGTTGTCCCGCCAGTATTGCTCCACCGGGAAATCGCGCGTGTAGCCATAGCCTCCATGCACCTGGATGGCCAGGCTGTTGGCCTCCAGACACCACTCGCTGGGCCAGCTCTTGGCGATGGGCGTCAAGACCTCCAGCAGCAGGCGGGCCTCTTCCCTCGAGGCCTCGGGACCGGTGTGCAGCTCGTCCACCAGGCGCGCGCAATAGAGCTCCAGCGCCAAGGCCCCCTCGCAGTAGGCCTTCTGGGCCAACAGCATCCGCTTGATGTCGGCATGCTCAATGATCGAAACCTGAGGCCGTTGCGGATCCTTGCCGGCAGGCCCAATGGGACGCCCCTGAGGACGCTGGCGCGCGTAGGCCAAGGAGGCCTCGTAACCCGCCATTCCCAACATGGCTGCGGCCAAGCCCACGCCGATGCGGGCTTCATTCATCATGTGGAACATGCATTTCAGACCATCGCCCGGCGCGCCAACCCGATAGCCGATGGCGCCTGCACCGCGACCGTCCAGACCGCTGCCTGAACCGCCCTCAACACCACCGCCCGGCCCGGGGCGAACCGGAAAGCGACCCTCGCCAAAGTTCAGCAGCGTGTTGGTGGTGCCCCGCCAACCGCACTTGTGGTTCAAGCCGGCAAGCGCCACGTCGTTGCGTTCGCCAGTAAGGCGTCCCTCTTCGTCCACCAGCTTCTTGGGAACAATGAACAGCGAAATACCCTTGACGCCGGGAATGATCTGCCCATCGGGGCCTGGAATCTTGGCCAACACCAGGTGGATGATGTTTTCGGTCAGCTCGTGCTCGCCCGCGCTGATCCACATCTTGTTGCCGCGCAGGCGGTAGCGCGGGCCCAAGGGATCCCTCTCAAACCCTGGACCATCCGGGACCGCGCGCGCGGCCACATCCGACAGGCTAGAGCCCGCCTGTGGTTCGCTCAGGCACATGGTCCCAGAGAAACGGCCATTGAACTCGTTGAGGGCGAACACCTGCTGCTGCAGCGGTGTGCCATGCGCCATCAGCAGATTGGCGTTGCCCACGCTGAGCATCCCCGCGCCGATACTGACCGAGGCCTTGGCGAAAAAGGCGTTGGCCGCGGACTCCACCGTGTAGGGCAGTTGCATGCCGCCGATGGCGTAGTCCTGCGCGGCGCTGAGCATGCCCGAAGCCGCGTACGCGTCCCAGGCCTCTTGGGTGGCCTGGGGCAAGACCACCCGCTCACCATCGAACCGGGGTTCCTCGACATCGACCAGTCGGTTGAAGGGCGCGTACTTTTCCCTGGCGATGCGTTCACAGGTGTCCAATACCTGTGAAAACGTTTGAAGGCTGTGATCGGCAAAGCGGTCGCGTTGGGTCAGCTCTTCAACCCTCAACCAGTCCTGCAGCAGGAAGTCGATGACGGCGCGCATGGCAACCCCGGGGACCTTACAAGACCTCGAATACGCCGGCTGCCCCCATGCCGCCCCCGATGCACATGGTCACGCACACGCGTTTGGCGCCGCGCCGCCTGCCCTCGATGAGGGCATGGCCCGTCAGGCGTTGGCCTGAAACGCCATACGGGTGGCCCAATGCAATCGCGCCGCCATTGACATTGAGTCGGTCGGCGGGGATGCCCAGCTTGTCCCGGCAGTACAGCACCTGCACCGCGAAGGCTTCGTTGAGTTCCCACAGGTCGATGTCGCCCACGCCCAGGCCCAGCCGGTGCAGCACCTTGGGCACCGCAAATACAGGACCGATTCCCATTTCGTCGGGCTCGCATCCGGCCACGGCGAAGCCCAGAAACCGGCCCAGGGGCTTGAGGTTGTGGCTGGAAGCATAGGACTCACTGACCACGGCACAGGCGCCAGCGCCGTCGGAAAATTGGCTGGCGTTACCGGCTGCGATGACTCCGCCCGGCAATGCTGGGCGAATGCCGCTGACCGCTTCCTTCGTGGTGCCCTCGCGCGTGCCTTCGTCCCTGCTGACGGTGACTTCACGCGTGGTCATGCCGCGCACCGGATCGGCCACGCCGGCGGTGACGGTGATGGGGGCGATCTCGTCATCGAACTTGCCCGTGGCCTGGGCGGCGCAAGCCTTCTGCTGGCTGCCCGCCCCATACTCATCCATCGCATCACGGCCGATGCCGTAGCGCTGGGCCACCTGTTCTGCCGTCTGCAACATGCTCCAGTAGATCTCAGGCTTCTTCTTGTTGAGCACCAGATCCCGCAACATGTGCTGGTTCATTTCCTGCTGCACACAGGAGATGCTCTCCACGCCGCCGGCCACGTACACATCGCCCTCGCCGGCGATGATGCGTTGCGCCGCCAGCGCGATGGTCTGCAGGCCCGAGGAGCAGAAGCGGTTGACGGTCATCCCGGAGACGCTGACCGGGCAGCCGGCCATGAGTGCAATCTGGCGCGCGATGTTGGCGCCGGTGGCGCCCTCGGGGTTGGCGCAGCCCATGATCACGTCCTCCACCGCACCGGCTTCGATGCCGGCGCGCGCGATGGCGTGCTGGACCGCATGGCCGCCGAGGGTGGCGCCGTGGGTCATGTTGAAGGCTCCCTTCCAGCTCTTGGCAAGCGGCGTGCGGGCGGTGGAGACGATCAGGGCGTTGCTCATCGCGTGGATCCTTGAAGTGCGGTGCGTTCAGCTGAAGGTCTTGCCTTCGGCGGCGAGCTTGGCCAGCAGCGGTGCGGGCTGCCAGAACTCGGCGTCGTCGTGCGGGTTTTGCGCAAACCGCTTCATGGCCTGCACCACATTGAACAGGCCCTGCGTGTCGGCGTAGCACAGTGGACCGCCGCGCCAAAGCGGGAATCCGTAACCGGTGAGGTAGACCATGTCCACATCACTGGCCTTGTTGGCGATGCCCTCCTCCAGAATCTTGGCGGCCTCGTTCACCAGCGAATACACCAAACGGTGGACGATCTCCTCATCGGCGATCTTGCGGGGCTTGATCCCCAGGGATGCGCGGTGGTCTTCGATCATCTTCACCACCACCGGAGAGGGAATCGCATCCCGCTTGCCCGGCGCGTAGTCGTACCAACCCGCGCCGGTCTTCTGACCGTAGCGGCCCATCTCGCACAAGAGGTCGGCCGTCTTGCTGTAGCGCAGCCGAGGCTTTTCGACATAACGGCGCTTCCGTATGGCCCAGCCGATGTCGTTGCCAGCCAAGTCGCCCATGCGGAACGGGCCCATGGCAAAGCCAAATTTCTCGATGGCCTTGTCCACCTGAGCCGGCGTGCAACCCTCTTCCAGCAGGAAGCCGGCCTGGCGGCTGTACTGTTCGATCATGCGGTTGCCGATGAAGCCGTCACACACGCCAGAGACCACGGCCGTCTTCTTGATGGTCTTGGCCACCTTCATCACGGTGGCCAGCACGTCCTTGGCGGTTTCACGACCGCGCACCACCTCCAGCAGTTTCATCACGTTGGCCGGGCTGAAGAAATGCATGCCCACCACGTCCTGCGGACGCTTGGTGAACGAGGCGATCCTGTCCACATCCAGCGTGGAGGTGTTGGAGGCCAGGATGGCCCCCCGCTTGGCCACGGCGTCCAGCTTCTCGAACACGGCCTGCTTCACGCTGATTTCCTCAAACACGGCCTCGATGATGAGGTCGCAGTCCTTGAGGTCGTCGTAGGACAGCGTGGTCTTGAGCAGCGCCATGCGCTCCTCGTACTTCTCGGGCTTGAGCTTGCCCTTCTTGACCTGCGCCTCGTAGTTCTTGCGGATGGTGGCCACGCCGCGGTCCAGGGCCTCCTGTTGGGTCTCCAGGATGGTGACCGGGATGCCGGCATTGAGGAAGTTCATGGAAATGCCGCCGCCCATGGTGCCCGCACCGATCACCCCGACCTGGGTGATGGGGCGCAGCGGCGTGTCATCGGGCACATCGGGAATCTTGCTGGCTGCGCGCTCGCCGAAAAACGCATGGCGCAGGGCCTTGGATTCCGGCGTCATCATCAGCGACAGGAAGTGGCCGCGCTCGAACAGGAGGCCGTCTTCAATGCCTTTCTTCGTGGCGGCTTCGACACAGTCCACGCACTTCTCGGGTGCCGGAAAGTTCTTGGCCACCGCACGCACCGTGTTGCGGGCGAACGCGAAGTAGGCGTCGCCCTGGGGATGGGAGGCCTTGAGGTTACGCACCAGCGGCAGGGGACGCACCTCGGCCACTTCCAGGGCGAAGGCGCAAGCGCCTTCTAGAAGATCACCTTCAATGACGCGGTCAAAGAGCTTCTGCCCAGGCAGGGCCGCCAGGACCTCGCTCTTGACCGGGTCCCCCTTGACGATCATGTTCAGCGCAGTCTCCACGCCCAGCACCCGGGGCAAGCGCTGCGTGCCACCGGCCCCGGGCACCAGTCCCAGCTTCACCTCGGGCAGGGCCATCTGCGCGCCGGGCGCGACGACTCGGTAGTGGCACCCCAGAGCCAGCTCCAGGCCGCCGCCCATGCACACGGTGTGGATCGCGGCGACCACGGGCTTGGGCGTGTTTTCACACAGGCGGATGAGGCTCAGCAGATTGGGTTCCTGGATGGCCTTGGGTGAGCCGAATTCGCGGATGTCGGCGCCACCGGAGAAGGCCTTGCCAGCGCCGGTGATGACGATGGCCTTGACGGCGCCCTCAGCCACCGCCCGGTCGATGCCCGCTGCGATGGCCTGGCGCGTGGCCAGGCCCAGCCCGTTGACGGGCGGGTTGTTCAGGGTGATGACGGCAACGGCGCCGCGCACCTCATAGCTTGCGCTCATCGGGCGGGTCTCCTGGTGGTTTGAGTCAACAGACGTGGGGTTGGCGTGCAATCAAAATCGCACGATCGTTCGATTCTAGTGGTCGGCCACGACAGGCCGACTCAGGTCCCGCGACGGCGAGGCGACCGCACGCCCGAGCCCATCCGAGAACGAAAACGGCGGCCGGGATGTCCAGCGCTCAGACTTCAAGCCACTCCTTACGGATGTAGCGGTTGTCGCGCAACTCAGCCGGTGTGCCTTCGAAGACGATCTGGCCATGACCCATCACCAAGCAGCGCTCAGAAACCTCCAGCGCAATGGTGAGCTTCTGCTCCACCAGGAGCACCGAGACACCTCGGCGCTTGAGTTCTCGCAGGTATTCAGCCACCAATTCCACGATCTTGGGCGCCAGACCTTCGGTGGGCTCATCGATCATGATGAGGTCGGGGTCACCCATCAAGGTGCGGCACAGCGTCAGCATCTGCTGCTCGCCTCCGGAGAGAACGCCGGCCTCGGTGTGCTGGCGTTCCTTCAAACGAGGAAAGAGCTGGTACATGTCGTCGAATTGCCAGCGTGCCTTCGGATCGGGCTTGGCGGCCTTGCAGCCGAGCATCAGGTTCTGGTGCACGGTGAGCTTGGGGAAGATGTCGCGGTTCTCCGGCACATAACCGATCCCTTGGTGCGCGATCTCGAAGGCTTTGGCGCCGATGAGTTCCTGCCCGCCCCATTGCACAGAGCCGGTGGCATCCACCAGTCCCATGATGGCCTTCACAGTGGTGGATCGGCCCGAACCATTGCGGCCCAGCAGTCCGACGATCTCGCCAGGCTGCACCTTGAAGTTCACCCCGTGGAGGACATGGCTCTTGCCGTAGAAGGCGTGGAGGTTCGAAACGTTGAGCATTGGAATAATGGTGAGTCAGGCGGCTGCAGACGCGGCTTGCTGTTCGGCAAGCACCGACCCCAGGTAGGCTTCTTGTACACGCGCATCAGCACGCACACGCTCGGGGGTATCGAAGGCGATCACCTCCCCGTAAACCAACACCGCAATCTTGTCGGCCAATCCGAAGACCACCCCCATGTCGTGTTCCACCGTCAGCAGCGTCTTGCCCTCGGTCACATCCCGGATCAGCCGGACGAAGCGGGTGGTTTCGCTTTTGCTCATGCCGGCCGTGGGTTCGTCCAAAAGAATCACCGGCGAGCCGCCGGCGATCGTCACCCCGACCTCCAGCGCACGCTGTTCCGCATAGGTCAGGTTCATGGCCAGATGGTCACGCTTCTTGTCGAGCTTGATCATCTCCAAGACCTCGTCAACGCGGTCAGTCACGTCATCCAGGTCCGCAAGGAACCGCCAGAACGCATAGCGGTGCCCCATGCTCCACAAGACGGCGCAACGGATGTTCTCAAAGGCCGACAGGCGCGTGAACAGGTTGCTGACCTGGAAGCTGCGGGCCAGTCCACGCCGGTTGATGTCGTAGGGTTTGCGGCCATCAATACGCTGGCCCATCAGGAGGATCTCGCCACTGGTCGGGGCGAAGCGGCCGCTGATGAGATTGAACAGCGTGCTTTTGCCTGCTCCGTTGGGGCCGATGATGGCCACGCGCTCACCCTGCGCCACGCTCAAACTGGCGCCGCGGATGATTTCGGTCTTGCCGAAACTCTTGCGGACGTCCAGGAGTTCAACGGCCGGTGCGTCCGTCGGATGGGTTCCGCTCTTGCTCATAGGGACTCCCGACGCTTGATTTCCTTTTCGATGTCTTCCTGGGTTTCGTCCCACTCTTGTTTGAATGCCCTGCGAGCGATCTCGAATAAGAAGGCGCCCAAAACCACGGTGAACAGCGCGCCGAACCAAGCGTCCAGTCCCTTGGCATTGAGCATCACACCCATGAAACGAACCTCCGGACCCATCGCCGCATTCATCTGAAGGTGGTAGACCATCTCAACCACGGCAGCAGCACCCAAGAGGACGGTCAGGCCGGTGCCGGCCAGTGCCAGATAAGACGTCCAGAGCCGTCGCAATTTTCCAAAGGCGGCGACCCGCAGGTTCATCATGATCAGGCTGGCGAAACCACCCGGCGCGTACATGACCATGAACAGGAAGATCAAACCCAGGTAGAGCAGCCAGGCCTTGGTCCATTCGGACAAGAGAACCAGTGCGATCACCATCAGGATGGCGCCAATGATGGGCCCGAAGAAGAAGGTGGCCCCCCCCAGGAACACGAACAACAGATAGGCACCCGAGCGGTGGGCACCCACCACCTCACCCGTGACCAGTTCGAAGTTGATGGCGGCCAGCCCGCCTGCAATGCCGGCGAAGAAGCCTGAGGCCATGAAGGCCAGGAAGCGCACCATCTGGGTGTCATAGCCCACGAACTCCACGCGCTCGGGGTTGTCACGCACCGCATTGAGCATGCGGCCCAGGGGTGTGCGGGTGAAGGCGAACATCGCTGCCGTGGTCATGAAGCAGTAGACCGCAATCAGGTAGTAGACCTCGATCTGCGGGCCGAAGGTAATGCCCAGGAACGGCTCCCCAATGACCCGGTTTCCCGAGATGCCGCCCTCCCCGCCGAAGAATTCCGGCAGCATCAGCGACATCGACCACACGAGTTCGCCCACGCCCAGCGTGATCATGGCAAAGGTGGTGCCGGACTTCTTGGTGGTGACATAACCCAGCAGAAAGGCGAAGAAGAGCCCGGCCAGTCCACCGACCAGGGGAATCAGGCTCACAGGAATGCTGATCTTGCCGGCAGAGGCCAGATTCAGCGTGTGGATGGCCAGGAATGAGCCCAGGCCGCTGTAGACCGCATGACCAAAACTGAGCATGCCGCCCTGTCCGAGGATCATGTTGTAGGCCAGACAGGCGATGATCGCGATGCCCATCTGCGAGAGCATGGTCAGCGCAAAGCCGCTGGTCCAGATCTTGGGTGCGAGGTACAGCACGAGGGCAAACAAGCCCCAGACGATCCAGCGGCCCACATTGAGCGGCTTGAAGTGGTAGGCGGGGCGAGAAACTTCGATGGTCATGGTGATGCGGCCCCGTGCTCAGTCTTCACGGGTGCCCAGCAGGCCCTTAGGACGGAAGATCAGGATCAGCACCAGCAGCAGGTAAGGCAGGATCGGCGCCGCCTGCGCCAGGGTGATCTTCAGGATGGGATAGCCGAAGGTTTGAGGGGTCACGGCCCAGCCGACCGATCGCGCAGCGTCAGCCAGCGAGCTGTCCACCGTCAGGGGCAGCGTCTGCAACAGCCCGATCACGAGCGAGCCCACGAAGGCACCGGCCAGAGAGCCCATGCCACCAACGACCACGACGACGAAAACAATCGAGCCGACGATGGCCGCCATGGAAGGCTCGGTAATGAAGGTCATGCCGCCGATGACGCCCGCCAGTCCAGCCAAGGCGCATCCACTGCCAAAGACCAGCATCAACACACGGGGTACATTGTGTCCCAGAGCCTCCACCATCTCCGGATGCGTGAGCGCGGCCTGGATCACGAGCCCGATGCGGGTTCGGGTCAGGAGCAGCCACAGGAACAGGAGCATCACCACCGCGACCGTCATGATGAAAAAACGGGCAGCGGGGAAGGTGGAGCAAGCCACCTTGACGGCTTCGGTGCTGGCGCAGATCTCCTTGGGCGCTGCACCGAACATGAAGCCCAGGCCCGTTTGGCTCGACTGGATTACCGTGAAGGCTGAACCCTGGAGCACCTCGGGCGGCGAGAACGGCACATTGGACAAACCCCAAACCAGCTTGACCACTTCCAGGATCACATACGACAAGCCGAAAGTCACCAGCAATTCGGGCACGTGACCGAATTTGTGGACCTTGCGCAGCGCATAGCGCTCAAAAAACGCCCCCATCACCCCGACCACCAGCGGCGCCACGATGAAGGCAGGCCAAAAGCCGACAGCCTGCGACATCGTGTAGGCCAGGTAGGCCCCCACCATGTAGAAACTGGTGTGGGCGAAATTCAGCACGCCCATCATGCTGAAGATCAGCGTGAGGCCCGAGCTGAGCATGAACAGCAGCAGCCCAGCGCTCACGCCATTGAGGATGTTGATGAGAACTTGATCCACAAACCTACGGCCCTGCGGGTAAGGGCAAGACGATCATGAAAAGGGCCCTGCAGACTTTCGTCTGAAGGGCCCGCCAGACACTTGGCGACGATCAGCGAGGATTGGGGCGCTTCATCTGGCACGAAGTCGGCGTGCTGGCCACATAGGGCTCGTACGTCTTGATCGTGCGGAAGTTGTAGCCCGTGTTCTCAACGCTGTAGTCGAAGGGCTTGGCGCCCGCCTTCTGCCACTGGCTGATGTAGACGTGCTGCTGAAGTTGATGGTCCGTCTTGCGCATCTGGATGTCGCCACCCAATCCCTTGGCTTCCAGTCCTTCCAGGGCAAAGGCGACCTTCAGAGGGTCGGTGCTCTTGGCCTTGGCCATGGCCGCCGTCAGCACCTGATAGGCGCTGAAGATCTGGGCGGTGTAGAAGTCATCGTTGAACTTGGCCTTGTAGGCGTCCATGATCTTGCGGGCCTCGGGCGACTCGTAAGACATGACGCCCACCTGGTAGACCTTGCCCTCGGCCTTGGGACCCATCGCCGTGGGCGTGCCACTGACGGAGGCATAGTAGGTGTAGAACTTGGCGTCCAGGCCGGCGTCCTGCGCGGCCTTGACCAGCAGGGTCAGGTCGGACGACCAGTTGCCGGTGACGATCGTGTCGGCACCAGAGGCCTTGATCTTGGCGATGTAGGGCGCGAAATCGCGCGTCTGTGCCAGCGGCGTCAAGTCTTCGCCGACGATCTGTACATCGGGCCGCTTGCGGGCCAGATTCTCCTTGGCGTACTTCACCACCTGGTGGCCGTGCGCGTAGTTCTGGTTGATCAGATAGACCTTCTTGATGTCCTTCTGATCCTTCATGAAGGTGGTCAGGGCTTCCATCTTCATGGAGGTGTCGGCATCCAGACGGAAGTGCCAGAAGCTGCACTTCTCGTTGGTCAAGGCAGGATCCACCGCCGCGTAGTTCAGGAACAGCACCTCCTTGCCGGGATTGCGCTCGTTGTAGCGGTTCAGGAAGTCGATGATGGCCGTGGCTGGGCCGGTGCCGGTGCCCTGCGCCACGTAGCGGACGCCCTTGTCAATCGCCGCCTGGAGCACACTCACCGTTTCCTGAGGGCTGAGCTTGTTGTCGAAGGACATGATCTCGAACTTCACGCCCGCAGGATTGCTCTTGCTGAACTGCTCGGCCAGGAACTGGAACCCCTGCAACTGGTTCTTGCCGGTGGCCGCGGTCAGGCCCGTCAGTGCATCGATCCAGGCGATCTTGACCGTCTCGCCCTTCTGGGCTTGCGCCATGCCAGCAGACAAAGCAAGACCAGTGGCCAGCGAAGCGGCCAGGATCGTGCGGTTGAAGCGGTTCATATCGGGTTCTCCTTTAGGTACCAACAGGAACAAAGATGTGGTGGGGCCGAAAGGTACCGGAACCTGAAATGCCCGCGACTCAGGGCATACCCCAAAAAGCCCTTGATTCCCATGCCCGAAGTCAGGGAATTGGGGTGCGGCCTTGCCTACACTGAGGCTGTATCCAACCCGCATCGCCCGGGCGCCCGCCCGACATCCCTCATGCCCGACTCCGACGATCCCCGCTACCCCGTCCGAAAATCCGACGCCCAATGGCGCGAATCCCTGGGGACCATCGAGTACCAGGTGACCCGACAGGCTGCCACCGAGCGGGCCTTCACGGGGCGATTCTGGGACCACTGGGAAGGCGGTCACTACGACTGTGTGTGCTGCGGGGCGCGACTCTTCAATTCGCGGGCGAAATTCGATGCCGGGTGTGGCTGGCCCAGCTACTGGGAACCGGTGGATGGCGAAGTGATCGAGGAGTTGCCCGACCACAGCCACGGCATGGTCCGCATCGAGGTGCGGTGCCGTCGGTGCGGTGCCCATCTGGGACACGTCTTCGATGACGGCCCGCGGCCCACTGGTCTGCGCTACTGCATCAATTCGGCCTCCCTGGCGTTTCGCCCCCAGGCCCCCGAGGACGGTGCAGGAGATGCCGCTTGAAGCTGCTGCTGGACTTTCTGCCCATCATTCTGTTCTTCGCCACGTTCAAATGGGCCGAGGCTCGACCGGATGAGGCGGCCCGGTGGGCTTCAGAACACCTGGGCTTCCTCGTTCAAGGGGGCGTGGTCGGACCTGCCATAGCGCCTGTGCTGCTGGCCACGGTGGTCGTGATGGGGGCCACGGCCGCCCAGGTCGTGGCGACGCTGGCCCGCGGGCGCAAGGTTGACGCCCTGCTGTGGGTGAGTCTGGTCCTGGTGGTGGGCCTGGGGGCCGCCACCGTCTGGTTCCACAGCGAAACCTTCATCAAATGGAAGCCCACCGTACTGTATGGCCTCATGGCCGGCGTGCTGGCTGCCGGTCAATGGGTCTGGAACCGGAATCTGCTGCGTTCCTTGCTCGGTCAGCAGATGAGGCTTCCTGATGCCATCTGGGTGCGGCTGAATGGGGCCTGGGCCCTGTTCTTTGCCCTGATGGCTGTGCTCAACCTTTGGGTGGCCTACACCTTCGAAACCGCGGTGTGGGTGAGTTTCAAGCTTTTTGGCGGCATGGGGCTGCTGATGGCTTTCTCCGTGGGCCAGGCCTTGTGGGTGGCCCGGCATCTTCAAGAAGACGAGGAAGGGTCGGCACGGTGACGCCCTCTGGCTCAGCACCCCATGCGACTCCCCGTGCCAGCGCAGCGGCGATTGAGGCCGCGCTGCGAGCCGCCTTGCAGCCGACGGAACTGTCGATTCAGGATGACAGCCACCTCCACGCCGGCCATGCCGGCGCTCGAGAAGGCGGTCACTACACCGTGAGAATCGTCAGCGCACGCTTTGAGGGACTCACGCGGGTGGCCCGGCACCGCCTTGTGTATGATGCCTTGCAGGGCTTGATCCAAACGGGCATCCACGCCCTGGCCATCCAGGCCCGCAGCCCGCACGACTGACCTCCCCCCCCCAATGAACAAGAAGTTGCTGATCCTCGCGGCCCTGGCTGCCGCTCCGCTGTGGGCATCTGCCCAAAACGTGGCCACCGTCAATGGCAAACCGGTTCCCAAGTCCCGAGTCGACACCCTGATGCAACAGGCCAGCCGCAGCGGGCAGCCGGTAACGCCCGAGTTGGAAGCGCGCGTGCGCGAGGAAGTGGTTCTGCGCGAAATCTTCGCCCAGGAAGCGGAGCGCCGGGGCATCGCCGCGACGCCGGACTACCGCAGCCAAATGGAGCTCCTGCGCCAGACGCTGCTCATCCGCGAGCTGTTTGCCGATTGGCAGCGCAAGAATCCGCCGACCGACGCTGAAGTCAAGGCCGAGTACGACAAGATCAAATCTCAGATGCAGGGCACGGAGTACCGTGCGCGCCACATCCTGGTGGAAAAGGAAGAAGAGGCCAAGGCCTTGGCCGCGCAGCTCAAGGGCGGTGGCAGCTTCGAGGAGCTGGCCAAGAAGCATTCGAAGGATCCCGGGTCCGCGCAACGTGGTGGCGACCTCGATTTCGCGCGCCCCGAGTCCTATGTGCCGGAGTTCGGACAGGCGATGGCCAAGCTCAAGAAGGGTGAAACCAGCGAACCCGTCCGATCCCAATTCGGATGGCACATCATCCGCCTGGAGGACACGCGGGAAGCCCAATTCCCGCCGCTGGACGAGGTCCGCGACCGTCTCGTCCAACAAATGGTGCAAAACAAGCTACAAGGCTACCAGCAGGGCCTGCGCGACAAGGCCAAGACCGACTTCAAGTTCTCGCCCTGAACGCCGCCTAGGCTGAGCCGCCAGAGCGCTCGGTCGACTCCGACAGGCGGCCCGCATCGATCACCAGGCGGCGTTCACAGCGTCCTGCAATGGCCTGGTCGTGGGTGACCATGACCAAGGTGGTGCCCTCGTCGCGATTCATGCGAAAAATCAGGTCCATGATCCGTTCACCCGTGGCGAAGTCGAGGCTGCCGGTGGGTTCATCGGCCAACAGCAAAGCGGGCTTCACGACGAAGGCGCGGGCGAGTGCGACCCGCTGCTGCTCTCCACCTGAAAGAACCTTGGGGTAGTGGCCCACCCGGTTGGACAGGCCCACCCGATCCAGGATGTCGAGCGCCCGCTCTCGGGGCTTTGCATGCCCCATCAATTCCAGTGGCAGCATCACGTTTTCCAGTGCGGTCAGGTGCGTCAGCAATTGAAAGCTCTGGAAGACGAAACCCATGCGGCGGGCACGCAGGTCGGCCCGTTGGTCCTCGCTGAGTTCGAACAGGTCCGTACCCTCCAGCACGACCCGACCGGCGCTTGGTGTGTCCAGGCCAGCCAGGATCGACAACAAGGTGCTCTTGCCCGACCCTGATGCCCCCACGATCGCCACGGTCTGGCGAGGGGGCAGGACGAAGCTCACATCATCGAGTATGGTGAGCAGTCCATCAGCATCCTGAACGCGTTTGCTCACGCGTTCCACCACCATCAAGGCATCTGTCATGTCTGGCCGTTTGATTGCAGCCGAGCAGGTCGACCGTCGCACTTGGATGCGTCACTGTAGCCTGATCCTGGGGGCCATGGCGGCGCCAGGATTTGCAGCGTCGGGGACAGTCATCCTGGTGGTCGGCGATAGCCTTTCGGCCGAGTACGGCATCGCGCGCGGCAGCGGATGGGTGGCGCTGCTTCAACAGCGCCTGGACCGTGAGCGCAAAGGCGCCCGCGTGATCAACGCCAGCATCAGCGGTGACACCACCGCAGGGGGGCGGTCGCGGCTGGCAGCCTTGATTCAACAGCACCGGCCCACGCATGTGGTGATCGAGCTCGGCGGCAACGACGCGCTGCGCGGACTGCCCATTGCCAGCACACGCGACAACCTCAGTGCGATGGTGAAGACCGTTCAAGCCTCCGGCGCCCAGGCCTTGTTGGTGGGCATGCAAGTACCGCCGAATTACGGCAAGGCCTACACCGATGCCTTTGCCGCCGTGTTCACTGAAGTGGCGCAGGCCACCAAGGCTGCGCTTGTGCCCTTTCTCCTCAAAGGGGTGGCCGACGGTCCCCGCGCCGAGGAACTGTTTCAGCCTGACCGCATCCACCCTCGCGAGGCCGCGCATCCGATCATGCTCGACAACATCTGGCCCACCTTGGCACGGCTACTGCCCCGCCCCTGACCGGCGCACAGGCATCTCCTGGGGATCTGCGCCTGCGTGAGTGGCCGGTGCCAACAAGCCTCAGCGTCCGTTCTCAATCATTGCGCCATTTGCCGTTGGCGCTCGCTGCGATCGGTGCGATCACCGCGGTTGGGCTGGTCGACACGATCCCCCGGCGGCGGGCGATCGACCCGTTCGGGCCGGACGGGTGGTGCGGCCTCACGGCGCTCAAAGCCATGTCGCCGATCCGGCGGCGGTCGGACAGCCGACTCGCCAGATGGCAAAGCGGGCAGCACCGGCTCCACCCGCGGGATCCTTACCCGGCGCTCGTCGTCCCGACCCCACCGCCGATCGTCCCGGTGGGCATGGCCATGGGGCTGCGGATGATTTGCCCAAACCGGTGGCGGGACCGGCGGGCGGTAGCGGATCGGACTTGGCGCCCACACCCAGCGACTTCGCCACTGCACCCAACGACCGTAGTTCGATGGTGCGAAGCCCCAGGGCGCGTCATCGATCCAGGTCCATCCCCCGGGCCGTAACCAAACCCAGCGGCCATCACGAAACGGCTCCCACGCAGGCGCCACGGTCAGGGGCACCCAGACCCAGCCGATGTCGGGGTGGGACTCCCAGCGGCCATGCCGTTCCAGTTGGTCCATGCCGGTGATCTCCGGCAGGACTGCGGCCACGGGAGAGGCGGGCGCATCCGGCACCCCATCGCGGGCAGCCACCCATGCGGCAAAGTCGTCCTGAAGCAGCATCGTCCGCCGGACCGTTCCGCCAGCAGCAGGGCCCATCACCTCAAGGCGCTGGCCGGAGGCCAGATCGTGCCGGCTACCGGCGCCGACCACCGTCATTGATCCTCGCAAGGCCGCAGCCGCACTGCGTCCGCCCGACTCCAGATCGCGGTCCACGCGAAACAGACCCGGTCCCCCTGGGCGCAACTGAAGTTCAGCGGTGTCCAGGACCAGCTCGCGTGCCCATTGGGCGGTTCGCACCCGCGCCACGACATGGCCTTGCTGAAGTCGAGCCTGCACGCCCGCATCATCGAGTTGCGCGAACGCCAGGTCACTCTGGGGCCCCATCATCAGGACGAGGGAGCCGACCTGCAATTCAAGGCGGGCATCGCGCTCGGTTCGGATGCGGTCCCCAACCGAGAGGGGCCGGTTCGATTCCAGCGGCACCCACTGGCCTCGCGAGGCGTCCCAAAGTTGGGCCGCGCCCACCACCAGGGCCATGCGCCCCAGTCGAGAGGCCGACTCCACGGCTTCCCAGGCCGGCACCGGACCGGTGCTTGGAAGACCGACCTTGGGCGCAAGCGGTGGCCCGGCCGGCGTGGCGCTCCAGGGTTGAATCGACGGCGGGGGCACCGGCGACTGGGCACGCGCATCGGGCACTCCAGAGAGCCCCACAGCGGTCCAGACTGCCAATATGGAAGTGGCCAATCCCTTTGAGTGCAACCTGTTACCCATCCGTCCTCCCGCCGGCACCCTATGGGCACCGTCTCTCCTTCAACGCAGCCAGGTCAAGCGCCGATGACAGCCGCAGATCCCTGCGGCTCCTGGGACTGAACCGCCTCAGTCATCGTCCGATGCAGCAGACAGCTCCGGAAACAGGATGTCCGTGAAACCGAAGCGCGTGAAATCGCGCATCCGCTGCGGGTACAACACCCCCAGCAAGTGGTCCACCTCATGCTGAACGACACGGGCATGAAAGCCGCTCACAGCCCGGTCGATTGGGGTTCCGGTCTCATCGAAACCGGTGTAGCGCACCTCCGACCAGCGGGGCACGACCCCGCGCAGGCCCGGGACCGAAAGGCAACCCTCCCAGCCTTCGGATTGGGCATCGCCCATGGGGGTGATCCGCGGGTTGATGAGGACCGTTGGGGGAATGGCCGGCTCTTGCGGGTAACGCGGGCTCACCTCACCGGTACCGAAGATGACAACCTGAAGATTCACGCCGATCTGCGGAGCAGCCAACCCCGCCCCGTTGGCAGCCACCATGGTCTCGCGCATGTCGTTCAGGAGCGACTGCAATTCCCGAGTACCGAAGGCCTGCACGGGCTCGGCCACTCGGCGCAACCGGGCGTCACCCATGCGCAGGATTTCTCGAATCGCCAATGCAATCTCCCTTGAAGGATCTTCAGCCCTGAGGCTCGTTCACACCACCAGCCACGAAAGACGACCCGCCCAGGGCAGAGCTGCCGCACGACAGTCGCTCACGAAGCCCCGCTTCGTCCAGAACCGCCACACCGAGTTCACGCGCCTTGTCCAATTTGCTGCCAGCTTCCGCACCGGCGACCAGGAAGCTGGTCTTGCGTGAGACGGAGCCGGCCACCTTGCCGCCCGCCGCCTCGATCAGTTCACGGGCCTCGTCGCGGCTGAGCGTGGGCAGCGTGCCCGTCAGCACCACGGTCATGCCCAGCAAAGGCCTCGGTGCATCGCCGTGGACGCCTTGCCCTTCGCTCCAGCGCACGCCGCAGGCGCGCAGTTGCTCGACGATCTCGCGGTGGTGGGGCTGATCAAAGAAGACGCGAAGACTGGCGGCTACGACGGGACCAACATCCGGCACTTCGAGCAGCGCGTCGACCGACGCGTCCATGATCCGATCGATGGAACCAAAATGACGCGCCAAATCCTTGGCGGTGGCTTCGCCGACGTGACGGATCCCCAGCCCGAAGATGAAGCGCGCCAGTGTGGTTTCCTTGCTGGCCTCAATGGCCTGCACCAGATTGGCGGCACTCTTGTCACCCATGCGATCCAGTGCAACCAAGTTGGCCACGCCGAGTCGGTAGATGTCGGGTATCGAGGCCACGATTCCGGCATCTACCAGATGATCCACCAGCTTGTCGCCCAACCCCTCGATGTCCAGCGCGCGCCGCCCGGCGAAGTGCAGCAGCGCGTGCTTGCGCTGCGCGGCACAGTAAAGACCGCCCGTGCAGCGCCAATCCACCTCGCCTTCCTCCCGGGCAATCGGGCTCGCACACACCGGGCAGCGGCCGTCAAGCCGCTGCACCAGGTCGAGGGGCGGACCCACATCGACCGGACGGCGATCAAGCACAACGGCGACCACCTCTGGAATGACATCTCCGGCTCGGCGCACGATCACCGTGTCGCCCTCCCGAACATCCTTGCGGCGCGCCTCTTCTTCGTTGTGCAGGGTGGCGTTGCTGACCGTCGTGCCGCCGACGAACACCGGCTCCAACTTGGCCACTGGCGTCAACTTGCCGGTGCGACCCACCTGGATGTCGATCGCGCGCAGCACCGTCATCTGCTCCTGCGCCGGGTATTTGTGCGCCACCGCCCACCGGGGCTCGCGGGTCACAAAACCCAATTGATCCTGTGTCCTGCGGTCGTCCACCTTGTACACCACGCCGTCGATGTCAAAGGGCAGAGCGTCGCGCAGGGCTTCGATCGTGCGGTGGAAATCCACCAGACCTTCAGCGCCTTGCACCACCTGGCGGTGACTGTCCACCGGAAAGCCGAAGCCTGCCAAGGCCGTCAGGGTGGCGCTGTGCGTGGCGGGCAGGTCTGCGTTGGTCGCTCCCCAACCTTTCACATCGCCCACACCATAAGCAAAAAAGCTCAAGGGCCGCCGCGCCGCGATGGCCGGATCCAACTGGCGCACGGCGCCAGCGGCTGCATTGCGGGGATTGACAAACGTCTTCTCGTTGCGCTGCCCCGCTGCGATGAGACCGCGCTGCCGTTCATTGAGGGCCTCGAACGCGTCTCGACGCATGTACACCTCACCGCGAACTTCGAGCACGGCGGGCCAGCGCGAAGGGTCACCAGCCAGGCGCAAGGGAATCTGGTGAATGGTGCGGATGTTCTGGGTGACATCTTCACCGGTCTCGCCGTCACCGCGCGTGGCCGCCTGTACCAGGAGACCACCCTCATAGCGAAGGCTGATCGCCAAACCGTCAAACTTCAGCTCGCAGCTGTAAGAGACCGGTGCCGCCTCAGGCCCCAAGCCGATTTCACGTCGGATCCGGGCATCAAAGTCGCGTGCCCCCCGCGCCGTGGTGTCGGTCTCCGTGCGAATGCTGAGCATCGGCACCGTGTGCACCACCGGTGAGAACGCTTGCAGTGCCCTACCCAAGACACGCTGGGTCGGGGAATCCGGGCTTTGCCACTCCGGATGCCGTGACTCGATCTCCTGGAGTTCGCTGAATAGGCGATCGTAGTCGGCATCCGGGATCTCCGGCTCATCGAGCTCGTAGTAGCGACGAGCGTGGTGCTTGATCAGCCGCCGCAACTCGTCCAGCCGTTGCCGAGAGTCCGGTGCAGACGCCATGACCTCAACTGAACAAGCGTCGTGCGACTGCGCCACCAGCGCTCAGGTCGCGCGAGGCCAAGGCGCGGTAAAGGTCCTGAAGCTCCAGGTGAATCGCTGCGAATTGTTGAATCGAGACGGGATGGCCCTGGTCGTCCACCAGCGCACCTTCCATGTCTCGAGCCAGTAGGGTCGTCAGGCGCTGCCAATGGGCGAAGGGCTCTTCGGATTCCTGGGATTGCGGCACATCCAAGGTGAGGGTGCAGCTTCGCAGCGCCGACTGGTCAGGGTCGTCGGCCAGTGCCGCCTGCGCATCGAAGGTCAGCAACACCAGGGGTGGGGCTTCAGGATCGGCAGCAGGCAGGATCATCTGCCCGGCCAATGGCCCCGCCACCATGCCGTGACGCGCCGCGCATTGCTGCACGTAGCCCACTGTCCAGGAGGGGCCCTGGGCCCGCAGGTGGACGGCCAATTGGGCATCGTGCGCGTGCGCGAACTCATCGAGTTCCTTGGCTCGGGCCACCACATCGCTCATGTCCGGAAAGTCTGCAGATGCGCCCAATGCATCGGCAAAGAGCTCAATCTTGCGAACGAACTCAGAGTACTCGATTTCATTGAGCGGGCCGCCGCGGTTGGCCATCTGCACGCCCGCCTGAAAGGCGCTGTAGCGCTGCCCATGCTGCGGCGACTCCCACAAACCGGACTCGGCATTCAATCCCTCAACCAGCAAGGGTTTGGAACCCGCCCGTCGCGTCGTGGGCACCGCTGCCAACACCGCGTCGCCCGCCAGCGGATGCTCGACCGGAATCTCAGCGACCGCGTCGATCAACGGGTCGATACTGGCGACGCGATGGCGAGCCAAGACGGGGCGGCCTCCACGGTCAGGCACA
Source organism: Burkholderiaceae bacterium (assembly GCA_049423145.1). Classification (GTDB taxonomy): domain Bacteria; phylum Pseudomonadota; class Gammaproteobacteria; order Burkholderiales; family Burkholderiaceae_C; genus RFTU01. The sequence continues at coordinate 40,313 of JBMSQF010000010.1, forward strand.
GCCGTCGGCGCTCCTTCGACACCCACGGGATCGGCGGGGGCTTCATCGGTGTGCGAATCCAGCCCAGCGCCTTCCAGACTGGGCTCGAGCCGCGCAGCCGGTGGCTCGGCCCGGCGAGGACGCACGCGCCAAGACACCCACACGCCATGCGCCAACAGCGCAAACAGGACCACCGCGGCCAGCGCCAGCAGACCCTGCGTCAGTGTCATGCAGCCTCCGCCATGCTCAGCGCCGACTCCATGTCAACGGCCACGATCCGTGAGACGCCTTGTTCCGGCATGGTGACACCCACCAGCTGACGCGCCATCTCCATCGCGATCTTGTTGTGGCTGATGAACAGGAACTGCGTACCTTCAGCCATCTGGGTCACGAGGCGTGAATAACGCTCGGTATTGGCGTCATCGAGCGGCGCATCGACCTCGTCGAGCAGGCAGAACGGCGCGGGATTGAGCTGGAAGATCGCGAAGACCAAGGCGATGGCCGTGAGCGCCTTCTCGCCACCTGACAACAGGTGGATCGTGCTGTTCTTCTTGCCCGGTGGCTGCGCCATCACCTGAACGCCGGCATCCAGGATCTCATCGCCCGTCATCACCAAGCGCGCGTGCCCCCCCCCAAACAAGGTGGGGAACATCCGACCGAAATGCTCGTTGACCTGGCGGAACGTTTCGCCGAGCAGGTCACGCGTCTCCAGGTCGATCTTGCGGATCGCATCCTCCAGGGTGGTGATGGCCTCCAGCAGATCGGCGCTCTGCGAATCCAAAAAGGTCTTGCGCTCGCGAGCGCTCGTGAGTTCATCAAGGGCGGCCAGGTTGACAGCCCCCAGGGCATTGATGTCCCGGTTGATGCGGTCGATTTCACCTTGCAGGCCCCAAAGCTTGACCCCGCCCTCTTCGATGGAAGCGGCCAGCTTTTCAAGATCGATCTCAGCCGCCTTGAGCTGTTCGAGATACTGTGCGCCTCCCAGGGAGGCGGCCTGCTCTTCCAACTGCAACTGAGTGATGCGCTCACGCAAGGGCTGAAGACTCCGTTCAATTCCCATGCGTTGCTCATCGACTTGGCGCAATTGGGCATTCAGGGCCTCATAGCGCTGTCGCACCGCTGCCAGCGCCTGCTCACGCAGCAGCCGCTGTTCCAATGCAGCCTGCAGCCCAGACTGGGCCGATGCATCATCAAGCTCTTGCAGCTCGGCCTGGGCGGCCTGGAACGACGTTTCGTTCGCCTGGATCTGAGCATCCGCCGTCTGCACCACGCGCTGGAGCTCTTCACACCGCGCTTGCAAACTGCGGCCAGCGAACTCGGCTTCCTGGGCTTGGCGCTCCAGGCTGCGCTGCTGTTCACGCGCCTGAGCCAGGCGACGCTCCTGCTCGATGACGGCCTCATCGAGTTCGGCATGCCGTTCCTGCTCCAAGGCGAGCTGTTGGTCCAATTCTTCGAATCGTGCCTCACCACTGGCGCGGCGCTCCTGCAGGGCTTCCACCTGGGCATCGATATCGGTGAGCTCCCCCTCCAACTGATCGGCTCGCTCCTGAGCGGCCTGGTTCTGCTGGCTCAGCTGCAGCCACTGAACCTCCAAATCGTGGGCGCGCGACTGTGTTGCCGCCGCCTCCTGTCGCAACTGGGCGGCCCGCAAGCTGGCTTCGGTACAGGCCGCATCGGCGCGCACCAAGGCGGAACGGGCGTCGTCGGCGATCAGTGATTGCGCCCGGTGCTGTGTCTGCAGGTTTTCAATCTCCTGCGCCCGTGCCAGCAATCCCGCCTGCTCGGAGTCGGGCGCATAGAACGCCACAGCTTCAGCGCTCACGGAATGCCCCTCACGGGTGATCAGCACCTCACCGTGGCGAAGGCGCCCCCGCAAGGCCAAGGCTTCATCCAGGGAGCCCGCGGTGTAGAACCCCTCGAGCCAATCGCGCAGCAGATGGCGCAACCGGTCATTTCCATCGGTTCGCACCAGGCTCATGAGGGCAGGTCCCGGCGGCTGGGCGGCAGCAGCCGTCGAATCGACCCCCTGCCCCACCCCATCGGGCATGGCGCTGTAGAACGCCAGCTTGGCGGGGGGCGGATCCGCACTGAACGCCTTGAGGGTATCCAGGCGGCCCACCTCCAAGGCATGCAGCCGCTCGCGCAAAGCAGACTCTAAGGCGCTTTCCCACCCGGGCTCGATGTGCAGCCGCGTCCACAGGCCGCTGAGTGTGGACAGCCCATGTCGCTCGAGCCAGGGCTTGAGCTTGCCTTCGGTTTGCACCTTCTCCTGCAGCGCCCGCAGAGCGTCCAGGCGCGCGTTCAGCGAGGATTGGAGGGCAGACTGTTGGTTGGCATCTTCTTGAGCCGAGCGCCGGACCTCCTCCAGTCCGGGCAAGCGCTCGGTGACCTCGGACAAGCGAGCCGCCGCTTCCTGCGCCACCTGTTGTGCGTCCTGTCGCGACATCTGCAGGTTCTGCAGGCGCGCCGCATCGGGCCCACTCAATCCCTGACGTTCACCGGAGAGGCGATCACGCCGGGCCTGAAGTCCCCGCAGCTGCTCGTCCAAGTTCCGGCTTTCGGCCGCGAGCAACTGAATCTGCTGCTGCACCTCAACGCCCCGCTGCCGCTGCTCTTGGGCACGCTGCTGAGCCGCTCGCACAGCCTCTTCAGCGTCGGGCAGGGCTTGCGCCTGCTCCTCGACCTGAGCCGCCAAGACCGCCACCTGTTCAGCCGCCGCTTCCTGCTCAACCGCCAGGGCCTCCAATTCCAGACGGGCCGCCTGCTGGCGCTCACCCCACTGCGCATCCTGCGCTCGCAATTCCGCCAGTCGAGCCTGAACACGCTCGCGCCCCTCGACCACATAGCGGATGCGCTCCTCAAGCCGGCTCACGGCCAGGGAAGCCTCACCCAAGGCACCTTGCGCCTCGTGAAGCTCATCGCTGGACGCGTAGTGCGCCTGCCGCACGGACTCAAGCGAAGCTTCCACCTCGCGCAGTTCAGCCACCCGGCCCTCAAGCTGATTGACCGCTTCGCGGACCGCCGCCTTGACCCGCTCCTCTTCTGCCGCTGCATCGCGGTGCTTGAGGAACCAGAGCTGATGCAACTTGAGGGTACCCTGCTCTTGCAGCGCGCGGTATTGGGCAGCCACCTCCGCCTGTCGCTCAAGCTTGTCCAAATTCGCGTTGAGTTCGCGGAGGATGTCCTCCACGCGGGTAAGGTTCTCGCGGGTGTCCTTCAGGCGGTTCTCGGTTTCGCGACGACGCTCCTTGTACTTCGAAACACCGGCCGCCTCCTCGAGAAAGAGACGGAGTTCCTCGGGCTTGCTTTCGATGATGCGGCTGATGGTTCCCTGACCGATGATGGCGTAGGCGCGAGGTCCCAGACCGGTTCCCAGGAACACATCCTGGACATCGCGCCGGCGCACCGCCTGGTTGTTGATGAAGTAGCTGCTGTTGCCATCCCGCGTAAGCACGCGCTTGACGGCAATCTCACCGAACTGGTTCCACTGGCCGCCTGCACGGGCCGCACTGTTGTCAAACACCAGTTCCACACTGGCTCGACTGGCGGGCTTGCGGTTGGTGGTGCCGTTGAAGATCACGTCCTGCATGGACTCGCCACGCAGTTCAGATGCCTTGCTCTCCCCGAGCACCCAGCGCACGGCATCCATGATGTTGGACTTGCCACACCCGTTGGGGCCCACCACGCCCACGAGCTGGCCCGGAAGTTCAAAGGTGGTGGGATCGGCGAAGGACTTGAACCCCGCCAGCTTGATCGATCGCAGCCTCATGGGGCTCCCGGACGCTGATGCGAACTTCGTTCGCAAGTACTTGATTTATCAGGATAAATTCCCGACCAACCAAGGTCGGAAACGCCGAGGATGATAGCATTGCGCCATGGCCAAAACCCCCATCAGATCACAGCGCGCCAAGCCCTCGGCGCCGCCGAGCACGCCGAGCAAGCAACTCGATGTATTTCCCAATCCCGCACCCCAGCGCGACTACGTGATCCAGTTCCAAGTGCCGGAGTTCACCTGCTTTTGCCCCCTGACCGGGCAGCCCGACTTCGCCCACTTCACCATCGAGATGATTGCCGACCGTTGGTGCGTGGAACTCAAGAGCCTGAAGATGTACATGTGGTCCTACCGCAATGAGGGCGCGTTCCACGAAAAGGTCACCAACAGCATCCTCACCGATATCGTGAAAGTCACCGAGCCCCGCTACATCCGGATCACCGCCAAGTGGTATGTCCGAGGAGGCATCTATACAAACGTGGTGGCCGAACATCGAAAGAAGGGATGGAAGCCCCAAGCGCGGGTGGACCTCCCGACTTTCGAGCAGGCCACGGGTCTGGCCGGCTGAACGGCGGACGGACGATGAACCCGCTGCTGCAGAGCCTGCAGCCCTATCCCTTCGAGCGTTTGCGCGCGCTCGCACAGGGGATCACGCCCAACCCGGCGCTCGCCCCCATCAGTTTGGGTATCGGAGAACCCAAACACCCTACCCCGCCGCTCGTTGAGGATGCCCTGTTGGCCGCACGGTCCGGCCTGTCCCGCTATCCGGCCACGGCGGGTGAACCGGCGCTGCGTGCGGCCATCGCGGCCTGGGTTGAACGACGCTATGCGGTCGCCCTCAACCGCGACACCCAGGTGTTGCCGGTCAACGGTTCACGCGAAGCGCTCTTCGCCCTGGCACAAACCGTCATCGATCCGAGCCGGCCCGGCGCCACAGTCGTCTGTCCGAACCCTTTCTATCAGATCTACGAGGGCGCGGCCCTGCTCGCGGGTGCACGCATCGCCTTCGCCAACAGTGACCCTGCCCGCAATTTCCAGGCGGATTGGGAACAGATCGACGCGGCAACCTGGTCCCACACGCAACTGCTGTACGTCTGCTCGCCGGGCAACCCGACGGGCGCAGTGATGCCGATGCAGGAGTGGGCGCGCCTGTTTGAATTGAGCGATCGTCACGGCTTTGTGATCGCCAGCGATGAGTGCTATTCGGAAATTTACTTTGGCGATGACGCGCCGCTGGGCTCGCTGCAGGCCGCGCAACGGCTTGGGCGCAGCGACTTCACACGGCTGGTGGCCTTCACCAGCCTCTCCAAGCGCAGCAATGTGCCAGGCATGCGCTCGGGCTTTGTGGCCGGTGACGCCCGGATACTGAAAAACTTTCTGCTCTATCGCACCTACCACGGCAGTGCGATGAGCCCCACGGTCCAGCTGGCGAGCACGGCCGCCTGGAACGACGAGGAGCATGTACAGGCCAATCGTGCGCTTTATCGGCTCAAGTTCGATCAGGTAACCCCCCTAATGGCTCAGGTGCTGGACGTGGCGCGACCCGATGCCGGCTTCTATCTTTGGGCCGGAGTGCCCGGTGGGAACGACATCGACTTCGCGCTGCAACTGCTCGCTCAATACAATGTGTCGGTGTTGCCGGGCAGTCTGCTGGCCCGCACCGCGCACGGCGCCAACCCCGGCGCCGGCCGCATCCGCATGGCCCTCGTGGCCAGCGTCGAGGAATGTCTCGAGGCGGCCCGCCGCATCCATCAGTTCACCAAGGAATACCGCCCATCATGAGTACCGCCCAGTTGCAATCCATCATCGACGTCGCCTGGGAGGCCCGTACCCAGATCAACGCCCTGAATGCGCCAGAGGTTCGCGAGGCCGTCGAACACGTGATCGCCGACCTCAACAAGGGCCGCATCCGAGTGGCCGAGCGTCGGGCAGTGGGCCAATGGCAGGTCAATCAGTGGGTGAAGAAAGCCGTGCTGCTGAGTTTCCGACTCAGTGACAACCAGGTCATGCGTGCCGGCGACCTGGGCTTCTTCGACAAGGTCAAGACCAAATTCGCGCATCTCGATGAGGCACAGATGCGCGAAACCGGCGTTCGGGTCGTACCGCCTGCGGTTGCCCGCCGCGGTTCATACATCGCCAAGAACGTGGTGTTGATGCCCAGCTACGTGAACATCGGCGCCTATGTGGATGAAGGCACCATGGTCGACACCTGGGCCACCGTGGGCTCGTGTGCACAGATCGGCAAGAACGTGCACCTGTCCGGCGGCGTGGGAATTGGCGGCGTGCTCGAACCCCTGCAAGCCAATCCCACCATCATCGAGGACAACTGCTTCATCGGGGCCCGCTCCGAGGTGGTGGAAGGTGTGATCGTGGAGGAGAACTCGGTGATCTCCATGGGTGTCTACATCGGTCAGAGCACCAAGATCTACGACCGAGCCACTGGGGAAGTGATGTACGGGCGGGTTCCGGCAGGCTCCGTGGTGGTCAGCGGCAATCTGCCCAGCGCGGACGGCACCTACAGCCTCTACTGCGCAGTCATCGTGAAAAAGGTGGACGCGCAGACCCGGGCCAAGACCAGCATCAACGACTTGTTGCGCGCCTGATTGAAGATCCTGGCGCTGATCGAAGCCGAAGCCGCCCGACTCGCCGAGTCGGGCGTTTCGTTTGGGCATGGCACCACCCAGGCCTTTGACGAAGCCGCTTGGCTGGTGCTGTGGTCACTCGGTCTCCCCCTGGACGATCTGGACAGCGTGGCCCAACGGGTCCTGGGTAAGTCGGAAATCGCCCAAGCGCACCATCTCGTGACCCGCCGCATCCAGGAGCGAAAGCCTGCCGCCTACCTCACGCACGAAGCCTGGTTGCAAGGTGTCCCTTTCTACGTGGACGAACGCGCCATCGTGCCGCGGTCTTTGATCGCAGAGAACCTCGCCGACGGCGATCTGGACGATCTTCTGGGGCGCGAGCCCGAGGCCGTGTTGGACCTGTGTACCGGCAACGGTAGCCTTGGCGTACTTTGTGCCCTGGCATGGCCGCAGGCCCGGGTCGACGGTAGCGACCTCAGTGCCGATGCCCTCGCGGTGGCCGCCATCAACCGCGAGCGGCATGGGCTGCAGGATCGCTTTGAGCTCTGGCAGGGCGATGGGCTGAAGGCGGTTCCAGATCGCCTCTATGACCTCATCGTGTGCAACCCGCCTTATGTGAACGCGAACTCCATGCGCAAATTGCCTGCCGAGTTCCGCGCCGAACCCGAATGGGCGCTTCACGGCGGCGTGGATGGCATGGACTTCATTCGTCCGCTGCTCCGAGACGCGGGCCGATATTTGGCTCAGGACGGTTGGCTGGTGCTGGAGATCGGCCACGAGCGCCACCACTTCGAGGCGGCCTTCTGCGGTTCGCAAGGGCTGGAGCCCCTTTGGTTGGAGAACTCGGCCGGTTCGGCGGCCGTACTGGCCTTGCCGGCATCCGCGCTTCGCGCGTGGTCTGGCCGCGCGAACCCGTTGGGCACCGCCCCGCCACGACCGACGCGCTCATGATCACGCTGCGCGACCTGACCCTGCGCCGCGGAACGCGTGTGGTGCTAGAAGGCGCCTCGGTGACCCTCAACCCCGGCGAGAAGATCGGCCTGGTCGGTCGCAATGGTGCCGGTAAGTCCAGCTTGTTTTCCGCCCTGGCTGGGCGACTCGACCCCGACCGGGGAGACCTGACGGTGCCAAGGCATTGGCGCACGGGCGAAGTGGCCCAGGACATGCCCGAGACCGACCTGCCGGCCACTGAGTTCGTGTTGGAAGGCGATCTGCCCTTGATGGCTGCACGCCAATTGCTGGCTGAGGCCGAAACCCGCGGCGATGGGGACGGCATTGGTGAGGCCCACGCTGCATTGGCGCAAGCGGGCAGCTTCGATGCACGCTCGAGGGCGCAGACGCTCCTGTTGGGCCTGGGTTTTGCCGTGGAGCAGCTCGATGACCCCGTCAACAGTTTCTCCGGCGGCTGGCGCATGCGGTTGCAACTGGCGCGGGCCCTGATGTGTCCGGCAGATTTGCTGTTGCTGGATGAGCCCACCAACCACCTCGACCTGGATGCACTGGTCTGGCTTGAAGCCTGGCTGCAGCGGCACCCGGCCACACTGCTGGTGATCAGCCACGACCGCGAATTCCTGGATGCGGTCACGCGCGTGACCCTGCATCTGGAAGACGCCCACCTCACCCGCTATGGCGGTGGCTACACCGCTTTCGAATCCATGCGGGCCGAGCGCCTGATGCAGCAGCAGGCCGCCTTCGAACGCCAACAGGAGCGGGTGGCGCAGCTCCAGCGATTCATCGATCGCTTCAAGGCCAAGGCCACCAAGGCCCGACAGGCGCAGAGCCGCGTGAAGGCGCTGG